>DASUFH010000039.1:0-16967 GCA_036274645.1 Terriglobia bacterium
ATGCCACCAGGTACAAGCAGTTAATGGTGAACAGCCAACAGTTAATGAATAAGTGGGGGAGGGGGAGGAGGAGGAGGAACCTACTTGACGGCCGGTTCTTCGACCGGTCGCTCCTTCCGCGCTGCCTGTTGCGAGACGAACTCGACCACGGACGCCAGTACGGCTTCGGTTTCCTGGCCTTTCGCCATCACCCGTTCGACCTGCCCGTGGAGCCGCTTGCGATCATCGCCGGTCAATTCCTTCGCCGTGAGAACCACGATGGACACGTCGGCGGACAGCGGAAGTTTCCGCAGTTCCTCGAGGAACCCGAACCCGTCCATTTCCGGCATCATCAGATCGAGAAGAATCACGCTCGGTGTCTTCAGCATCACCTTTTCCAATCCAACGAGACCGTTTTCGGCCACGTCGACGGTCCAGTCGTGATTGCTGAGGACGATGGTCAACAGATTGCGAACGCCGGGGTCGTCATCGATCACGAGGATGCTGCGGTTGTCCGGACGGCGGTACTTGCGGAGAACTCCCGTCAGGTGTTCGCTGTCGATGGGCTTGGTAAGAAACTCGTTCGCTCCGAGCGTGTAGCCCGAGTTGTTGGTTTCGGAGAGCGTGAGGACCATCACCGGGATATCGCGCAGCAACGCGTCGCGTTTGAGCGCCGTGAGCACATTCCAGCCGTCCAGTTCCGGACGGGCGATGTCGAGAGTGATCACATCGGGATGGCATTCGTGGGCCAGCCGTATCCCTTCCGGTCCGTTATCCGCCACGGTGACCGAGTATCCCATTCGCATGAGGAATGCCTTCGTGGTCGCCTGAACGGCGCGATCGTCGTCGATGACCAGCACGTGTCCCAGCTTGCCGTTCGCGTGGCGTGACGCGGGTTTGCCGTTGCTCGCGGCGCCCGGTTTGGGCGTCTGGGCCGGGAGCCGCAAACGAACCGGCATGCGGACCGAAAACGTCGTTCCTTTTCCAGGGTCGCTCTCCACAAAGATGGATCCGGATAACATCTCGCAGAACTTCTTGGTGATGGCCAGTCCGAGCCCCGTTCCTCCGTATTTGCGCGTGGTGGAGGAGTCGGCCTGGGTGAAGGCTTCGAATACCTTGCTGATCTGGTCCGGTGTCATGCCGATCCCCGTGTCTTTCACGCGGAATTCGATCATGTCCCCGGAAGGACCCGAGGCTTTCTTGACGGACAGTTCGATGTTTCCAGCTCTGGTGAACTTGGAGGCGTTGCTGAGCAGGTTGAAGAGAATCTGCCGGACGCGTGTGACGTCGGAACTCATCGAACCGACATCGTCGGCGATCTGGAGGACCAGGCGATTGGCGTTCTTCGAGGCCAGAGGCAGGCTCACTTCGAGCACGTCGCCGGCCATGGCCTGGACGTCGAACTCCTCGATGTGCAGCTCGATCTTGCCGGCTTCGATCTTCGACAGGTCGAGAATGTCGTTGATCAATTCCAGCAGTTGTTTGCCCGCCGTTCGGATCTTCTTGAGGTCCGGAATGAACTGGTTCAACTCCTGGTCCTCGGCTTCGTCGATGAGCATTTCGCTGTAGCCGATCACGGCGTTCATCGGGGTGCGCAATTCGTGGCTCATGTTCGCCAGAAACTGGCTTTTGGCGCGATTGGCGGACTCCGCCTCTTCGCTCAGCAGCTCCAGATCGTGCTGGCGTTTGCTGATTTCCGACTGCGCGCTGCGCAGGCTTCCGCTCATGCGGTTGAAGGCTGCCGCGAGATCCCCGATCTCGTCTCCGCCGATGACGGGGATTTCATGGTCGAGATTGCCCGCGGCGATGGCGTCGGCTCCGACCTTGAGGATCCGGAATCCCTGCTGAAACCGGCGCGAAACAACCACGGCGATGACCAGGGCCAGAGCGCCGCTGATCAGGAAAACCAGGATGATCACCTGGTTGATCAGCGTCGTGACGTCGTAGTAACGCTGGGTGATGGAGTCCTTGCGGTCTTTCTGGGCGCTGTCGAGGCGGGGAAGAATTCCATCAAGGATGTTGGCGGCGAGTTCGTTTGCGCCGACCAGTTCCATGATGGCCGCCTCGTGATTGCTTCCGTTGCTCCGATAGAATCGCTGCCAGGACGCGCTCAGCAACTGCGCCGTTTTTTCCAGTTCGTCAATGGTCGCGACATCTTCCCGATCGGCGTCCTTTGCCAGTTTTCGGACGTCATCTGCGATGGAATCGAGCTGTGCGCCGAATTCCGCCAGTTCGTCTTCTCTAGGAGGGGCCAGTTCGCCGGGATCGAACTGGCTCATGAGCGTGACCTGAGCCTGGCGGGCCGCGGTCTTCTCCTTGATGGATCCGATCAGATTCTGCTGATACATGGACCGTTCAAGATCCCGTGTCACATTGCTCCGCTTACTGTTGGTCCAGAGGTGGATCAACAGGTTCGCGCTGAGCAGAGCGAGAATGGCCAGGTAGGAGAACGAGAGTTGGCGCCGAATGGTCATGGTGGAGATTCCGCTGTGTCAGGGCAAGTGTGAGTGAGCGTCCTTCATGACGCCGGATTCGGAACCTCCAGTTCCGTCTCGGCCGTCTGTCGTTGCTTTTGTTCCTGTTTTTGGAGATACATCTCGGCGTCGGCCCGTTTGAGCACATCCGCGATGTTGTCGCCCGGTTGCCACCGGGCAATCCCGACCGCGGCCCCGATCCGCGCCGATATGGCGCCCGTTCCGGTGTCGATGATGAACGGTTCGTGGAAGCAGGCCGCAATCCGGTCGGCGTCGGCATGGGCGCCTCCGAAATGACTGGAGACGATGCCCACGAATTCATCGCCTCCCCAGCGTCCCACGAGATCCGTCGCCCGAAACGCCAGCCGCAGGCGATGACTGACCTGTTTGAGCAGGCTGTCGCCCGCCTGATGGCCGTAGGTGTCGTTGATTTCCTTGAATCCGTTCAGGTCAATGTAAAACACGCTGAAGGGCGTGGCTTCCTTCATCCGGTTGTCGATGTGCGTGTCCACGGAGCGGCGGTTCGCCAGGCCCGTCAGCACATCCTGGGAAGCCTGGAGCGCCAGTTTTTCGCGCGCGCTCTCCAGCAGGATCAGCGTTTGCTGGAGTTCTTCGGTCTGCCGGAGATCGCGATCGCGAAGGCGTTTCTTTTCGAGGCTGGCCCCGATGCGCGCCTGCAGCAGGACGCGATTGAACGGCTTGGGCAGGTAGTCCTCCGCGCCCATCTCGATGCAGCGGACGACGCCGCTCAGGTCATCGAGGGCGGAAATCATGATGACCGGGATATCGCGTAACCGCGGGTCCTGCTTCATGCGGGCGAGTGTCTGGAAGCCATCGAGTTCCGGCATCAGGATGTCCAGCAGCACGAGATCGCACGACTGCGACTGGAGAAGGTTGAGGACTTCCAGTCCGTTCGCCGCTTCCATGGGTTCGTGTCCGTCGGACAGGAGTCGCCGGAACAGGATCTCGCGGTTGCTCTTGTCGTCGTCGGCGATGACGATCCGTCCTCTCGCGCGATCGGCTGTCTCGTCCGGCTCTCCTGCTTCGGAGGCGCCGGGTTCCGGCTTGGAGGCTGTCGTGGGCGTCGCCGTTTCTGGCGGGTCCGTCGAGAATTTCATCAGGTTCCGGAGCGCATCGGCGATCACATCCACCTCTTCGAGCGTCTGTTCATGGCCCGTGACGATCCGGTTCCGCAGCGCTTCCGCCTGTCCCAGAAATTCCGCCGCCCGGTCGCGAAGCGACGACATCAGCCCGGTCATGTCCAGTTCACTGAGGTCGCCCTGCCGGTCTCCCAGCGCTTCCTGAATGCGCTCGAGCAACTCGTTGCCGCCGTCACGGATCCGTTCAAGCGCCGGCACGTACGACTGCAGGTTCCGCTCGTTCGCTTCCTCGATCAGCAGTTCCGAGAAGCCCAGGATGTGGTTGACGGGCGTTCGTAGTTCATGGCGCAGATGCGCAATGCTTCCGGCCGGAGCGCTCATGCGATTCCTTTTCCCCCAAGCAGCTTGTTGATCTTGTGGAGCAGGCGGGTCAGGTCGATCGGTTTGGTGTCGTAGTCGTCGCAGCCCGCGTTCATCGCCTTGTCGCGATCGCCCGCCATGGCATGGGCTGTCAGCGCAATGACCGGAATGGTTCGCGTGCTTTCATCCGCCTTCAACTGACGTGTGGCGTCCCATCCGTCGAGGACAGGCAGGCTCATGTCCATCAGGATGAGGTCCGGCGTGGCGGCCCTTGCCAGCTGGACCCCCTGCGCGCCATCCACCGCGATCACGACGTCGAATCCGCGCCGGCTCAGCCGCCGCGACAGCATGTCGCGATTCATTTCGTTGTCTTCAACCACCAGAACCTTCATGCAATAACCAATCCTCAGGTGCCCCCCATTACTCCCGGTACCCTCATGAGAAACGTACCAAGGGGACAGAAGATCAGCGCCAAAAATCGCATGACTTCAGGCGCTGGCAGCCTCCAATTCCGCCGGTATGGAGAAGCGGCGCAGCTTCTCGATCAGCGTCGTGCGTTTCAACTGGAGGAGTTCCGCCGCCTCCCGCCGGTTGCCGTTTGTCTTGCGCAGGGACTCGATGATCAGCCTTCGCTCGAGTTCCGAGACCTGGGTATTGAAATCGATGCCTTCGTCCGGGATATAGATCTCGGAAACAAAAAGGTTTCCGCCCGTCTGCCGGATTTCTTCCGGGAGGTCGGCCGTGACGATATCGCGACGCGTTCCGGTCATGGCGACCATCCGTTCAATGGCGTTTTCAAGCTCGCGCACGTTGCCCGGCCAGTTGTAGTTCATGAGCATCTTCATCGCTTCCTGGGAAATGGACTTCGGCGCCGCATCCCATTCCGTCGCGAATTTGTCGATGAACCGCGCGGCAAGCAGGGGAATATCGCCGCGGCGTTCGCGTAGCGCGGGCATCTGTACGGGAATGACGTTCAGCCGGTAGTAGAGATCGCTGCGGAATTCGTTGCGTGCGATCAGTTCCTTCAGGTTTGCGCTGGTCGCGGCAATGATGCGGACGTCCACCTTGATCTTTTCGAGCCCGCCGACGCGTTCAAATTCCCGCTCCTGCAGAACCCGGAGCAGCTTGACCTGGAGGTTGACGCTCATGTTGCCGATTTCGTCCAGGAAGATGGTTCCGCCATTGGCCTGTTCGAAACGTCCGATCCGCGTCTGGTGCGCGCCGGTGAAGGCGCCTTTGACGTGTCCGAAGAGTTCACTTTCCAGAAGGTTTTCCGGAATGGCCCCGCAGTTGATGCCGACCAGCTTCTGCGAACGGCGGGAACTGAGCGCGTGAATGGCCTGGGCCACGAGTTCCTTGCCCGTGCCCGTTTCCCCGGTGATCAGCACCGTGCTCGAACCTGCGGCCACAGCCTCGATCACGTCGAATACCCGCCGCATCGCGGCGCTTTCCCCCACGATCCCGGCGGTCCGGCGTTGGGCAGGGGGCGCGGCTCGAAGCGTTTCCGGACGGGCTCTGTCCGCGGCCGCGAGCGCGTCTCGCACCGCCTGAAGCAGACGTGTTTCCTCGGGCGGCTGGGAAATGTAGTCCTGCGCGCCGGCCCGGATCGCGCGGACCGCTTTATGCGCCGATTCGGGCCCCAGCGCGAACGCCGCAATCTGGGGATAAAGCGAGGCGGCGTTCCGGATCAGCCCGCCGCCATCGACAGTTCCGTCCAGATCCACATCGACAAGCAACGCGTCGAAGGCTGTTTCTGTAAGCAGGGCCCATGCCTCGTCGGCGCGTTCGGCCGTGGTCACGGCGCAGCCTTCCCGTTCGAGCCATCCGGCGATCCGGATCCGCGATGAGATGTCGTCTTCAACAAGCAGTATGTGCGCGTTCGTCAGGTCAGTCATTTCCGTTACTTGTCCTTATTCAGTGCCCGATCTCCGTTTCGGACCGGTTCGTACCCGGAGTTTTTCAGCTTTCGCTGAAGCTGCGCCATCGCCTTGGAGTGAATCTGGGAAACCCGCGATTCATTGACCTCCAGGACGGCGGCGATCTCTTTCATCGTCAATTCTTCAAAGTAATACAGGGAGACGACCAGGCGCTCGCGCGGCCCGAGGTGGTCGATCGCCTGCGTCAATGTGTTCTTCAGTTCCTGCCTGAGAAGCTGGTGGTGCGGGCCGTCGCTCGAATCGCCGGTTTGCGCGCCCATCGGCCGCTCCTCTTCGAGACCCAGTTCGCCGAGGCTGGTGACGTTGAGATTGTTGAGATGGTTTGTGAGTTCGTGCAGCTCTTCCAGGCCGATGGCCATCTCCTCGCAGATTTCCTGTTCGCCCACTTCCCGTCCGAGTTCGCGCTCGAGTCTTTCGGCCGTGGCCCGGAGCTTCTTGCCCTGGCGCCGCAGCGCCTGCGGCGCCCAATCCAGTTCCCGCAGACTGTCAATCATCGCGCCGCGGATACGCATATCGGCGTAGGTCTTGAATTGAACGCCCCGCGTGCGGTCGAATTTGCCCGCCGCGTCGATCAGACCGAGTACGCCGGCATTGATCAGATCGTAGACTTCGACATTGGGTGGAAGCTGAGACGCCAGGCGGTAAGCGTGATACTTCACCAGTGGAAGGTGGGCCATGATCAGGTCGTCGCGGCTTTCAACCGGCGAGGCGTACCGTCCACTTCTGTTTACTTCAGCTACGTACACTCTTTCCTCAATCGTGCGGGTTCATCTGCGATGACAGTGAGCCCGGCGCAGATTACGCACGTGGGGCGCCATGCGGCGGCAGGGTGGACTGCAGGGTGGGAAATGGCGTGTTAAACGTTTAAAAACAATCTAAAAGGCGACATGGCGGTTCGGTTCCCATGGCGCGGGGCAGTGGGCAAATTTTGCCAGACCTGACGGAATCTTCCGACAATACTGACTTCACGGGGAAATTCCTCTCTGTCCCCAATTTCCCAATTCAATTGAGGTCTGGCCCCGAATTTCCGGGGGATCTGGGCTCCGGCGTTTCCGGTTCCTTTAGTTGTTCGGATTCGCTCAGGATCACGATGTCCACGCGGCGGTTCATTGCCCGTCCGACGTCCGTATTGTTGGGTCCGATCGGCCGATGTTCTCCGTAACCCGCAACGGAAAGCCGCGAGGATCTGAATCCGAACTGCGTGGTCAGATACGAAAGAATGAAAGTCGCCCGCGCGGTGGACAGCTCCCAGTTGGAGGGAAACCGCGCGGTGTGAATCGGCGTGTTGTCCGTGTGTCCTTCGATGCGAAGGTTGTAGGGGACATCCTGCAATGTCTGGGCGATGACCCTGAGCGCTTCCTGTCCCGACGCCTTCAGGTCCGCCTGCCCGGAATCGAAAAAGCCGGCTTCCGTCAGGCTGACCACCAGTCCACGCCGTTCCTGCACCATGCGAACCCGGTCGACAAAATGCGCCCGTTCCAGTTTGGCCTGAATATCCGCCTGCAGCGCGAGCAGCGACGGCGGCGAGGAAACGGGCGGCGAGATCGGCTCGATCAGAAGCTGTTGCGCGACGCCCTTGGGGCCACCATCGGAAAGCGGAAGCCTGGGGCTGCCCGCCTCGAATACCCGGCTGTCAAAGGCGGACTGCATGGATTGAACCAGCTTGCCCAGTTTCTGGGCGTCCACCTGGGAAATGGCGTACAGGGTGACGAAAAACGCGAACAGCAGCGTGATGAAGTCCGCGTAAGACACCAGCCATCGTTCGTGATTAACGTGTTCTTCGTGTTTCTTTTTTCGCGCCATGGTTTGCTTCAGGCCGCCGCCGCGCTGGCTTTGCCGGCGGCATGGTCTTTACCCGTCTTTTTGTGATCGTGGGAGAGGTATCCGTTCAGTTTTTCTTCGATGACTCGCGGGTTGATGCCCTCGAGAATTCCGAGAACCCCGTCCAGCATCATTTCTCTCTGCGACATTGCGGCCTGGTGTTTCAGCTTCAGCTTGTTCGCGCACGGCAGAAAGAACAGGTTGGCCATCGAAACACCATAGACCGTCGCGACGAAGGCCACCGCAATACCGGATCCCAGCTTGCTGGGGTCGGAGAGGTTTTCCATGACGTGGATCAGGCCGAGCACCGCTCCGATGATTCCGATGGTCGGCGCATATCCACCCGCCGCCTCGAAGACCTTGGCGTCATGTTGTCCTTCATGATCAAGGTGGTCGAGTTCGATCTCCATCGTTTCGCGCAGCAGTTTCGAGTCGGTGCCGTCCACGGCCAGCGAGAGGGCTTTGCGGAGAAAGCCGTCGCTCACTCCGGCGATGTCGCCTTCCAGCGAGATGAGCCCTTCTTTGCGCGCCTTGTTCGCCAGCGCAATGATTTCCTGCACGATGCCGGCGCTGGAGACTTTGGGTTCAAGCAGGATCCTGGTCATGCCCTTGGCCGCGCCGATGATGGCCGAAAGGGGAAATGACAGTGTGGTCGCGCCCAGTGTTCCACCCAGAACGATGATGGCCGCGGTGGGCTGGCTGATCGAACCGAAATGCAGTCCTTCCAGCACGGCGCCGCCGAGGACTGCGCCAAGCCCCAACACGATTCCAATGATTGATGCGATATCCAACGCCTGTCCCTCGAGTCCTTTCCAGGTTTGTGGCCGAACGCCGCGAACATTTGCGGGATACGGGTCAACTCCTGCGCGCCAGCTCCAGCGGGGACTGATTCAGAGTCCTCTTGAATTCAACAATGCGGCGCAGGATTTCCGTCTCGTCTTCCTTAACGACGAATGAGCTGCCGTTCGTCATCATGACCACGTGGTCCGCGCCCAGTTCCACGTGCTCAATCAGATCGGGATTGAGTAAGATCTCCGTGTTGTTGAGCCGGGTCAGTCTGATCATGATGTCCCCCGGGCGCGCGAATCCGTGCTCGCCCGTCGGACGTATCGGGAGATCAGGCGCCCAGGATTAGAACTTTTTTCTGTTCGAGGTACCGCGCCCGGGCTTCCAGCACGCGGCGTTTGCCGGCGGCGTATTCCTGGGTCCTGGCGTAGATGGCCTGGATGGTTCGGAGAAAGTCACGCTGTTTCCCGCTGGTCATGGAACTGCCGTCAGTCCGCCACGAGAATTCGCAGGTCGTCCTGTTCAGATGGGTGAAGGCAAACTGGCGCGAGAGTCGTATCCAGAGGTCCCAGTCCTCGTGCGTCGTCAACGATTCGTCGAACAGGCCGACAGTTTCGAGGCACTTGCGGCGATGCATGACGCACAGGACCGGGATGAAGTTGCCCACCAGAATCTGATCGTTGTCGAAGTCCATCGAATACGGCACGTCCCGGTGGGTCACGGTCCATCCTTCCGGGCCGTGGCTTTGATGCGCCCGGGCCGCGTCCGTATAGGCGACAGGCGCGCTATTCGCGTCCAGGTAGCGCGTCAGGGTTTCAAGGTGATCGGGATAGAAGAGGTCGTCATCGTCCAGGTAAGCGATGTATTCACCCCGGGCCATCCGGATGCCGGAGTTTCTGGCCGCGGCCAGTCCGAGGTTGCGGCCGTGGCGGATGGTGGTGATCTTCCGGGACTTGTTCCGGCGTGAAACGACATCGTCGATGTCGGA
The DNA here is from genome assembly GCA_036274645.1 of Terriglobia bacterium. Lineage (GTDB taxonomy): Bacteria > Acidobacteriota > Terriglobia > 20CM-2-55-15 > 20CM-2-55-15 > DASUFH01. The sequence continues at coordinate 9,446 of DASUFH010000039.1, forward strand.
TCCGGCATCGTTCACCACCAGGATCTCGAAATTCTGCATCTTCTGTTTGCGAACGCTGTCGATGGCCGCCGCCAGCAATTCCGGCCGATTGAACGTGGGCATGATTACCGAAACCCGTGTTTCAGCGGCGACGCGGACCTCATGGCGCGCGGGTTCGGGCGCCGGCGCGCCCCCGGCGGCCCCGGCCGCTCGCAGGGTCAGCAGGGGTTGCGGTGAGAACGCGAGATATTTCGAGTACAGCAGTTCGGCCCATTCTCGGGTCTGGCGCGCGCCGGGCAATGAATTCGAAAAGATCCATGGCGACAGTGGAATCTGCAGTTCTGAACAGCGCGCGGCAAGGTCCCGCGCGATTTCTTCGTCTCCTTGAGAGCGGCCGAGCGCGATCAGCGTTTCATAGGCGGATGTCAGCGTGGGGTCGAGTTCCACCGCGTCTTCGGCGTGCTCGCGCGCGCTCGTCAGATCCCCTTCCGCCGCGGCGGCCAGCGCCGCCAGGAAGTGCGCGGCGACATCATCGGGCCGCTCGTCCAGAAAACGCCGCAGGGTCCGGCGCGCCCCGGCGAAATCCATCGTCTTGATTGCCGCCACGCCGGCCAGAAACCTCGTTTCCAGCGTGGCGCCCGGCCTGCGCGCCAGCTCCAGCAGGTGCGCCGACGCTTCGCGCCAGCGCGCGCGCGCGACGTAGCGCCGGGCCAGGACGGCTCGGAGCGTTTCAGGCGAGCCAGTCTGCGGGTTGTCGCCCAGGCGGACCAGCGCGTCCGCCCATTCTTCAGTCGCATCGTCGTAAAGTCCCGGGTGATTCAAGACGATCTGCGCCTGCAGTTCCGCGTCGCGCTCGAGCGCGGAGGAATACATGGAGGCGCCGCGCTTCCGGTAGAGGAACAGAGGCTCCCGCGCCACCGCGGCGCGGGCCCCGCCGGCCAGGCACGTGATCCAGAAGTCCCAGTCCTCATAGCCCCAGCGCATGTTGGCGCGATAGCCGCCGGCCTGCCTCCAGAGACTCTTCCGGAACAGCGAGCAGTAGTTGATCTGGTTGCTGACCGCGATGGATTCCAGGGCCGGGTTGCCGCACGGAATCCGCCGCTGCGAATCCCCGAATTCCTCCAGGTCGGCCCCCACGATCGAGAGGCCGGGATCAGAAGCGAACATGCCGAGACACGTTTCGAGGAAGGCGGGTTTGATCCTGTCATCGGCGTCCAGCGGCAGAATGAACTCACCCCGGGCTGCCTCGATTCCGGCGTTGCGGCTGGCGGCCAGTCCCTGGTTTGGATGCGATATCAACCGGATGACCTGATCCGGGTTTTCGTCGGCAAGCCTTCGGGCGACGACGGCCGTGTCATCCGGACTGCCGTCATCCACAATAATGATTTCGAACTGACGACAGCTCTGCTCGAGAACGCTGGCAACCGCTTCCGGGAGGAATTGCGCCTGTTTGTAACAGGGAATGACAACCGAAACGAGTCCGGCTTCCAACGCTTCCTGCGCCGATCCATTTCCGGAAGAGCGGCCGGGCGCGCGCGCCGCGGCTGGCGGCGGACCAATGATTTCGGCGGAGGGGCGCCGCAGCGCCGACATGTAGAGGCGCTCGTAGTCGTCGACAATGCGGTCCCACGTGTACCGCGCCTTCCACTCGTCGTGCCCCTGTCGTCCAAGCTCGCTGCGAAGCGCCTCTGAATCCAGCAGCTCATGAACCTTGCGCGCCATGTCGGCCGGCTCCGCCACCCATCCGCCCGCCAGTTCCGCGACATTGCCGACGTTGGTGGAAAGCCAGGGCGCTTTTGCCGCCATCGCCTCAAGAATGACCAGCGGGAAACATTCCACATCCGATCCAAACCAGAACAGATCGGCGTCCTTCAGGGCGCTGACCACGTCTTCACGCGGCAGTTCGTCGAAGAAGACCACGTTCTCCAGGGACGCGGCCGCCTGAACGCACTCGCTCCAACAGCCGCCCTCCACGCGGGCGCCGATGATCGCCAGCGTGACGTCGTCGCGCCCCAGCTCCCTGAACCAACGGAGCAGATGATTGTGTCCCTTGCCGTGAAAGTGATTGGCCACCGTAATGACGAGGCGCGGCGTGTGAATGCCGTATTTGTCGCGGAAGCTGGGAGACGGTCGGTCGAACTCCTCTTCGGCGGCGCCGTTGCCGATGACCACCGAGTTCGTCAGCCCGTGCTTCCGGCTGAATCTGGCGTCGCGATAGTTTCCGGAGAGGTGAACGACGCGGTCATATTTTGCGAGTATTGACGGCAATGCCTCAAAGTACGCGTTGTAGGGCGCCGCAAACAACGCGGAATAGCCGCAGGGCACGAAGACCCTGGCGGCCCGGATGCGGTCGAGCAGGGGGAATACGAGGTCGGATGACCAGATCTGACCGGCGTAATTCACGATGACATCGAAATCGCCGTTCAGAACAAACTGCTGATAGGCTTCCGCCTCGCCTTCGATGCCCAGTGCGCGGTTTCCACTCACGCGGAACTGCCGGACCTCCACTCCATTCAAGCGGGAGAAGCTCCGGTCCGGATGAAATCCCGTCGCCACGGTGACGTGATGTCCACGTTGAACCAGCCGTTCGGAAATCTGCCGGATCACTTCTTCGCTTCCGCCGACCTGCGGGTGGTACGTCTGCACCGTATGCAGAATGCGCAGGCGCCGCTGCCGTCCCTGCCGGTAGGAGCGCGAGAGCTGCGCCGGCTCGCGCAGAATGACGGGCGCGCCGGATTCGCCGTGAGACGCATAGATGGCGCGGACCTTCTCCGACAGACGGATCTGCAGCGCCGCCCGCTGACTGCCGATGCTCGCGGAGTGGAGACGGATGCGATGGAGAACCTCGGGGATATTGGCCAGAGAGAACCCGGCCAGAAGCGCCCGCATGAAGAAGTCGTAGTCATCGACGCTGCGGAACTCGTCCCGATAGCCGCCGATGGTCTCGAACACTTCCCTCCGGATCATGCTTGCGCTGTTGATCATCGAGTTCACGTCCTGGAACGTTCGTCGAATGTCCGCAGGTGTGATCTCGAGGGGCGGCTGGCCCAGCTCCTCGTCCTCGTCGCTGAAGTACTCGGCGAGCGTGCCCACGATCGAAACTTCGGGATGATCTTCGAGGTACCGGACCAGCGTCTCCAGCTTGCCGGGCAGCGAGATGTCGTCGGAATCGTGATTCAGAAAAAAGCGCGAGGCGGGGTGCGCCGCCCGCAGCGCCTTATTGCGCGCGGCCACTTCGCCACGGTGCGGGCTGCGGATGACCCGGATGCGGGCGTCGGCGCGGGCGTAGCGTTCCGCGACGGCCAGGGTCTGATCAGTGGATCCGTCGTCCACCAGGATCAGTTCGAAGTCGGTGAACGATTGTTCGAGCAGGCTGTCGAGGGTCTCCGCCAGATAGCGCGCGGAGTTGTACGCCGGAACGAAGATGGTCAGAACGGGGACGGCGCCCGTGATCGACGCCCTCCGATCCAGCGCTGAATCCGTGTGAAGATTTCGGACCATCGATGTTCCCACGTGTGCTCCTTAATGGTTCGTTGATACCCGGCTTCGGCGATGGCGTCGCGCTCCGACTCGTGACGGGAGAAGTAACGAATCCGATCGATCATCTCCTCGGGACACCGGAAGACCACAACTTCTTTGCCGTCGGCGTAATACTCTTCGAGGTTGTCGGCCGGTCCGGTCAGCAGGAAACTGCGCGTTCCCGGGATCTCGAAGTTCCGTCCTTTGATCTGCTGCCGCGCGTCCGTCGACGCGTTGGACAAATTGAGATTGATCCGGCTCCGGTTGAACACCCGGATCATTTCGTTGAACGGCAGGCGCGGCGCGCCTCGCCATCCGTAACCAAAGACCTTCAGCGGAATTCCCCGGTTCCAGAGCGATTGGGCGACTTCCGCTCTCGACCCGTGTGGCTGGCCGACGAAACTGACTTCGATTTCGCGTGAACAGGGAAGTGGGCGGTACAACTCCTGGTTGCAGGCCCACTGGCTCTTGACGACCCGATCTCCCATTCCAATGGCCCGGTATTTGGGAATCGCCTCCGAATCCGTCGTGATCGCAACGTTGAAATTCGGAGCGACAAACCGTGAATAGCTGTCGAAGCGCCAGTGATCGTCGCAGAACCAGTTCAGCGTCACGGTGCCGGTTTCGGCGCTGATCCGTTGGAGGACTTCGCCGCAGGGGTCGTGCTGCGGGTTGAACAGGACGGAAACCAGGTAGTCGGGATTTTCGCGCCGGACCGTTTCCCAGAGCATTTCCGACATGCGTTCCTGGCCGTGCCGGCGGCCGAGCTCCATGAAATCGAAGCGTGCCATTTCCCATCCGCTCTTTTCGCAATATCGCTTCAGCGGATGGCAAAAATTGCGCTCTTCGAAGCTGAGGCCGCGCGCCGGATCGCCGTAGTCGTACAGCATTCCGGCGTACAGCAATCTTTTGTTGGAGCGTCCGTCTGGTTGTTTCATCGTTGGTCTCTGGGGGTGTTCTTCATTACGCCAGTGTGTGCGCCAGCAGTCCGCCGAGTCCCGAAGGCACGATGGCCGGCGGCGGAAGCAGCCCGACCCAGGTGTCTTCGGCGAGAACGATCGGCACGTCCCGTGTCTTCAACTCTTCGAGCCACTCGTTGGCGTCGGCCTGGGGCGCGGCTGTTTCCGGATCGAGGCAGGTCCAGTGGACGAGCGCGCATCCCGGAGGAATGGAGTTCACTCGCCTCCGCGCGCCACGCTTCTCCCGCCAGCTGAGGCGGGCGCGCTTCTGGAATTCCGTTTCGGCCGCTGCTCCCGGATCGATCCATTCGGTCCAGGGAGCGATGATCCGCGGATCGCCGCCTTCCGCGTCCGGCGTCTCTGTCAACTGCCGGAGCCAGTGGCGGCTGAAGACACAGGGTTGCGTGATCAGAGCGAGGTATGGAGCGCGAATCGTCGTGCGGATTGTCGCGATGGCTTCGGAGAACAGGTCATCGTGCAGAATCTCGATTTCGGGAAACGCCAGTCGAAGCTCCGGCGCGCTTGTCCGGGATCGTGTCCGCGCGAATATCGCGAGGTTGGCGTAGCTTGAGCGGTGCAAGGAGGAGACGATCGTTTCAATATCCCTGTCGTCTGCAACATCAATCAGCGCGGCCGCGTCCACCGTCCGGAGATGGCGTCCGATCGGCCGGCGCCGCAGAGCCTCCAGACCTTCCATGGCCTGACGGGCCGCATGCCGCCAGGTCCAGGCGCCTACGACTTTGCGGCGGGCCCGCCGGCCGGATTCCCGAGCGCAGTCGGGGCGCTTGACGAGATCGATCATCGTTTTGCTCAGGGCGTCCCCGTCCGGTTCAAGCAGCCAGAGGTCGCCCGCGGTTTTCAGCCCGCTGATCATGCGGGCGCCGAAAACCCGGCGTGTGGCCGGGATGCGGAAGCCGACGCTGTCATCGACGAAATCGTCGGTTGCGCCCCCTGCCGTCACGACAACGGGAAGCCCGCACGACATGGCCTCCAGCACGGGCAGCGCAAAGCCCTCGCCCCGATACGGGTGAACCAGACAGTCGCACGCGTTGTATAGCCGCGCCATCTCCGTGTCCGTGAGATTCCGGTCGACGTAGATGATGTGCGGCGTGCTTCCCTCCGCCTCGATTTCGCGGATGGCATCGCCGATCCCCTGGCCCTGATACACATCGCCGGTTCCAATGTCCTTGATGATGAGCGAAACGTCGTCGTCCGGTTGAAACGCCTGAACGTAGGAATGCAACAGGACGTCGATCCCCTTGCGATGGATCGTTCCACCGACGAAGAGAAACTTGAATCGCCGGGCGCCCCGCAGCGGATAGGGCTTCAGTCCGGGACGGAAGAGGTCCGCGTCGACGCCGTTTGGCACAACGCGCACGCGATCCGGATTGGCGCCGCTGTCGAGGTACAGCCGGCGGACGAAGGTCGACGGAACCCACATCTCATCGATGTGACGGTTGACCGCCGCAATCCATTCCGCGGGCACGCTGCCGTACTCCCAGGGCTGTATCACGACCCAGCGGCCTTCCGCCGGGGGGATCCAGCTGGGCGGCCATTCATGCCGGATGTGAATGTCCACCCCGGGAAGGAAGCGTCCATACAATTGGGCCAGCGCGCGGAAGTCCGAGCCCAGCAGGTCCCCGAACGAGTCCGGTCCGACCGGCGCAATCGTGAGTTCGAGCCGTTCGTTTTCGAGCAGCGCGCGCTCCAGTTCGCGATTGACCAGCGCCAGACTGTGATTCACCAGTTGCGGCCCTTCCCAGCGCACGCGGAGCGGGCGGTCGGCTTTGCTCGTGATGGACCGGTAAAGCGCCCAATGGCCTTCCGCATCTCCAGCCCGGATCACATGGACCTTCCACGAGGCGAGTCCCACACGGACCAGCCGCTTACGCTCCGATTCGGCGCCAACCACCACCGCGTCTGCGAAATGCGCGATGCCGGTCCAGAGCGGAGTCCCGTCCGGGTTTCCGCGAACCGAGAAAATGATGCTTTTCCCGGCCGCCTTCAGCGCCTGAAGCAGTTCCACGAATCCCGGCGGGAACAGGGACGGCTCGAAGTGGACGTGAATCACGTCGAGATCAAGCGTTGTCGCCCATCGCAACAGCGGGTAATACCAGGCGCCCGTCCGGTCCCAGCACCGAATGACGAACGGCGCGTCCGGTTCCGGCCGCCGGTCATGAATGCCGAATTCCGCCAGTACGACGGTCGATCCGGACGGATACGACCGGACCAACTCCTCGGCCCGGCGTGAATGCGCGCCCTTCTGGTTGAACGTGGAGACAAATCCTACGCGCGTCTCCCGATCGGTTTCGGACGGCAGCAGACCGGACGTTTTCAGGAAGTCGCGCTCATCCGGGATGAGCCGTTCCGACCAACGCGCCGTGAACTTCTCCTGGTTGATCGCTTCGCGGTCAAAGCGGCTTTCCGAACTCGAGACCAGGTGGACAATCTCACTCTTCGGCGCGTAGACGACCTTGTAGCCGAGTTCCCTGGCGCGGAGGCACAGATCCACGTCTTCGAATCCATTCTGGAAGTACGGATCGAAACCGCCCAGTTCTTCAAACAGACGCCGCCGGATCGCCAGGCAGCAGCCGGAGACCGAAACGCATTCCCGCTCACGAGTGACCGCAGGGTGCTCCCGGTCGAAGCCGTAGCAGATATGCCAGGGCAGACGGTTCTCGCCGACCACCATACCCGCATGCCACACCCGATTCGCACAGGTTGGATGAGTTGCGGGGAACAACTGCTTGTTTCCGGTAATGCCGGCCGCCGGATCGTTTTCCAGCGGGCGCAGCAACTCTTCCAGCCATCCGGGGCTGACAATCGTATCGTTATTGAGAAAGACGATGTGTTCGGATCGGGCCGCCCATCCGCCTCGGTTGCTGCCGCGGGCGAAGAACAGGTTTCGTCGGTTGCGGATGATCCTGGCGCGTGACCCGAGCGACTGCAGGTAATCCCAGGTTCCGTCGGTTGAACCGTTGTCGACGATCACGAGTTCGAACTGGTCTTCCGGCGTGTTCCTGAAAATGGAATTTACGCAGTCCTCCGTGAGACACCGATTATTG
>DASUFH010000040.1:0-6781 GCA_036274645.1 Terriglobia bacterium
GCGATATTGCGGACGATTTTGTTGCCTCGCACGGCTGCGTATTGCAGGTAGGGGCCGGTCTCGCCATCGAAGCTCAGCGCTTCCTTGAAATCAAAGGCGATGATGGCCGTCCGCGTAAACTTCAGCAGGAAATACCGGAGCGCGCCGACCGCTAGCTGGCCGGCGATGGCGTCGGCTTCGGCCGGCGCCAGTTCCTGGTTGCGCTCCATCACTTCTTTTCTGGCCAGCGATTCGAGCCGGTCGATCAGGTCGTCCGCCTTGACCCCCTGGCCTTTGCGTCCGGAAACCTCGACATGCGCTTTCCCGCGATCTTCCGGGGGAATCGTGATTCCCAACTCTTCCGCGCAGGCGGGCGTCAGGGCGACTCGTTCGTAATGAAAGTGGACGGAGTTCTGTACTTCCCGTGTATAGCCGAGCGCCGCAACGCCCTGTCGTACCACGTTCTGCGGATAGGATTGCCGCACGTCGATCACGTTGTACACCGCATGGCCGTGACCGAAGTCCGGGTGACTGGCTTCGCCTCCGGATGACGTCGTCACCCAGACGTCGTGTGATCCTTCCATCCGCCGATAGAAAAAGTCCTGATCGAGCAGGCCGAGCTTCCAGAGCTGATACGCAATGTCCTTGCCGGTGTAGGTGACGGTGCCGTTGGACCGGACGATGATCTTGTCGTCATCGTATCCTTCCGTGTCGATCCTCATCACCCAGCATCCCTTGTTCTTGCCTTCCGTCTCGAAAAAGATGGCGCCGGATTCCTTGAGCCGCTCGAACGCGCGGTCCCAGAACTTGAGATGGAGAATGTCGCTTTCCCGCGGCAGCAGGTCGTAATGGACATTGATACGCGCCATCGTGTCGAGATGGCAGCCGACGATGGTCATGGCAACCACCTCCGCCATCTCGGCTGTTTCGTTGTCGCCTTCTTCAATTTCCTTCAGGGTCTGGCCCCGCAGCTTTTGCGCGTCCTCGCCCGTCTCGTAAAAGCCGCCAACCCGCGCGTAGAGGTCCCAGCAGTAGTAGTCGAATTTCACGGCCGGATCCCGGGTAATGGCCCGCACATCGTCGACCGTCTTCTTCTCCAGATACTTGAATCCGACGATCACGTCCGCGACCTGCACTCCCGTATTGTCGATGTAGTTCTGGATTTCCACTTCGTGCCCGGAGGCCTTCAGGACCCGCACGAACGTATCTCCGAGCGCCGCGTTCCGCAGATGGCCGATATGCGCCGCTTTGTTGGGATTGATGTTCGTATGCTCGACGATGATCTTTCCGTCCGCAGCCTTCGGTTCCGGCGAGGGCCGCGCCACCGCACGGAAGAGAGCCGGCCGGTCGAAGTAGAAGTTGATGAATCCGGCTCCGGCAATCTCGATTCGGGCCACGCCGGGAATCGTTCCAATCGTTTCGATCAGTTCGGTGGCCGCCGCCCGCGGGGCCTTTTTCAGCCGCTTGGCCAGTTCGAACGATACCGGTGTCGCCAGTTCACCCATCTCGACCCTGGGTGTCAGGTTCAGGGCAATTTCTGGAGGTTCAATCGCCCAGCGGGACTGGATCGCCGCCCGGATTGCCTCGCGGATACGCGTGTGTAATTCCAAAACCATGGGGGCAAAATGGTAACACGCCGCGGCTTCGCACATATTTCGAGGCGGACGGAGCAAAGCCGGATATCTTTACGCTTCTATGCGGACGCTGTATTTCGACTGTTTTTCCGGTATCAGCGGCGACATGACCGTCGGCGCCATGCTCGATCTCGGCCTGGATCTGGAATACCTTCGCTCCGAACTGGCCAAGCTTCCCGTCGAGGGCTATACGCTTGCCGCGTCGCGGGTCGTCCGCGCCAATATCAGCGCCACCAAGTTTGATGTCGTCATGGATGGCGCTACGCCGGCGCATACTCATGCAGCCGATCATTCCCATGATCACGGCCATGCGGATGGCCATTCCCACGATCACGCCCATGCCCAAACACCCGGAGCCGGGGTGGGGCATTTTCATCGGAAGGCCTCGGAAATCATCCGGATGATCCAGACAAGCGCGCTCAGCGCCAACGCGCGGCGGATGGCGGAAGCCATTTTTGCAAAACTGGCGATATCCGAAGGCGCCGTTCATCGCGTCGCGCCCGAGGATGTCGAGTTTCATGAGGTCGGCGCGATCGATTCCATCGTGGATACCGTCGGCGCCGCCATCGGGTTTGACGCGCTTGGCGTGGAGCAGTTCATCTGTTCGCCGATCAACGTCGGCGCCGGATTCATTCATTGCCAGCATGGCGTCTATCCGGTTCCCGCGCCCGCCACGGCCGATCTGCTGCGTGGCGCGAACATCTATTCAGCGGGCCAGAAGACTGAACTGGTCACTCCGACCGGCGCCGCCATACTGGCGGCCACGGTGTCCCGCTTCGATTCGCTCCGGGACTTTGCCATCGATCGGATCGGCTACGGCGCCGGCTCGAAACAGTTCCAGGATTTTCCAAACTGCCTGCGGATCTTTCTGGGCGCCGAAGGCGCCGCCGGGGGCAGGGATGCGGTCCACCCCATGCGTTCAGCAGCCGATGCCGGCGTGGCGAACGAAGTCGACGTGATCCAGGCGGACATCGACGACATGAATCCGCAGAACCTTCCCTACGTTATCGAGCGGTTGCTCGGCGCCGGCGCGCTCGATGTGACGGCATGGCCCGTCATGATGAAGAAGGGCCGGACCGGTCAGAGGCTGGAAGTTCTCGCGCCACTGGACCGATCGGACGCGTTATGCCGCGTCGTGTTCGAAGAGACCACGACGATCGGCCTTCGCCGGCACAGGACGACCCGCTCCGTGCTGGAGCGGGAAGTCGTGCAGGTCGACACAGTCTATGGAGTGATTGGAATGAAGGTGTCGCGCCTTGATGGAGTGATCGTCAACGTGGCGCCGGAATTTGAAGACTGCGTTCGCCTCGCTCGGGAGCGCGGCGCGCCACTCAAGGAAGTCCAGAGCGCGGCGCTCCGCCGTTACTTTGAGCCAGGCTAGGCTTGCCTACACGCCTCCTCGTCCGAGGCTGCGGGAGAAGTCCGACAGCAACAATCGGGTTGCCGAGTCGGCTTCGGCGGCAATGCGCGTTTCCTCATACCGGACCAGAAAGGTCCATCCCGTTATCAGCGCAAACAGCAGCGCAAACCGGACCAGCCGGTCCTTCGATCCCGACCGGCGCCATGCCATTGTGTCCGTCATTGCTCGATCCTCCGGGCTGGAAATCTGCAACTGTTGCGCCACGGCTCCGCGCTTATGGAATCAACGCGTTATGGTTGCCGTCAGTCTCCCGCGCAAACAACCTTCTTGAGATCCGGAAAGTCCGTTGTGGCGCCCGGCGCCGTTTTGGAGTGGAGTTTAGAAAATTCAGTCGAAACGTGGGGCGGTCATAGAAGCTGTGAATGAATTGGGGACAGCCTCCGAATTCGGTGAAGGTGGCGTTGATAACGCAGCATTTGTCAGCCGAATTCGGAGGCTGTCCCCAATTCATTCACACGCGGTCTCACGACCGCGCCTGCGGTTTTTACGGCTTCGATTTCCCCAGTCGCTCGAAGTAATTGCCGATCACGTCCTTCATGGCTGCTGGAATGTCTTCTTCCCGCGCGGCCCGGAGCCTTTCACGGTTGGTCATCAGTTCCAGTTGCCGGCTGAGATCGAACTCGATCGAGCGGAACGGGTCGATGATCTGGCGCGCGAGCAACTCGATCTGACGGGGATCGCCGGCGCTGCCGCTTCCGAGGCTGCGCATGGCGTTTTCAATCTGGTTCAACTGGGCGCCATACGCGCTGTTCGCGCCGAGTGTGTTCCGGATTTCGCGCAGTTCGCGCAGATACTGTCCCACCTCGCTGGAAAGCTGCCGCGGATCGATGCCGTTGGCGCCGGGCGCAGACGCGTCACCCGACATGGCGGGTCCCGCCTGGACTCCACTGGGTCCGGGTTGCCCGGGGTTCTGTGTCTGAGTGTTGCTGCGGCCCTGGCCGGCGCCGGGCGTCTGGCCCTGATCGCCGCGAGCGCTCGCTGAGGGGCTCTGCCCCGTCTGGCCGGGCTGTTGTCCTCTGCCGGGTGTTTGAGAATTCGCGCCTTGTTGTCCGGGGGAGTTCTGCTGGCCCGGGGAGTTCTGGCCGGGTGTCTGGTTGCGATCCTGCGAGCCGGGGTTTTGCGGTGTCTGACCCTGCGCGCCGCTGGCGGCCTGCATACGCCGTTCGAGCGACTGCAGCCGGCCGGTCAACTGGCTGACGCCATCGAGCGCGGATTGCAGGCGGCCCTGCTCCGTATTGTTCTGAGCGGAGTTCGGCGTGGGCGGGGTTCCGGCCGCCGTGCGCGCCGCCGCAGCCACCTGCTGTTGGAGTTCGTCGATCGCCTGCTGGTTTCGTTGTTCCTGCTGGGCGGCGGCGCCGTATGCCCCGCTGTTCAGTTGCGTCCGGCCGCGTTCGATTCCTTCCGGGATCTGCCGGTCGCGAATCGTATTGGCGGCCGCGCGCGCCTGCGCCGAAGCGTTGGGGCTGCCGGATGTGTTGGCCAGAGACTCCAGCCGTTGCGACAGCGCATTCAGATCGTTGGAGAGCGCGTCGCGCTGGCGGTTGATGTCCGCCGCGCGATTCGCGGCGCCATTCGTGTTTCTGGCCAGTTGCTCGGACTGGTTCGTGATCTGCCGCTGAATCTCCGCCAGGCGCTGGCTCTGGCGTTCCGCTTCGGCAAACCGGTCGGCGGCCGGGCTGCCCCCCTGGCTCTGACCGAGCAGGCTCTGCGCGCGCTGGATGGCTTCAGCGGCCTGCTGTGAAGCGGCCGCGGCCGCCTGGTCATTCGGCGCCTGCTGTTGCTGGCGCAGGCTTTCCGCCGCGCGCTCGAGTTGCTTGCTCACTTCGGCAATCTTTGGATCGTTATTCTCTCGGGACAGTCTCTCCAGCTGCCGCGCAAGACGCTGCAGTTCCTCGCGCAGTTCCTGCGCTTCCGCCCGCGCTCCCGGATTCTGCCGGCGCTCCGCCGCCTTCTGCTGCCGTTCGGACAGCTTCTTGAGCTCATCGGCGGCCTGGTCCAGTTGTTCCTGGCGAGGCTGCTCACCACGGTTCTGGGTTTCGAACTGGTTCTTCTTCTGGTCGAGCTCGAGGTCCGCCAGCTCCTGGAGATCGTCGAGATTGGAACTGCCTCCGCCGCCCCCGCCACGGCTGATCTGGAAGTTTTTGAACTGCGCGTTGGCGTGGCCGAGCTGGATCAAAGCCTTCTGTTCGAACTCCTGCGCCTCATCGAGCTTCTGCTTTTCGAGTTGCTTTGCGGCATCTTCCATCGCCGACTGGGCGCGCTTCAGACTTTCGGCGATTTCCTTGACCGACGCGTCGTCGTCGAGTCCCCGGCTGTCGATCCGATCCAGCATCCTTCCCGTCTGTTCAGCGAGTTTCTCCTGGCGCGTCGCCGCGCTGTGCGCATAGGACGTCCATTCCTGACTCGAGTAATCTTCCTTGTTGTTGACCAGCTTGTGCGTGGCCGCGATGACATCCTTTTCGCCCTTGAGGAGCACCTGGATCGAATCGCGCTCGCCGCCTCTTCCGCCCCCACCGCCTCCGCCGCCGCCGGCAGCCTGGCTGATCTGGCGGTCCCCCGCGCGCACCTCGATGAAATACACATCGGTGGTGACCTTGTTGGAGGGGGAGTGCGAGTCTTCGGCCTTTCCGTAATAGGAAATGAAGTCTCCGGGCTGCAACGAATACTCTTCCAGGAAGAAGGTGTACGGCGCCTGCATCTCCTTGGGCGCGGCGCCGTTCTTTTCCTGGTAGAGATCGATCCGTTTCTCCTGTCCGCCGTTCACGGAGTAGAACAGCGACATGGAAAGCACGCCGTAGTCGTCTTCCGCTTTCAGCTCCGTGTAGACCTCTTGCGTTGATGAAGCTGAGGAATCACGTCCGGGCTTCGTGAACGACAGCAGCGGCTTGCCATCGTCAACCACTTCCATGAACCGTTCTTCGAGGGACTTGAACGTTGCTCCGCTGGTGTTGGTCAATTCAATGTGGAAGCTGGTGTTGCGATCCACCGTGATCCGGGCGGCGACCCGGTGGGCGTCGCCGGATAGCGTGAGCGGGACCTGCTTGTCGTCGCCAAAGACCAGCCGGCCGGATTCGAGCGGCTGATTGGCGGTCACGACGATATCGACGGACGTTCCGCGCAGCGCGGAAATATTGATGGCGTTCTCTTCTTTCCGCGGGGCCAGTCCCGTGTACGCCGGATAGGTGTAGGTGTAGTCGACGCTTTCGATCCTGGGAAGATCGGCGACTCGTATGGTGTATTCCGCCGACCGTTTGTCGCCCGCCTCGACGTAGTAGCGAACCGTTTCCTGCAGGTTGTAGAGTGAATGCCGATAGGTCGGGCGGTTCTGCGGGATCACATCCATCGTCGCCGATTCCCAGTCCCGGCCGCTCTCATAGCGCATGTACGCCGTGGCGTGACCCGCGTCAAAGCCGGCCAGGATCGCTTCGATCCGCACATCGCTGCCCCGGGGCACGGTCGCGTCACCCGGGGTGACGGCGAGCGCGGGGACCGGAAGAGGCTCGTCAAAGAGGCTCGCCTTCAGGCGCGCGCTCGCATAGGGGAAATAAATCGGGGCCATCCACGGCCCGAGGAGCAGAGCGATCGCGAAAGCGGCGGCAACAGCCGTAAAGGTTCGTGTCTTCTTCCGGCTGATTTCCTCTCCGAACCGGACGTTCCGGGTGCGGTCCAGCGCGTCCCGCACCAGCAGGACGCCGAACGCGCCGTGGTTCGGATTGGGTTTGCGGACCGCTTCAACCGCGCTCACCAG
>DASUFH010000041.1:0-14858 GCA_036274645.1 Terriglobia bacterium
TCGCGCGCCGGGCGCGGCAGCGGCGTCTGGAGCCGGAAGGAAGTCGTGCTGCCGACGCTGGCCGATGAAAACATTGTTTCGCTGGGGGAAGGGAATACCCCGCTGATTCCGTCGCGCCGCCTTGCCGACGCGATCGGCGCGGGCGATATCGCGATCAAACAGTGCGGTACGTCCCATACCGGGTCGTTCAAGGATCTGGGAATGACTGTGCTCGTTTCCATGGTGAACCAGATCCGCTCGCGCGTGCGCGCGGTGGCCTGCGCCTCGACGGGAGACACGTCGGCCGCCGTGTCGGCCTATTGCGCGGCCGCCGGAATTCCATCGATCGTCTTCCTGCCCAAGGACAAGGTGTCGCTGGCGCAGCTGATTCAGCCCGCCGCCAACGGCGCGTTGACGCTGTCGATCGATACCGATTTTGACGGGTGCATGAAGCTGGTCGAGGAAGTGACGCGTGACGGAGCGATCTATCTCGCGAACTCGATGAACTCGCTCCGGGTGGAAGGCCAGAAGTCGATTGCATTCGAACTCGCCCAGCAGATGAGCTGGGACGTTCCCGACTTCGTCGTTGTGCCGGGCGGCAATCTGGGCAATGTGTCGGCGATCGGAAACGGCTTCCTGCTCATGCGCGAACTCGGCGTCACCTCCCGGTTGCCGCGCCTCGTGTGCGCGCAGACGGAGCGCGCGAACCCGCTGTACCGGGCGTATCGCAACGGTTTCGAGACCTATGAACCCATGACGGCGGGCGTGACGGAAGCCACCGCCATCCGCATTGGCGCGCCGGTGAGTTACCCGAAGGCCGTGAAGGTCCTGAAAGCGACCAACGGAATTGTCGAGCAGGTCACGGAAGCCGAACTGGCCAACGCCGCCGCCTTTGCCGACCGCTTCGGCTTCTTCAACGATCCCCAGACCGGCGTGGCTCTCGCCGCGACGATAAAACTGCTTGCCGCCGGCGCCATTCCCAGGGGAGCGCGCGTTGTCGTGCTGAGCACGGCTCATGGCCTGAAGTTCATCGATTTCAAGATGCGCTTCCACCAGGGGCGGCTTCCGGATGAAGATCGCGCGCTCGCAAACATGCCGGTGGAAGTGGCGCCGACCGTTTCGGCCGTAATGGCCGCAATCGAAGAGAGAGTCTTATCGGTGCAATAAGCGTCCCTCCCAGCGGGACGCTGCAGGACGGTCTATGTGACCGTCCGCGGATGCCCCTCCTGTCCCCCTCGTTGTCCATTGTCCGCTGGCTGTTGTCCGATGTGTAATGGACCTGGTTCGCTTACCCATTGGCCCATTGGTCAATGAGACATTGGGTCAGTGGGTGGTTTAGGCAGGTCCATTACACATCGGAGGACGCTGAAAGCGCACAACAAATAGAGGGCTCTTCACAACGAACGCATCCCTCGCTTCCTTCAGTTCGTCCAGCCTGCCTTCATCGCTGCGCGATCGAGTTTGGATCCGCGCAGGTAGACGTCCGCAATGCGTCGCGTATTGGTGATGTCTTCGAGCGGATTTCGGTCCAGGACGACGAAGTCCGCGCTTTTGCCTTCTTCGATCGTGCCGGTGTCGGAAAGCTGCAGCAGTTCGGCGGAATTCTTCGTTGCGGCGACCAGGACCTCGGCTGGTGTCATGCCGGCGGCGACCATGTCCTCGAGTTCCTGATGAGAAGACCACGTGGTGTTCCCATCGGTGCCAAGAGCAATTCGAACGCCGGCGGCGTTCAGCCGGGCGAGATTACGGGCCTGGATCCCGAATGTCTGTTGCGCGTCCGGCCGGTCCTGGCTGGCCGTTTCCTGAAGCCGTTCCAGTTCGTCCGCCGGAACCGTATCCCGGATCCATCCAAGGTCTGTGGCGACTCCCCGGTCGGGCAGATTCGGAACGACGACGACGTTGGGATGCTGACCAAAGAGCGCGACGACCTCATCGTCAATGTCCCGGTCGCGGATGCCGTGCGCAAAGGCGTCGATACCCGCGCGCAGCAGGCCCTTGGCGTCTTCGAGAGCGAAAATATGCGCGGTGACGCGCAGGCTGTTCCGGTGCGCTTCGTCGATGATCGCGGTGTACAGTTCGGGGCTGAGTTTCTTGTACGCCCCATTCCGGTCGTCCACCCAGATCTTGACCAGGTCCACTTTACGGACCGCCACTTCATCGACGGCCTGTCGCGCCTCGGCTTCCGTCTTCACCCAGTACGGGACTTCGGTGCGGCCCGGCTCGGGCGACGTGATGCCGCGTCCCGCAGTTCGCAGCCGGGCGGCGCCAGGGATGGTTTCCGCGCGCACCTGAAACGCCAGGTCGCCCGCGTCCGATCCCAGGTTCATCGCGACGCCGACTCCGTAATACGCCAGCTGCCGCAACTGCTGGATCAGGGTTTCACGATTGTCGGAAAGGTGCTTGTGGGTATCAATGATCGCCGGCATGACGGTTTTCCCGGTCAAGTCCACCGTTGTGATTCCCGAGGGGATGCTCCAGTCTCCTCGTCGTCCCACGGCGCGAAAGCGGTCTTCGTCAACAACGAAGAGCGCGTCCTCGATAGGCGTCCCGCCGCTTCCTGTGATCAGGCGGGCTCCTGCAAAAACAACCGCGGTTGGGGGCAGCTGGAGTTCCTTCGGTCCGGATGCGCCGCAAGAACTCACGGCAATTCCGGTGAGCGCGAGGACGGCGGCAAGCGCGGTTTGGGTGGATCGCGATTTTGAAAGCATGGACGCTCCTGGTTGTGTGGTTGAGGGTAAGGAAGTGCCTGGGACGGATTCAAGAAGAACCTTCGCTACCGCAGGACTTTTCCCGTCGTTTGCAAAAGTCATCACCACAGGGAACGCGAAGGCTCTCCGCAGAAATAGGGTTAGACTTGCCTGTCAACGAACCATGCGCGGAGTCCCGAATTTGTCCATAACCGAGGTGCGCCATGCGGCAAGACTTGAAGAATCAGGGTTACAGCAAGGAAGAAGAATATTTTCATCGAAAGGACCTGGAGCTTATCCAGAAATTGCGGGAGAAGGCCGAAGCCCAGCGGGCAAAGACTGAAGCCGAGCACGGCAAACAGGAATACTGGATGCGCTGTCCGAAATGTGGATCGTCACTCGCGGAAGAGAGTTACGGAAAGGTGCTCATTGACCGGTGTTCTTCAAGTTCCTGCGGCGGAATCTTTCTGGATGGAGGAGAGTTGGAAATTCTCCTTAAAGCCAAGAGTTCGGTCTGGAGTCGGATTCTCGGCAAATAGCGCCGGCTCCGAGAGGCGTGTCGCGACCCTCGTGTTCAATGGCAAGCCCTTATGGTCGCCGCCTAAAGGATCGACGCCGCGCGTGAAGCCTGCGGGCCCGGTCCTGCCACACCTGTCATACGCGGCGGGCTGGAATCGACCGGACCGGCCACGGCGTCGGACCTGATGGAAACGCTCGCGCTGTCCCAGGAGGCAGTCGACGGCGCGCTCGCGGGGCTCGAAGCCGAAGGCAGATCCTGCTGATCGCGACCGCTATCGCGAAGGCGAGATCGAATGGTGTGGCCTGGCGTTGCTCGCGCGCATCCACCGCATGACGCTGGGCCGTCTGCGGCTCGACATCAACGGCAGAGCGGCCCTATCCCTTTCCAACCGCCAACGCTGGCGGTATGCTTTGGGCCATTGCCTGACCAGGAAAGCGGAGCCCGCCCGACTTGCAGCCGGCCGCTGACATTGACCGACGGGTCCCCCGGAGGGGCAGGAATCACCTTAAGGAGGCCCTCATGAAATTGAAGTTGTTCGCGCTGGTCGCTATAACGCTGGCCGGAGTCGTCCTGATTGCGGGACCGGCGTTTCAGCGCCAGCCCGAATTCCGCGAGGATCAGTGTATGGATCCGGCGCTTCCCTATCCCGTGGACTGCGTGCCGATCACGTTCGATACCTTCGACATCCCGTTCGACAAGCTGCCGGGAGGGCGCGTCAACGCGTCGGGCGAACTGGATCCCACGTCATCGGCAAAGGACGCTCATGATGGGGCCTTCGTCGCCGCCCAGAAGCTGGGCCTGTTCCGCAACTTCAAGTGGGTTCACTGGGTTCCCACCATACCGTCGAAGAAAGATCCCGCAACAGGAAAATGGTCGGGTGGAGATCTGGACGCGTTCCCGACCGGCTGGGGCTCAACAGGACTTGGAATCGCCGGCCAGTGTCTCTACTGGGGACGCAGCAACTCCACGAACACGACGGGCGCCGGAGAGACCCGCGAGGTAAAGATCTTCCGCATCCAGGACGACCCGGAAAAAAATCCGCCCGTCGAGGTGGGCACAATGCCTCAGCTGACTGCCGATCGGGGACGAACGGCCGTCCGCGACCGGGAACTTCGTCCGTACAACTACACGTCGACCGACGGCCGCGACCGGATGATCATGGTGCGCGCCGCGGCGACCGGCATGGGCGGAGATGTGATCACCTACACGCTCGATCCGAAAACCTGCCTGCCGGTCGATAACGGCGCAACGGCGAAGGGCGTTCTCGCCCACGAGTTCTATCTGTGGCACGATCCGGATAACGCGAACCGCGTTATTGTCGCCTCGCAGACCTATGGGTCGCAGCCGCAGGACCTGATGCTCACAGCGATCACCGATGAAAAGACGGGCGCGGTGCTGGCCGAACCGATCTTCCTGGCTTCGTTCACGCTGGAAAACATCGGCGGACCTCAACGAAATGAACGGCCGGACGCCACCGGGCTTTTCTCCGACGGCCGGTTCCCCGACTACTCGCAACTCATGGATCAGTATGGGCGTCCCGGCGCGTCGCAGCAGAGCCAGGGCAACGTTCTGCACTCGGGGACACTATCGGATGACGGCGAGCGCTTCTACGCGGGGGGCGGCACAGCCGGAGTGTACATCCTCAATACGGAAGCGATTGCGAACCACACGAACGCTGAAATCGCCTCCGGTTCGGTGTGTAAACAGGCGTCCACAAACGTATGGACGAATGGACGGGTGGGCGGACTGATCGACGTTTCCAAACTGGCGGATGTGGCCGGCGATTGCGTCCATCCGGTGCTGAACTCCGATCCGGGCGTCCTGGCGTTTCTTCGATCCAACATGTCCGACCAGGAAAAACTCGTCCGCTACACGCGTCTTGAAACACGATCCCGTTTCGATTTCGCGCCGCCGTTCGTCGCTCAGGTGAGCGTGCATAGCGCCATTCCGGTCCCCGATCGGCCGTCGCGTTCACGCGGCAACACGAAAGGCAGACCCGCCTACGTCGTCATTACAGAAGAGTGGCCGTTCGGCCCATGCCCGGAAAGGAGTTTCCGCGTCATCAACGTGGAATCTGAAATCACGCCAATGGTGATCGGGACCCATGCGATGTCCGATAGTCTCGTGGAGAACTGTATCCAACAGCCGGTTCCGCCGGGTTCCACGATTCGTCCCATGATGCATGCGCACAACCCCACCGTTCTCAAGGACCTGGTGTTCGTCAACTGGCTCGGCAATGGAATTCGCGCAATCGATATCTCGAATCCGTTCAATCCGCGAGAAGTCGGACACGCCAGACCCGTGCCCTGGGGAGACGTCATGACCTACCCGGACATCCACAACGGACTGATCTATGTCGGGGACAACCACACGGGGCTGCACGTCATCAAATACACCGGACCGCGCGCGGAGGAAGTGCCGCAACACGTGATCTATTCCTCGAACCGAACGAGCCCCCATCCCTCCGGCGACCCGGGCGCGTGGGGAAAAAAGTAGAGAGCAGGTGATATGAAGCGACCAACCATCCTGATGACCACAGGCTTCGCGCTTGCGCTTGCCGGCGGCGTGGTGGTGGCGCAGGAACACGAACATGACCATGGCGCCGCCGCACACGACGCCCGCGCGGGAGAATCCACCACGACGCTCCTGTACAACCAGGCGGATCTGATGTTCCTCTACAACATGAGCGTTCACCACCAGCAGGCCGTCGTCATGGCGCGGCTGGTCCCGGAACGCTCGAACCGGGAGGTATTCATCCAGTATGCCGGTTATGTGGGGCGCGCGCAGGCGGCGGAAATCGATCTCATGCAGTCCCTGTTAAAGCTCGCCGCGGACCGCGGACTCCAACTGCCGGAGGGCTACAAACTGGATGGAGACCCCCCAATGAAAGGCATGCTGTCGAAGGCGCAGATGGCCGCGCTGGAAGCGTCGAAAGGCGCCGAATTCGAACGGCTCTGGCTGGAAGGCATGATTTATCACCATCAGGGCGCGGTCGATATGGCTTTTGCCCAGCAGGACCAGCAGCTCGCCAACGGCCGGCGGCCCTACGCGTTGAACGTGCTCGTCGAGGACATTCTCGAGGAGCAGCGCGGTGAGATCACGAAAATGAACAACTGGCTGGAGGAATGGGGGCTTTCCAGGCGCTGACCGGACCAGCGCTGGTCTCGACAGTCCGAGCAGTGGGGAAGCCGCTTTCAAAGGGGCAGCACCGTTTCGCCAGCGGCCTCCGGCGCGATCCGGGGTTCCAACTCTTCGATTTCAAGATCAAGGTCTGGCTCGATGTAGTTCCGCTTCAGCTCCACGCGTTCTCCCTCCGCAATCGAAATCCGGCGCAGCCAGGCAAAAAACGGAGCACGTTAATTAGCACAACCGGCAAGTGGTGTAAAGGTCGGATCGATTCTG
Organism: Terriglobia bacterium; assembly: GCA_036274645.1. Lineage (GTDB taxonomy): Bacteria > Acidobacteriota > Terriglobia > 20CM-2-55-15 > 20CM-2-55-15 > DASUFH01. Next base: position 6,589 of record DASUFH010000041.1, read on the forward strand.
GAACTTGTCTTCCGAGACGCGTGATCGTGGAAAATGGCGCCGTTCCGCCGCGTTTCGCATTGCCGGTCTCCAGGCCTGGCCGGCCCGTCACCAATATTGCGATCAATCCCGCGGCCGACGGGAGTTTCCGCGCGACCTTGCCGGAAGGGGTGATGTGGTTGGCGGCGCCACCGGATTGCCTTCGGGCGCGGCCGTGCGGTCCATGCGGTTCATAGACGGCTCATCGAGTCTCCGGGTATCCCTTTTACAATGAAAGGCGCCGCAGTTTGTCGGGATTAACGATGATGAACAGGTTGCGGATCAATCCATCGCGGATGTCGAGGATTGTTGCAGATTTTACAGCGCCGTGACGCGTCACGACGAGCGCCGGCTGGCCATTCAACTCCGACATTGTTACGGTTGCATCCGGCTGCAGGCCTTTGCGCGTCACGCCAACCACAAAGCGGGCGATAGGATCGGCGCCGGTTACGGTATTCAGGGCGGCTCGGACCTTGCCGCCTCCGTCGCTCATCAGTACGGCGTTTTCAACGAACAACGACATCAAACCCTTTACATCTCCATCGCGAGCGGTTTGCAGGAATCGGGCGGTGATCGTTTGCGTCTCTTCACGTGAGGGATCGAATCGACGATGACGTCTTGAGATGTGATCCCTGGCGCGGTGCGCCATCTGACGGCAATTGGCCTCGCTCTTTTCCAGAATCGCTGCGATTTCCGAGTAGTCGTAATCGAATACTTCATGCAGCAGGAACGCCGCGCGCTCCGCCGGCGCCAGGCTTTCCAGCAGGACCATGAACGCCATGGTGAGCGACTCAGCGAGTTCAACGTGATCACCGGCGTGGGAAGCGAACGTCGTCATGATCGGCTCCGGAAGCCACGCCCCCACATAGACCTCACGCTGAGCACGCGCTGATTTAAGGTTGTCGATGCATAACCGTGTGACAACACTTGCCAGATAGGAGCGGGCGGACCGCACCTCCTGATCCGACGCGTTCTGCCATCGGAGGAACGTTTCCTGGACCGCATCTTCCGCGTCCGCCCGGCTGCCGAGCATACGATACGCGATGGAGAAGAGGAGGGAACGGTTCGCGTTGAATTCTTCCAGTCGACTCATACCGCCTGGGCTTCGAGGATAGAACGCTCCGGCCGGCTAATCAATCGCGCGGCGCGGCGGGCGCTGGCGAACGCGGCGTCGGCCAGCAACCCTTCGTCTCCCACCCAATCGCCGGCAATGTACACATTCTCCGAACGAGGGGAATCGACAGCCGGTCGCCCCTTGAAACCGCCGTCGCTCGCGCGGATCAGGCTCTGCATGACGTTTAGTCGCGGCATAAACCGGTGATGCGCGATTTGATCTCTCCAGCCCGGTTGAATCTGATCCAGAAAACGCTCAAGCTCGGCGCGATGCGTCGCCGTGTCCGTGTCTTCATTCCACGGTATGTATTTCGCGACGTGCGCCAGAATGTTTCCTGAAGGCGCCAGATCCGCCCACCGGGAGTGCGCGGAAAAGTACAACGGTTGATCAATTCCAATGGAGAATGTCCGGTTCGGTACGGGAAGAGCCCGTAATCCAAGATCGAGACACGCCGCCCGCACCGGCTTTGCGTCGTCGATCCATCGCAGAAGATCCGGTCCGGCGGCGTCGCCAAGGATTGCCGAAACCATCTTCGGGGGCACAGCGAGGATGAAGTTGTGGGCGGAAACCATCGCAAGATTGTCGATCGTCACGCCGGTGTGAATGATCACACCGGCTTGGAGCGCGACGTCGCGAATGCGATTGACGAGCGTCTGCCAGCCGCCATTTAGGTAGATGACGCCGCCCCGCAGAGCCGTCTGGAACTGGTCCAGCGCGGCGCCAGCGGAAAGATCGCGTGGAGCATTGGAGTATGTCGACAATCGGATCAGCGCTTCGATCAGCATGCGCGCTTCACGATTGTGGATGCGCGCAGCGAGCCATTCCGCCAGAGGCAATCGATCGAACGCGCGCGCGTCCAGTCGGGGCGCCGTGGCGAGAAAGCGCATCAATTCGACCCGTCCCGGGATCGGCAGAAATCGGGATTTGAATATCGACATCAGATCGACGGGCATCGGATACACGCCGCCAGCAAAAAAGACCGTCGATCCGGCGCCCCCAACGGGCGCTTCATCGATATGGATGCCCAATTCCCCAAGCGTCTGAATCGCGTGACCGGCGCGAAAGAGCGCATGGGGGCCAAGGTTGAAATGGAATCCGTCGACATTCCGGGTCCCCGCCCGGCCGCCCAGCGTCTCGGCGCGTTCATAAACCACAACCGATTTGCCCGCCCGGCCAGCCAACGCGGCAGCCGTCAGCCCGGCGAGGCCGCCTCCAATCACGGCAACATCGTAGATGCGGCCACCTTCTGTCATTTTCCGCCTCCTTCTCGTCTTTCAAGGATCAAGACGAGACGGCGGCGCGATTTGTGACAGGAGTCGCGCTGAGATTTCGGTCGGGAAATTCTTATCGAAAGGTTTCATCCGCTCCTGCCGATTCCGGCTCGAGCTTAAGACCATTCTGCAGTTGAGAATCGGTAGTTCGCCTGATGTGGCCCCCTCAGGCTCGACGCTACTCTCTAAACTACGGCGCTCCACCGACCTCGATACTCCCGGCTCCAGTACGCCGGGAGTGACCGGACTATGAGGTTGTTTAGTCTTGAGCCAACGCCATTCGTTCATCGACTGTCGTGTTCGGCGCGCGGTGAGGCTTTGATTGCGCCAGAACGAAAGGAGAAAGAAATGTGTTCAAGAATTCAATGGAAAGCAAAAGGGCAACCCGTCCTTGTCGGACGGAACATGGACTGGACTGAGAAGCTCCCTGACAAACCAGCATCCTATGGGGAGGCGGTCGCCGGTGTGCTGAGCGTGATACGGAACATGGCTACGCCCATCGGATTCGTGGATCCCGTCAAGCCGAACGTCTCCCCCACACAATGGCGGACCATCAGCGACCTCACCAATAAGCGCTACTACTTCGAACTCACCAACATGCCCAACGTGGTGTGGTCGAATTTGAGAAGCTGGACCTGCAAAAAGGAGCCCCGATCCGGATGTTCAACCTGGCGTCGGATCTTGAAGCTGCCGGAGAGGTCTCGGGGAGATTCAAGCCCGCGAAACCAATCGAGTTCCAGAAGGCCGGTACAGCCGTCACGTGGAAGCCGGCCAGACCGGAGGCGGCGTAATTCGCGATGTGCTTACCGACGCCAACGTGTAGACAGGAGGCGTCGGCAGGCTGGAGATTGAGCTTCAAAACCCAATCGAGGACACTGACCTGGTTCATTGAAGAAGAAAGCAACATCGGCGGAGGTGAGAAAATTGCGGGCCTCAGCGGATCCTGGAACCCATGCAGGTGGAAATCGCGGGACAGACCCGGATTTCAATCTATTCGGCCGAAGTCAGCGCCGTCTCTCGATTCCTAACCAGCCCTCGGAACGTTTCTAGCGCGACGATGACGCCGGGGGCGGAGGTGGATCCGTATGACAGGGTTTCGGCGCCCACTTCGATCCGTCGGGCTCCAGCTTGAACTGCGTGCTTGTATAAAAAGGTTGCGTCAGGTAGCGCGGGTCCTCGACAACGGTGATCACCAGGAGCCACGTATCCTCCCCCGGTTCGGCCGGCAGTCGATGGAAATACTCCGTAATGGTGGCGTTCTCGCTATAGGACACGCCGTTCTTGCGCAGATAGCCCTCGCGGAAACCCGTCGTCACGACTTTCAGGTCTCCACCCTGGCTGATGGACCCCGAGGGCGTCGGACCGCCACGTTGCCCTCGGCCCCCACCGCCGGGCGCGATGGGTCCGGTGGAATTGCCGATCTGGGCGCGCGCGTTCCCGCCTCGAACCGGCGGAGGCGACTCCCATTCCGCGAGGGAATACCCCTGCCAGGTCTTCTCGCCGGGCGCGCCTCCTCGGCCAAACCGCAGCAACCGAGTCTGTGACCCGGCGTCGAATTCCAGTTTGAGCGTGCTGTCATCCTGCCAGGCGATGTGGAGACGCCCGGGCTGACGCATGATTCCGCCGGCGCCAAACGCCTTGCACTGCAGGCCCGCCGCGTCATCTCTGGCGAGATCCCAGGCGTCGGCGATCCGCCGCCCCTCGCCGCTGATGGGAACGCTTTCGTAGTCACCCCGGCGCGGGGTCGCCATACGAAACCGCCAGTCTTCGCTGACCACGGATACCCAGTAGCCGGTGAGATCGACCGGCGCGGCGGTTCTCGCGTTTGCCGCTCCTCGTCCTCGCGGACCCTGCGCGTGGAGGGCGATTACCGCCGTGAGGATTGCCGTGGTCGTAATCAGGCCGGTCACGCCTCTGGTCATTTCTTCCTGCTCAGAATCCTGAAAACGGATTCCACGAATTTAGCCCCGCTTTCAGCGCCATAACGCCCGTCGTAGTCGAGCGATGGTCTTGCCGCCTTCACCTGATCCAGTGTCAAACCGCGATCGACCATGTCCCGGATCCGGTCGCGGATGATGACCACCATATCCCGGTATTCCACCAGATCGGCCTCGTCGCACACGCGCCCATGGCCCGGAATCACGTATGTGCCGCCCTCCTGCAGGTACTTCGGCACAGCGATGTCGAGCATCTTATTGAGGCCGTCAATCAGGCCATCGATGCCGGCGCCGTCCTCCACATCAATGGCCGGAAAGGTTGTGGTCAGAAAGAGGTCGCCCGAGACCAGCACGTCCGACCCGCGGAAATAGACGATGGCGTCGCCGGCGGTGTGCCCCGGAAAGTGATAGAGACGGATGGCCTCGCCGTTGAAGTAGAAATCGCGCTCGGGCTCAAAAAACGTATTGAGCGGGCGTTCGGTGATCGGGCGGTTCATTGCCGTCATGCGCGCCAGCGCGCCTTCATGAGCGATGATGGCGGCGGGATTACCGTTCACGGTTTCGCCCGCCTGCGAAATGGTCTCATTGCCGCCGGTGTGGTCCGGATCGGCGTTTGTATTGATGATCCATCGAATCGGTTTGCTCGACAGTTTGCGGATGGCGTCGATCAGGCGCTCGCGCGCGACCGCCGCGCCGGTATCGACCACGAGAACTCCGTCGTCGCCGATCTGAACAGCGACATTGGCTCCCGCGCCGGCCAGCATGTAGACCGCGCCCTGAACGTGGATCGCCTCGATCGTGTCCCGAATTTCCGGGGTGGTGTTTCGCGGAATCGCCGGCGCCACTTCGTTCACGAGTGTCGGCGCGACTCCTGCGGCAAACTTCGTCATGAATTCGGGATAGGTCGTTTCCGCTCCGCCCCAGATGGCCGCCAGCGGCAGTCCGAACTTCTTGGCAAAGTCTTCGATGAACGGGTTCTGGCCTTCGAGGAAGTTCGGCACACCGCCGCTGAGAAGCACCTCCATCACGTATTCGCAGTTATAGAGCCAGTTCTGATTGCCGCGCTCCATCAGCACAAACTCCTGGCTGTTGACGAATGGCTCGTTCAGGTAGACCGGGTCGGTGATGATCATCACGTGGGAGAGCAGATTTCCGTGGCGGATGTAGTGTTCCACCACCGTCGTCCAGTCGCTGCTGGGAGCGCCGCTCCGCCGGTAGAACTCCTTCTTGATGTGCGTCGTTCTCACCGTGAGGACATCGCCGCGCCATTCCCCGGTGGAAAACCCCATGAACGTGTGTGGCGCATAGTCCGGGGGATGCGCGCGGCCATCCATCCAGATGGTCCGGTACTGCATGTACGTGCCGATGTACTCGTGGTACGCGATGACCTCCTGGGTGGCGGGATCCTTCTCTTCCCAGACACGGAACTGCAGCGGCCCCCTGTAGATGTGCGGCAGACTGTAGGGCTCGCACTGATGTTCCAGGAGATTCACGCGTCGCACGTCGTACGACTCGGCGTAGCGCCTGGCGGCGGCGTTCATGGGAACGCCGGTGAAATCGCCCTGCACATCGCCGGGAATGCGGTCGGTATTGTCCTCGTGGTAACGGCCGGTCCACTCCCCAACGATACTGATCTGCGCGCGCGCGGCGGTCGACAGCGCCAGCGTCAGAAGCGCCGCCAGCGCGGCGCGCCGCAACATGTCAGTTGAACGTTTCACCCGGACGTTGCCCCCAGCCGAATCCGTCGGACTTGCGGTGGAGCGAAACCATGCGGATGCGGTGATCGCTGGCGACCCGCCCCGGGTTGCCACTGATCGTGACGATGTCGCCATACTTCAACGTCTCGCTGGTCACGCCCTGCGTGCCGAGCTGCGACGCGCCTCCCCATTCGATGGACCAGCGCTGCGTCTCGCCGTTCTCGGCCTTGACTTCAACCTGTACGAACGAGTGGGGATTGCGGAACTGGAACTGGACAAGCTTCCCTTCGATCTGGGTTGTCTTGTCTTCGAAGTAGGTCGCTGCGAACGAGTGGTGGGCAAGGGCGCGCCCTCCAGCCATCGCGACAACCGCGACGATCGGAACAAGCCATTTCCGCGTCATGGAGGCCTCCTGAGGAATTCGGAGGCATTGTAATACAGCTGGCGTGACTGGGAAGCTTTTAGAACGGATTGTGGCCATAAGGCGTGGCATCCAGTCTCTGGGCACGACCCGAATGGCGGGGAGTATACTCCCGGGCGAACTGTGAAACGCTTATCAACTCGCGGAAGGAACCGTATCGCTATGCCCGCGCCTGACGCCCAGGACTCCGCACAGTCGACTCTCGCCCGAGTGAGTGAGCGAATTCGGGATGACAGGAGCGGCGAACCGGGCGCTACCCCAATGCGTTTGAGATCCTCCCGTCTGGAGCGCCGCTTCCAACGCGCGTCGGAATTCCGGCCCTCGCGCTGCGAGTGTTCCAGATGAGCGCGGTGGATCTGCGCGCGGCTCTCAGCGAAGTCTTCGGTCGTCCCGTCTCGGACGTTTCCCGCACAGTGTCGATCCGGAGTTCGAGCTGCGCCATCGAGGACCTGATTGTCCGGTTTGGCAATGGCGAAACACGCGAAGTGGTGTTCAAGAACCTCGGGCCGGACGGGAAACTTGAGGCGGCGAGAGCTATTCGGCCATCGTTCGTGTATACGCAGATCCGGGAAATCGAGGTCTATCGCGCGCTGCTCTCGAGGTTCAATCTGGGCGCCCCCAGGCTGTATGGCGCGAAAACGGATTCCGAACTCGATCGCTACTGGCTGTTCCTGGAAAAGATCTCCGCGCCCGCTCTCTTCGAGATCGCCGCGTTTGAACGATGGCTGGACGCCGCCGCCTGGCTGGGGCTGCTGCATGGAGCGTGCGATGCGGAAGAGGCGCGCCGGGCGGCGCCGAGCCTGGCGACGCATGATGCGGAGTACTACTGGCGCTGGCTGCGGCGCGCGCGCAAGTACGCCGGTCCCGCGCTCGATCGGATCGCATCAGGCTACCACCACGTCGTGGATGCGCTTCTCCGCATTCCACATGCCTGGATTCACGGTGAATTCTATCCATCGAATATTCTGGTTGGCGCCCTGGACAATCCTCGCATCTGTGCCGTCGATTGGGAACTGTCCGCGGTTGCTCCCGCGCTCCTCGATGTTGCGGCCCTGGCGTCGGGAAGCTGGACACGCGCCCAGCGATTGCAAATGCTGAACGCGTACCTCGAAAAGTCGCCGCCCCATCTGCGGCGTCAGGACGCGGTTCACGCCTTTGACTGCTGCCAATTGCACATCGCGATTCAATGGCTGGGGTGGAGTGAGAACTGGCGTCCGCACCGACGCCATGCGCATGACTGGCTGTCCGAAGCGATAGCCCTGGCTGCGCTGCCCTCGCTTGCCGGTTTTTTCAAGCGACCGTAAAGCCGGATCGTTGAACGCTTCACGCGCAAGCCCGGCAAGGGCGACGCCACCCGCGAAGGGAGTGGGCGGTCCTAAACGTCCTGGACCGCCCTGCAGGGAGACGGTTTTTCCCCTAACGGTTCCCAATGATTCTTCCGTGAACAGTAAAAGAATCGACCGCTCTAACGTTCTCCAAAGCGAAACACGAGCCCCATGCTGACCTCCGCGATGTTCAGAGTCTGATTCTGCAGAGAAGGTACGGCGTAGCCGCGAACGTCAATCTGCGCGCCAACCGGGCCCGCCGGGATAAATCGGACACCACCGCCATAGTTGAGCGCAAACCTGGTTCCGATGTCGGAAGCGCCGCTCCCCCACGACGTGATCGCGCCCGCTCCGCCCACAAAGTAAGGTTGGATGACCGGCAGCGGCGCGAGAATGCGCACATCCGAGTTGTAGATGATCGCCTTCGAGTTGCTGTCCAGAAAGTTCGGCGCGAAGCCGACAGTGTGTTCTCCGCCCCACACTTTCC
>DASUFH010000042.1:0-9465 GCA_036274645.1 Terriglobia bacterium
GGGAATCCGGTCTTGAATTGAATACGACGATCCCGGCGGAAAAGAACATCAACGCGAGAGCCGTGGGAGGCGAAGGCCGGCCCGGAAACGGGCCGGCGCCGGTTTGAATCAGAGCCTGATCGATCCGGAGATCGATGGCGAAAACGTACTCGATCAGCGTTGCGGCGCCGATGAGAAATACGGCAAGAGCCGCCGCGATGCCCAGTAGTCTCCGCTCTTTTGCGTCGTCATGACGGCGCAACCCGCCGGCAACGCCCGCCAGCAACAGCGCGAGCGCGGTGTTGGGCATCATGGGAGGCCCGCCGGGTAGAAGCCTCACGAAAACAGTTAGTTCCGCAAGCCAGCCGACCAGGCCGAGAACTCCCAGGAGGGCACATCCCAGGCAAAGATTCCGGCCCCAGTCTGCCAGCCGTTCGGGGGTCATCGTTTTCGTCCCCTTTACCGATTCTCCATCCGCCAGTCTTGCTCGACAAGATCGGAAAAGCGCAAACACAAGGAGACTTCGTTGCCGCCAGTGTGCTGGAGGCGCGGTCCTGGCCAGTGGCGAAACTTTAGACAGAGCAGGGAATCAGGATTCGGGACTGACCGCTGCGGCCATTGCCGGGGCCTCATTCAGGAGCTGGCGGTCGATGATCGCCGCGCCAACCGAATCGCCCCACACGTTGACAGCGGTTCTGAACCGATCGAGGATCCAGTCAATTGACAATAGCAGGCCGACGCTCTCGGCGGGAAGTCCTACCGCTTGAAGAACGAGTACCATCGTGACGAGTCCTGCTTCCGGAATGGCGGCCGCTCCCACTGCCGCGAGGGTTGCCGTCAGCGCCACGAGCAGCAGCTGGACAAACCCGAGTTCGATTCCCATCGACTGGGCGATGAACACGACGGCAACGGCTTCATACAGCGCAGTACCGTCCATATTCACGGTGGTTCCCACGGGAATAACGATATCGGCGGCCTGGGCGGACACGCGGTTACGTTCGGTGACGGCGCGGAGGGTGACGGCCATGGTGGCCGCGGAAGAGGCCGTGCCAAATGCCGTGACCAGCGCTTCAGCCATTCCGGCGGCATACCGGGCCGGATTGCGGCGTCCGAAAAGGGCCAGAGTTGCCGGCAGGGTAATCAGCGCGTGGATCGCCAGTCCCAGCAGTACGGTCAGGGCATAGGCTCCCAGCCTGCGAAGTTCAATCCACGCCGCATCTCCTCCTCCCGCCTGTCCCAGACGGTCGGCAACCAGTCCGAAGATGCCGATGGGCGCGAGCCAGACCACCCAGCGGACGACGGCCAGCAGGGCGTGATTGAGCCCATCAAGCGCCTGCTGGAGCACACGGGTCTGGCTGCCGAGTTTCGCCAGCGCGGCGCCGAGGATCAGACTGAAGACCACGAGTCCCAGCACGTTGCCCTCGACTGCGGCCTGGACGAGGTTGGATGGAAACATTCCGGTGATCAGGTCCACGATGGCCCGAAAGCCGGAAGTCTTCACCGCCGGGGAAGCGCCCGTCAGAATTGCGCCACCTGGCGCTCCGGGATGAATCAGCTGCACCAGGAACAGGCCGGTAAGCACGGCCAGCGCAGTGGTGGTGAGAAAGTACACGGCTGTGCCGCCGGCCAGCCGGGCGGCTGTGCCGGAGGCGCCAAGCTGGCGAACGCCGCTGAGGATGCTCGTGACGATGAGCGGAACAATCAGCGCTTTGAGCAGAGACAGGAAGATGGTTCCCAGCAGGCGAACGCTGAGCGCAAGCGTTTCGAATTCCGGTTTCTTCCACTCCGGGCCGAACCACGAGCCGGCAATGATTCCCGCTACCCCACCGAGAAGCATGAGCGCGGGCATGACCCAGAGTCTGGAGCGATGCGATTCCGAATAGTACATCTTGTGAGTGACCAGAATTATAGACCGTTTGGGGGCGCCGATCACCCGATCCCGACAGTTCGACGCCGGCATCGCGGCGCGGTGATGTACAATCCGGGCCGGCTCATGACGCATCGTCCGAAATTTGAGTGGCGGGTGGCGCTCATCCTGTTTGGCGTTCTATTCATAGGTGTTTCGGACACCCAGCTGATTCCCCCTCTGCTTCCTTTGATCGCCCGTGATTTCGGGGAAACTCCGGGACGCGCGGGCATTCTGGTCAGCGCCTACGCGATTGCCGCCGCCGTTTTTGCCCTGTTTGCCGGACCGATATCCGACCGGATCGGCCGGAAGAAGGTGCTGGTGGCGGCTCTGGCGCTATTCGCAGCGGCGTCGCTGTCGACGTATATGGTGACGGCTTTCGGCGCGTTGACCCTGACCCGCATGTTCACGGGACTGGCCGCCGGCGCGCTGTCGACGTGCGCTCTGTCGTTTGCGGCCGACGAGTATGTCTACGCGCAGCGTGGACGGGCCATGGGCATTATCTCGATGGCCTATTTCATGGCGCTGGTCGTGGTCGTGCCGCTGGGGGCGCTGGCGGCGCCGCGGTTCGGGTGGCGGGTGGTCTTCGGCGCTCTCTCGGGACTTGCCATTGTCATGCTGGCGCTGTCGGCCGGCGGCCTTCCGGCGGATGGGGCGCGCCGGCGCCGGGTCCGGTTTTCGCTGTCGCAATGGACGGGCCATTTTCGGCAGGCCGACCGCCTGGGCGCGATGGGCGCGGCGTTTCTGACGTCGGGTGGTCTGGGCGCGTTCATGACCTATGTCGGCGCGTGGTTGAACACCGAGCGCGGCGTCGATATACAGCGGATCGGTCTCGTGTTCATGCTCGCCGGGGCGGCTGCCGTTGTGGCTTCGCCCGTTTCGGGATGGATATCGGACCGGGTTGGAAAAACCCGGGTGCTGGTGATCGCCAATATCCTGCTCGGGGTCATGTTCCTTCTCGTGGCGCAGGCGGCATGGGGAGGTTGGCTGCTGGCGGGCATTGCCTGCCTGAGCGTCGCCGCATCGGCCCGCCAGGCGCCGCTGCACGCCCTGACCACGGAGATCGTGAGTTCGGAGATCCGGGGCGAGTTCATTGCCGTCCGCAACGCCGCCTCTCAACTCGGAATTGCCCTGGCGGCCATCGCGGCGGCCTACGTGTTCGACCGGTCGGGGTTCTCCGGTGTGAGCGCGCTGGCGGCCGGCGCCAGCCTGCTGATCCCGTTTTGTCTGATAACGATCCGAACTCGCTGACAGGCCGGGCCGGCCGCCTGTCCGGCCGGAATTTACTTTCGGTCGCACGGAATTCGCGCGACACGCATATAATTTTTGCGCCGTATGAAAAACGTCATCAAGGCGATATTCCTGAGCGCCATCTTGATGTTCGCGCTGGCTTACGTCGCCAGAGCGTGGCGCGGCGCTCCACCGGGAACGCCAGGCGTCCAGGAGATCAGCTGGTCGCTGCCGGAACCCGCCGCAGCGGCGCCCGCGCCATCTCCGGCGCCCGCCCCGCCGATCGCGGAGAGCGACGACGAAAAGAACAATATCGACATTTATCAGCGTTACAGCCCGAGCGTGGTGAACATCACGACCACGGTGGTTGCCTACAATGTCTTTCTTCAGGCGATCCCCCAGGAGGGAACAGGATCGGGCGCGATCCTCGATCGGGAAGGTCACATCGTTACCAACAATCACGTCATCGAAGACTCCAACACGGGACGTCCGGCCGAGCGGGTCGAAGTGACCCTGGCCGACAAGACCAAACGGCAGGCCATGATTGTGGGGCGCGATCCGACAACGGATCTTGCGGTGATCAAGATTGATCCGGGATCGAGCGTCCTGACGCCGCTTCCGTTGGGCTCGTCAACCGGTTTGCGAGTGGGCCAGAAGGTGCTCGCGATCGGTAACCCATACGGGTTTGAAGGAACGATGACGACCGGAATCATCAGTTCGCTGGGGCGATCCATTGAAGCCCGCAATGGCCGCATCATCGACAACATCATCCAGACGGATGCGGCAATCAATCCCGGCAACTCCGGCGGCCCGCTGCTGAACCGCCAGGGCGAGATCATCGGGATCAACAGCGCGATCTTTTCGCAGACCGGGGGAAGCGTCGGTATTGGTTTTGCCATTCCGGCGGATACCGTCCGGCGCATCACCAGCGACCTGGTCGCATATGGTTATGTCCGGCGGCCGTATTTCGGCGTGGTTGAAGCGGTGAACCTGTCTGATATTCCCTGCATTCCCCAGACGCTGGGTCTGGCTTCCGATACCGGTCTGATGGTCGTTTCCGTTGCCCAGAACAGCCCGGCGTCCCGCGCCGGTATCCGCTCGGCGTCGCGTCAGGCGGTCGTTTGCTACCGCAGGATTCCGATCGGTGGCGACGTGATTGTCGCGCTTGAGGGCAGGCCGGTGCGGGATCCCAAGCAGTTCCTGCTGGATATTGATAAACACAAGGCGGGTGATCAGATCAAGGTGACTGTCCTGCGCGACAATCGCCCCGTCGATGTGACGGTCGTTTTGCAGGAAACGCCCCGAAATTGAGCGTCTGAAAATCATTTCATGATTCTGGAAACCTTTCCGGTCGGATGGCTGCAGTGTAACTGCACGATTCTCGGCGATGAAGTGACGCGCGAGGCCATCGTCATCGATCCCGGCGACGACGCGAAAGAGATCATGGCGCATCTCCATCGGCTCAAGCTCACTTTGAAGGAAGTCGTGTGCACCCACACGCACATCGACCACGTGAGCGCGATTCATGACCTGCAGGAGCGGGTCAACGCCCGCGCGTCCATTCACCGCGCGGACCTGGCTCTTTTCGAGAAGCTCGATTTGCAGGCGCAGTGGCTGGGTGTGCCCGCGCCCCGGCGCGGTTCGGTGGATCGGTTGCTGGAGGATGGCGACGCGGTTTCCTGTCAGGGCGTGGAGATCGGAGCGATCCACACTCCGGGCCATACGCCTGGAAGCGCCACATTCCAGTTGCGCGCGGATCGGGATGTGCTGTTTACCGGCGACACGCTGTTCCGGCAGAGTATCGGACGGACGGACCTGTGGGGCGGCTCGCTGCCGGAAATCATGCGATCGATTCAGGGCCGGTTGATGCCGTTTGGTGACGACACGCTGGTGATTCCCGGCCATGGCCCGTCGACCACCATCGGCCGCGAGCGCCGCGAGAATCCGTTTCTGAGGTAGGTATGAGCGAACGATTCCCGGCAATCCGGGTGACGATGCTTCCGCGAGACACGAACGCATACGGCACAATCTTCGGCGGCGTCATTCTCAGCTATGTCGACCTGGCGGGCGGCATTGAGGCCCGGCGGCAGTATCCAAAGAAGTTTGTGACCAAGGCGATGCGTGAGGTCAGCTTTGTAACCCCGGTTTTCCTGGGCGATCTGGTGACGTTCTACACCCGGGTGATCCGTGTTGGCACGACGTCGATCACGGTCGATGTCGAAGTTGAAGTCGAACGGCTCGGTCCGCAGGGCAATCGCGAAACGGTGAAGGTGACGGAAGCGGAAGTGACCTACGTCGCCGTGGATCCGAACGGCCGGCCCGAGCCGATTGCGCAGAAGACATGATCGCGACTCTCGATCTCGCCCGGCTCGTAACAAACTTTCCATATTTTCAGCCCTTTTCCACGTTGGCAATTTGCCGGGTCTTTTGTAATCTCTAAGGTTTCTGTCATTGGCCCGGCGGCGGGCAGAGAATGAGCACGAAAGAAAAGGAAAAAGAAGAAGTCTGGACGGTCGAAAACTCTGAGGCGCTGTACCGCGTTCCTCTCTGGGGCGATTCCTATTTCTACGTCAACGCCGAGGGCCATCTTTCGGTACGACCGATTCTGGGCGACCCCATCGGGATCGACATCTTTAAGGTGGTTCAGGATCTTCGCCAGCAGCGCATCGAGTTTCCGCTGCTGATCCGCTTTCAGGATCTGCTGCGCTCCCGCGTCGTCGAATTGAATACCGCGTTTCGCCGGGCCATCGAGGAAGCGGGGTACGAGAACGCGTACATCAGCGTCTATCCGATCAAGGTCAACCAGCTTCACGAAGTCGTGCAGGAGATTCTGGAGGCGGGCCGCGCGTTCGGATTTGGCCTGGAATGCGGATCCAAGGCTGAACTGGTGGCGGCGTTGCCGCATCTGGAGGACGACCAGACGCTGCTGATATGCAACGGCTACAAGGACGCGACGATGATCCGGCTGTTGCTCATCGGGCAGCAGCTGGGCAAGAACGTCATTCCGATTCTCGAGAAGTTTTCCGAACTGCGCCCATTGCTCCTTCAGGCGGCGGAAATGGGCGTGAAGCCGACGTTTGGCGTGCGCGTGAAGGTGTCGGCCAGCGGGTCCGGCAAGTGGGCCGATTCGGGCGGTGACGCGTCGAAGTTCGGCATCACCATCACCGAGTTGGTCAAGCTGATCGACGAGATCTCCGCGAGCGGCTACCTCGACAGTTTCAAGCTGCTGCATTTTCATCTGGGCAGCCAGCTGCTGGACATTCAGAACCTCAAGCAGGCCGTCAAGGAGATTGCCCGTGTTTACGCCACGTTGCGGCGTCGTGGGCTGGACATCCGCTATCTCAATGTGGGCGGCGGTCTGGGCGTGAATTATGAAGCCGGCGAAGTCACTGCGCCGCACGGCATCAACTACACATTGCAGGAATACGTCAACGCGGTGGTGTATTCGGTCAAGGAAATCTGCGATGTCGAGAAGGTGCCCCACCCGCTCCTCGTTTCCGAGAGCGGACGCGCCCTGACCGCGCACCATTCCGTGCTGATCGTCGAGGCGATCGCCGCCAACGGGCGGGAGATCGCCGAAGACACCACGATTCCCGAATCGGCCAATCACCAGCTGGTCGTGGATCTGGCGAAGCTCCTGGCGTCGGTGGTCGACCGTACGTCGCGCCGCAAATCGGTGCCGTTTCTGCTCGAAGTCTTTCACGACGCCGCTGAGAAGCGTCAGGAAGCCATGCTGCTTTTCGAACTTGGCTACCTGACCCTGGACCAGAAGGCGGCGGCGGAGCGGTTCTACTGGTCGACGTGCAGCGCGATCAACCGGCTGCTGCTGCAACGGCGGGGCTCCGACACGCTGCCCAACGACCTGATGGCAATGCGGGAGCAGTTGAACGACCAGTATCTGTGCGACTTCTCCGTCTTTCAGTCGATACTCGACTACTGGGCCATCGGCCAGGTGTTTCCCATCATGCCGGTGCACCGTCTCAACGAACAACCCAGCCGTATGGCGACGCTGGTCGACCTGACCTGCGATTCGGACGGCAAGGTCGACCGCTTTGTCTCGCCCGGCGGCACCAAGAATGCGCTGGAACTGCACCCCCTGGTGGAAGGGGAGCCGTATTATCTGGGTTTCTTCCTGATGGGCGCGTATCAGGACATCCTCGGTGATATACACAACCTGTTCGGTCGCGTGACGGAGGCGCACGTCTACGCTGATGACGACGAGCCCGAAAACTATTTCATCGAGAAGGTGATTCGCGGCACGACCGTGCAGGAAATTCTGGCCGTCGTCCAGTACTTTCCCAACGACCTGCAGCGGCGGATGGAGCAGTTGATCCAGCAGAAGGTCAAAGAGGGCCGGATCCGCCCGAAGGTCGGCGTCCACCTGCTCGATCAGTACATCAAGACGTTCCAGGAATATACGTACCTGGGCGCGCGGGAAACGCAGGAAACGAACAACAAGTAGACGGTGTTATCCCCTGGCTTGCGCCGGTTCAGGGAAGCGGCTGTGTGTCCGAGGCGCCGCCGGACAGAGATGCGGTGAGTGATTCCGATAACAAATCAATTGTGGAGAACATGTAATGGCCAGACGTAAGGTTACCGTCGTCGGCGCCGGCAATGTCGGCGCCACCGCGGCGCAGCGCATTGTCGACAAGGAACTTGCCGACGTCGTATTGGTGGATATCGTTCCGGGAGTGCCCCAGGGCAAGGCGCTCGATCTGGCGGAATCGGCGCCCATCGAGGGATACGACTGCCGGATCACCGGCGCGAACGACTACAAGGAAACCGCCGGTTCCGATATCGCGGTGATCACCGCCGGTATTCCGCGCAAGCCCGGCATGAGCCGCGACGACCTGCTGCGCACCAACTACGACATCGTGAAGGGCGTGACCGAGCAGGTGGTCAAATATTCGCCGAATTGCATTCTCGTCGTGGTCAGCAATCCGCTGGACGCGATGGCGCAGACGGCGTTCCGCGTCTCCGGCTTCAAGCGTGAGCGCGTGATCGGTATGGCGGGTGTTCTCGATTCGGCGCGTTACCGCGCATTCATCGGGATGGAACTGAATGTCTCCGTCGACAACATCCACGCCTTCGTGCTGGGCGGCCACGGTGACACGATGGTCCCGCTTCCACGCTATTCGACGGTAGCCGGTATACCCATCACGGAACTGCTGCCGAAGGAGACCATCGAACGGCTCGTCCAGCGGACCCGTGATGGCGGCGCCGAGATCGTCAAGTTGTTGAACACCAGCGCGTGGTACGCCCCTTCAGCGGCCATTGTGGAGATGGTGGACGCGATTCTGAACGACCGGAAGAAGATTCTGCCGTGCGCTGCGTATCTGGAAGGCGAATACGGCGTCAGCGGGCTCTACGTCGGCGTGCCGGTGAAACTGGGATCCGCCGGAATCGAGCAGATTGTGGAGATCACGCTGACGCTCGATGAGCGCGCCGCGTTGCAGAAATCCGCGGCTGCCGTGAAAGAACTCGTGGAGGTCATTGGGGTCTAACGGCCCTCCCAGGGTCAGGCATCCTGGGAACGTTTTGGGTCTTGCAGGGGCGGTCTACATGACCGCCCAGTGTTACAGAGTTCATTCGTGTGACATCAAGGGGGCCACTCCGGAACGTGGGGCGGTCATAGACCGCCCCTGCAAGCAGACGGGGCCCGAAGGACTCAACTGGTCAACTTCGTGTTCGCTTCCAGCGCTTTCTGGTCGATGGTGATCTCCCTGGCGTCTTCCATCCGTTTGCGGACATCCATCGTATAGGCGGCAAAGTACTCCTCGCGCTTCCTGTCCAGCAGTTCGGCGCGAAGGGCGCTCAAGGACTTCTTCATTTCCGCGGGATCGATGGGGTGTCGTTCCTTCACCGCGAAAGCGAACGTTTTACCGGCGGATGTCAGCGGCGTTCCGGCTTTGCCGATGGGCAGGGAAGAGAAGATCTCCTTTTCGGAATCGATCAGCTGTCCGAATTCCGCGATAGAACCACCCCGGGCCAACGGTTCGCTCGTTCGAACATCGACGCCGACCGCCCTTGCGACGGTACGGAGGTCCTTGCCGGCTTTGATCTCTTCCTGGACCTGGTTGCCTTTTTCCACGGCCAGTTCCCTGGCTTTCTGAACCTTGACGTCGTTGACAACGCGCTCCTTCACCTCATCGAGAGCCGCCGGATGGGGATCCTGCTTGTCGGCAAGCATGATGACGGCGTAGCCGCCCACAACACTGACCGCGGGGCCGAAGTCGCCCTTCTCCTTCAAAGAGAACAGCTGATTCTGAAAATCCCCGGCCGGTCCGATTCCCGGGATGGACTGGTTCCGTTCGATCATGGGGGTTTCCCGGACCTCTCCGCCAACCTTG
>DASUFH010000043.1:0-10192 GCA_036274645.1 Terriglobia bacterium
TAATAGTGAACAGCCAACAGTTAATGGATAAGTGGGGGACGGGGAAGCGGAGCGGAATTTGAAAATCGATAACAGGAAATGGAAAATGGAAAACCGGCCCTACCCCCACCACCATTTTGCGACGAACACACCCATCGCCGCGGCAAAACCCAGCGCGGTGTTGTATTCCCGGTTCGCCAGGTACTGGCTCTTCGAAAACGTCATTCTCGCCGCGCGAAACCGCGGGAAAAACACGGGGGTGCGTTCCCGGTACTCCGCGAATTCCTCCGGAAACAGGTCTTCCAGCTCCGCTTCTTCGCGAGCAATGACCTTTGGATAGACAATCGCCGACGGCGCGAGCAGGAGCGCGGCGGAAATCGCACTGGCGCTCATGATGGCAAAGCCCAGAGCGAGCAGCGAGCTTCCCAGGTACAAGGGATTTCGCGTCCACGCATACGGTCCTTCGGTGGCCAGTTGCGCGTTCTTGTGAATCGTGCCGGCGGCCAGCAACCGGAAGGCGGCGCCGACCAGGGCCACCGGCAAACCCACGATCATTGAAAGTCCCGTCGGCCGCGCCATGAAGAGCGCGGCCAGCCCGACAACGAAACCGAGCGGAACGCGCAGTCGCTGAATGTTCACGCGATCAACGCCAGACGTTTGCGGCACGCCTCGTAGACGTGATCGACGGTGATGTGCTTCATGCACTCCCAGTGCTCCAGCGGGCACTTCGAGCGTTCATAACAGGGCCGGCAGGCGAGACGGCGCTCCACCACGACATCTTCGCGCCGGAACGGCCCGTTGCGATCGCTGGAGGTGGGACCAAAAATCGATACCACCGGAGTGCCCGTGGCCGCGGCGAAATGCATGGGACCGGTATCGCCTCCCACAAAAAGCTTCGCGCCTTCGCACAACGCGACCAGTTCCTCCAGGTTTGTCTGGACCTGCCGGATGCCCGAGCCGGCCGCCGCCACAAGCCGGCGGGTCATGTCTTCCTCGCCAGGTCCCCAGGTAACAGTAACGGGCAGGCCGTCGGCCATCAACCGCGCCGCCAGGGCGCCATAGCGCTCCGCTTCCCAGCACTTGGTCGGCCAGGCGCCGCCGGGATTGATCACGACGTATCCGGTCAGACCCTGCAGCTTTTCCTCCACCGATCGCCGCGCCGTGGTAGGGGCGCGCAGGGGCGCTTCCATATTCCAGTCCGGTTCGATGCCGAGCGGCCTGAGCAGTTCCATCTGCTGATCGATGATGTGGACCCGGCGCGGCTCCACCACTTCGGTGTAAAAGAAGCGGCTGACCGACTCCCGGAGAAAGTCCCGATCCCATCCGATACGCACGGGCGCGCCCGACAGGTAGGCGAAAAAGGCCGACTTCACCAGGCCCTGAAAATCGATCGCGCAGTCGTAACCGTCGGTGCGCAGCGCCCACACGAACTCGGCGATCTCCCGCGCGCTGCCGATGCCGGGACTGTTGCGCCACTGAAACGTATCGATGGGGATGAGGCGCACCGTCAGTCCGCTCAGGTCGACGGCAATCCGGTTCTTCCGCTCGATCAGCCAGTCGATTTCCGCGTTGGGAAACGCCCGGCGAAGCTGCGCCACCGACGGCAGACAGTGGACGATGTCGCCCAACGATCCGAATTTGACGATCAGAAATCGGGTGTAATTAGGTTTCGTCATGAATGGTTCGCGTTTCGCTCGATGAAGATTCCTCTCCGCACAAAGCCAGGATGGCTTCGACGGCGCCCAGAAGATTATCCGCAACCAGGTGCGGTTGGTATACAGAATCGCGATGCGCTTCCAGCTCTTCGACGCCATGTCCGGTACGGACGAGCGCGGTGCGCATGCCGGCCGCATAACCGGTCTCGACGTCGAGGTACCGGTCGCCCACAATAAACGACCCCGCCAAATCGATCCCCAGATCCCGGGCTGCGCGTTCGGCCATGCCCGGCCGGGGCTTGCGGCAATCGCATTCCGTTTCGGGACGGTGCGGGCAGAAATAGACGCCATCCAGATGCGCGTTCCAGCGCGCGAGTTCCATTGCCAGCGCGTCGTGAAACGCCTGGACGGTCGCTTCGGTGAAGTATCCGCGCTCGATGCCCGACTGATTGGTGATCAGCACGGCCAGCATCCCGGCCTCGTTGATGCGCCGGACGGCAGGTCCGGTGAACTCGAACACCTGATACGCCGACGGATCCGTCATGTATCCCGTATCCAGGGAAACCGTCCCGTCACGATCGAGAAAGATCGCTCTACGCATGAATCGCCATGATCTCCCGGCCGGCGCGGCACACATCTTCGACGGTGACGCGCGTCATGCAGCGGCGGTCAATCGGACAATCGCGCAACATGCACGGGCTGCATTCCACCGGATGCCGGACAATGCGCACGCGCGCCCCGCGCGGGCCGGTGACGGTCGAATCGGTGGGTCCAAATACCGCCACGGTCGGTGTGCCCAGCGCGGCCGCGATGTGCATCACGCCGGAATCGTTGGCGACCACGAGTGTGGCCTGGGCAATCACCCCCACCAGTTCTTCGAGCGTGGTCTTCCCGGTGAGGTCTGCCACCGGACCCGCGATCCGCTTCGCCACTTCATTGCCCATCACGCGTTCCGACTCCGAACCGACAATGGCCACGGCGCACCCGGATTCCGCCGCAAGAATTTCGCCGGTCCGGGCAAAGCGATCCGCATCCCATCGTTTGGCGGATCCGAACGCCGCTCCCGGACTCAGCGCAATGAACGGCGCGCCGGGCTCAATTCCCTCCGCCTCGAGCACCGCGCGCGCGCGGTTCTTTTCCTGCGGCGTGGCTTCAATTCCGATCGACGGCGGATCGCCAAACGGCGCCAGAGCCCGCGCGAGCGCAAGGTAATAGTCGGTCTGATGCGGCGCCGGACGCGGACGATCGAGGGCCGTGGTCAACAGCCAGGTTCTTCCGTCGCCGGCGTAACCTACCCGGCGCGGCACGCGGCCCAGAAAGATCGTCAGCGCGGATTCGAATGAGTTCGGGAAAAGAATCGCGGCGTCATACCGCGCCTCGCGGATCTCGCGCCCGAGACGCGCAAGCGCCGACAGGCCGCCGTTCTTCGGCGCGATCCAGACATGGTCGATGAATGGCGCGCCGACAAATACGCCGGCCACCCAGGGCCGCGCCAGCAGCGTGATTTCCGCCGCCGGCAGCGCCTCCCGCACGGCTTTCATCGCCGGTATGGCCAGAATCGCGTCACCCACCCAATTGGGTCCACGGAGAAGTATCTTCATCGCCACAGAAGCTAACGGAACGGCGGACAAACCCCGGGCGCAGATGGCGCAGGCGTGCCCGCCGGCAGGCGGACATCAAGAGGAGCTGTGGACAGCCGGTATGCGGACACGGTCCAGAGCACCGCGCCATCAGCGCCGATCAGACACAGGATGTCAAACTCTTCGGGATAGTAGCGCTCCATCGCCAGCGCACCCGCCGAATCCGTCTTTCCCAGGACACCCGAGCACATCCCGCACTCACTGCAGTAGGTTTTGGCGCCGTTGACCAGCGCGTTCGCCAGCGGCGTGTCGCCGGAGTACACGCGCAATGTCAGCGGACGGGAAACATACCAGTGAACCGAAAGAGGCGTTTCGCGCTGGGTCAGGAAAGCGGTGGCATAGCCGTCGGTATCGGCCGTGTCGGGAACCGTAAAGCGGACCCGCGGATCGAGCAGCTTGAACGCGTATTCGAAATCGCCGTCCGGGACGGCAAACCGTCCGCTGTCATCCGTTACGCCGGTCGCAATCAGATCGCCGCCCGACATCCGGCCACAACGATTCTCGTTGGCCCAGAACATGTAGGCGGCCACCCGTAATCCTCGTACCGGCTTGTCCTCATCGTCATAGAAACGGATGCGGCGTTCCTTCGGTTCCTTCAACTCGACGACCATCTCCTGGTCGTCGCCGATACGGAACATCGTGAACTGGTCGCGGCGAAAATCGATGCGAACCTCTTCAACGCCTAACGCGACCAGGTTCCGGTGGGGTTGGGATCCGGGCCAGGTAAAGGGATCGGAAACGATCGGCGTGAGATCTTTCGCGCGAACATGAATGAAAGCGCTGATTAAATTCGGAAACCGCTCGAGCACCGCGCGCAATTCCGGCGAATCGAACGACACGCGCACCAGATCGCCTTCGAAGGGCAGCGGCACGCGGTCCGCCAGTTCCCAGCCGACCAGCAACGCTTCCGCTTTTTCGATCTGGACTTTTTCCTTGCCGGGCCCCTTGAAACGGATGCGAAGCTCTGTGGCGTGCGCCGCGGGGGTTAAGAAAATCCCTGCCGCGACGGTCAGCAGCATGCGCCGCCAGAAAATCATGGGCGCCATTGTACATGCTCTCAAACGAGACGGCTACTCGGCCGCATCCAGAACGGCCTGCCAACTCAACACTAATGCATCAGGCATCTCAGTTGTGTCAGCCTGCCGCGCCAGTGCGACCAACATCCATCCGTACCCTTGCTTGAGAAACTGTTCGCGTTTTCTCAGTAAGGCGTGTTCGCGGCTTCACTTGCTGTTGAGCAGCTTGTCGTACTCAGCGTGCGAACCGATCCAGAACCATACGCAATCCGATTCCGCTTCAACGGCGAGCGCTTCGGTAATGCAGGCCGACACGTACGGACCAGAATCGCCCAATTTTCTTGAGGTGCAGAGAAGGGTGATGCGGATCATTCGCCATGAGTTCGTAGCACTGATCCGCCGTGCGTTGCACGTCTTTGGACAGTTCGCGGTAACAGCGCCAAAACCGCGGACTCGCACGATGCTTCACAAATCCGTGCAGCGACCATCCTGGAGGTCCGCAAGCGCCTCATCGGCGAGTGAATCGAGGCGGCCTGACTCGACGTCGCGTACCAGTTCCTTGTCCCAAAGGGCCTGGTCGTACTCTACAAACCAGGCGCGAAACGCCGTTAACTGTTCCGGCGAGAGATCCTGGACCGCTTTTTCGATATCTTGAAGCGTGCTCATGTCGAAAGGGTACTCGGTCGCCGGCCCACGACGCAACTTGTCCGCCGAACGATTCTGGCGCTCAACCGCGAGCGGTACGTGAACCACTGCAAGGGATTGCCGAACCGTTCCGCGCCGACGCCGGTCTGCAGCGCCTTGTTCGGCCGGCGCGCGCCACCGCCACCATCATGGCCCCCCGAAACGAAGCCCCCTGCTGTCCCTCCCCGGCAGCGCCAGGCAGCCGGTCCGAGCACTCCTTGCTCGCCGGTTACGGCAAACACCTGCGCAAGCTCAATAACCGTATGCCCTGCGGCGGTTCCTTTCTCATCCGCGTTTCAGCCGTGGAATTCCTGGGGCCTCCAAGTTCCTGACGCTTTCTCTGCATGCATACCACGCTCTGATGTGGACCCCGGCGGACCCTCGCGGACCTCACCATTCCGGTCCGTCTGCATGGGCTTCCGATACCGTTAACACCGTCGCCATCCGCATCAGACGCCATATCGGGGCTGTATCAAGCTGTGGAGCGCGCGGTCGCTCCCGCGGTCTGCATGCTTCCCGGTGTACGCTTCAACTGACTTGTTCGGTCTTTCAACCTCCTCAGTCGCAGTTGCAACACTCGGTAGGAGTGGATGGTTAATCCTTACTCCGCAGGGACTCTCACCCTGCAAGAAAGCGCCAAGCTTCGCTGGCGCACCAACGGCCTGCCGATAACCCGCGCCGAGCGCAGCGAGGGAACCGCTGTGGGCGCGGCAGCGACCACGGCGGCGTCAGGTTCATCGGCGTGTCATGCGTCCCGTCGACGTTTCCATATCTCGGGATTTCGCGCGCAGTGGTAGATCGCATAGATGATGATTTCGGTGTTTTCAATCTCGTAGATGACCGCGTATGGAAACCTCGCAACCAATGCTCGCCTCATCTCACGATGGACGACAGGATATTTCTCTGGAGTTTTCTCGACGGAAATAATGCATTCGTTGACTTTCCGCAGAAAATCGTCGCCGAGTTCGCGACTCCGTTCGTCGTACCACCGGATAGCACTTTGGGCGTCGAGGTCGGCTTCGGGAGTGAGCCTTGCCTTCACCTTTTCCGTTTCTGCAAACGACTACGGACTTCGGCCCATGGAACCGCTGTCGAAGGATCGGCTTTGTGCTCGGCGCGACGCCGGTCCAGTTCCCTGCGTTGCGCTGATGTGAGTGGAACGGCATCCTCGTCCGACGCGATGCTGTCCCAAATCTCTTCGATCACTTCCAAGCGCTTCTTGACGCTCAAGTTCAGGATCTCTTCGATTGAAACACTCATGCGTTCATTCTCTGTCCGCGTGGACTTTCACGCAAGCGTTTGTACGCATAACGGCCGATAACCCGCGCCGACGACGGCGCGACAGCGACGACGGCGGTGTCGGGCTCATTGGCGTGTTAGCCAGCCTCCTCGTGAAACTTATGGAGTTCCTCTCTTGAAATACCCGCTGCCTCTACGACATGCCAAGAGCCAGTTCGACGCAAGCCCACATACCATGGCCAGTGCCCTTCGGGCGTAAACACGTATGCCATTACGCTTCCGCGAGAATTCTTTCTTGTGCTTCCGCTGTACCAGAAAACGGTTGCGTCATGTAGCATGACATCCGCATAGCGCGTCAGGTTTTCCTCGCTATGCTGTTTCACGTGCAGCGTTCTGCTTCGTTTTGACCGGGCGTGTGGAGAGAAGAACCTGCGCTGAGACACCACGCGGGATGGGACAAACGGTGGCAACGGCAACCTTCTATTGTGCACAGCGACCGCCCCTAGCGCTTTACCTGAGAAGCCAAGCCAACGTTGGCCAAACCAGTTATTGACCTTCACAACGTAGCTTTGCTCGGCTATGAAGTGCTTCTCGACGCCCTCGATTACCCTCTCAACCCATTCCACGAAACGTGCGTCATCCGACGATTCGCTCTTAGTGTAGGTCATTATTTGTGTCTGGCTCCTAATTATGCGCGAACAGCGAACAGCCTACATAGAAGGCCGCAGCGGCCTATCCTAAGTTGTCCATTCGTTCGTCCACGCGCTTCAGAAGACTGAACGGTAAGAGTTTAGCGGGAAATCAAGAGGGCGGCAATGAACCATGAGACGACGCACAAAAGTGGGGAACCGAGCGGCCTATCCTGATTCGGTAAGGGGAGGTCCGCCGGACTGATGACGGCGAGTCGGCCACGATGGAGGACATGGGTATAGATCTCAGTCGTGATGACGTGGCTGTGGTCAAGCAGTTCCTGGACCGTTCTGATGTCATCGCGCAAGACTCGGCTTCGGCGGAGAGGGCAGTTTCAACAAGCGCCCTCTCCCGCGCCTGGCGCGGGAGAGGAGGGCGCGAGCCGCGAAGCGCGCGCCCGACAGGGCGAAGCAGAAAGAAACGGCGAACGACAGGCGCCGGCAGAACAATCCGACCGAATCCGGCCCTACTTCCCGTCCACTGAAAACGCGATGATCGCATTCCCGGGCATGCCGCCGGCCCCGGCGTAACCGGAGTTCACCACCAGCAATCCCCCACCGATCGACGGACCCGGCCCGTCCAGCGACCCACCGGCCGCGGGCGCCCCGTTCACACTCTTGTACGTCTGGATCGTATCGAAATCCCAGATGACCTTACCGTCCGCGGCCGCGTACGCGCGCAGGTGTCCATCGATCGAACCGGAGAACGCCACGCCGGGAATCGCGCTCACGGCCGCCGACTGCGCCGGACTACAGCGCGGCCGGTCGCCGCAGGGTGGCGCCGCCACGTACCAGGAGCGCTCACCATCTTTCAGGCGAAGCGCAAACATTCCGCCGCCCACTTTCGAATCGATATCGGAGCTTGCCGTGTAGGTCCGTGAAATTCGTCCCGCGTCGGAAAGCGCGACATAGATATTGTTGGAATCCGCCGCCGACCCCCACTGCACGCCACCGATCGTTCCGCCCTTGCCGATCCGCACTGACCACAGCAGTTCCCCATTGCGGTCCGGATCGACGGCATGGACGACACCGGACTTCTGGCCGGCCACGAGCGCCCGCTTGCCGTTGCCAAGCGACACGAGGATCGCCGAAGAAGCGAAGTCCACATCCGGACCGGTCTCCTCGGCGCAGTTCGTTTTATCGGGCATGCGGCAGGAGCTCGTGTAGGCGTCATGGGCGGTAATCTGCCGTTTCCAGAGGATCTTGCCATTGTCGCGGTCGAACGCGATGAAGGCGTCGCTGTTGTCCGAAGTGGGCTCGACGTAGTTGTTGCCCGTGGTCACGTAGACGACGTTTCGATCCGGATCGACGGTCGGCGACGACCAGACTCCCACGCCCGCGGGCCCGTACATCTGCGCTCCCGCCTTGTTCTTTCTGATGGGCTTGGGCTCTTCCACGAGATAGGTCTTCCATACCCGGGAACCGGTATTGGCGTCGAGCGCGGAGAGACTGCCGCGGAATGTACAGCACTGATAGTCGGTCGCGACGCTGGCAATTTCTTCGCCCGATGACGTCGCCACGAATATCCGTCCGTTGTGCAGCGCAATCGAAGCGGTGACGCGCGCCAGGGGATGTTCTTCGACCTTCACCTTCCAGATGAGCGCGCCGGTAGCCGCATCGACCGCGTAGACATTGGCGTTCAGATCGCCGAAAAACGCCGCGTCACGCGCGCCGTTCGGCGTGTTGATACGACCGAAGCTCAGGGCGCCGCGTACACCGGAGGCCGCCTGAAAATACCAGTGCACGCATCCGGAATCGGCGCTCAACGCGTACACGTAGCCGTTGGGACTGCCGAAGAACACCCGCCCTCCGGCGATGGCGGTCTGGCCGCCGGCGCTGAGTTCTCCGGGCAGGGCAAAGACCCATTTCACTTTCAGCTTCGACACATCCGACGCGGAGAAGCCCGCCTTGGACTGATAGCGCGTATTCGGTCCGCCGTTGCCCCAGCCGCCCCACTGGCCGCCGCTCTTCATGTCGAACTTGCCTCCGGCGGGACACATGGCGGACGCCGGCGGAGTGATGTTCAGCGGCTCGGAGAGCGACTTGCCGCTCAGATACTCCGCCAGCGCCCGACGCTCAGCGGCGCTCCGGCGGTTGGCCATCGTGACCATACTTCCGCGCTCGATCACCTCGAGAATCCGCTCCGCCTGCATCCGGGCAAGCGTGTCGCGGGCCGGCGCGCGGTTGGCGCCCGTGTCGTGACAGGTGGCGCAGTTATCCTGGTAGATCTTCGCCGCGTCCTGGGCGGCGCCGACGTTGGCGGTCACAAACAGCAGCGTCGCGCAACCGAACGCATAAAACAGGGCTTTCCTCATCGCTTCATCCCTTCGCATGTTGTCGTTCATGGGCCACCGGATTCTACCTTGGGAAAATCGGGGACAGACCCCTAAATCGGGGACAGACCCCAAATAAATTCCGGCTTCGCCCAATCTATTTGGGGTCTGTCCCCGATTTAGGGGTCTATGGGAATCCGCAGCTGTATCCGGAATTGCGGATTTTTCAGGCGGCGATCGATTCGCAGGATGTTGATTTCACGAGCGTGTTCGGCGGACCGCCGGATGCCAGTGATCCGTAAGACAAAAAGGACGTGTTGGCGTGTCATGGCATCAGGTTCAGGGGAGTTCGACCGGGACGTTCACGCCCCCTGCCGAAAGGAGTCCACATGACACGCTTTCAACGCGCATTCCAGATGACACTGGCAATCTTCCTGATGGCCGCAACGCTCGAGGCGCAGCAGCCGTTGCCGATCACTCGCGTCCTGCTGGCGAAGAACGGCATGGCTTACATCGTGCGCAGCGGACAGATTTCCGCGCCGCTCAGCCTGACGTTCCATCCCGAAGACATGAACGATGTGCTCAAGTCGTTCACCGCCTGGAACCCGGACAACGGGTCGCTTTATTCGGTCGGCTACACGACGGGCATTCCCTCGAGTCACATGCTTGGGCGATATCCGTTCAACCTGACCGGCGATATCGGGCTCGGCTCTTTCCTCGCGCAGGTCAAAGGCGCGACGGTCCGGCTCGATGTTGGCGGCAAAACTCTTGAAGGCAAGCTGCTGGCGGTCCAGCAGACCGACCACGTCCTCCAACAACAGACGTCGGCAAGCGACTATCGGCTGACTGTACTCCTGGCCGACGGCTCCCTTCAGACCGTCTGGCTGAGCGAGACGCGTTCCGTGGAATTTCCCGATCCGGCGCTGCGCGATCAACTCAAGCAATACCTGGAGGTGCTTTCGGAAGGCCGGCAGGATGTCACGCGCCAGGTGAGCGTGTACCCTTCGGGCGGCGGGG
>DASUFH010000044.1:0-6609 GCA_036274645.1 Terriglobia bacterium
ACTGCAGACAAACAGTAACGTCAGAACGCGGAATGCCTTGGAACAGCCTGGGGTCATGAACGATTCTCCTTCCTGATTTGAAACGAACGCCCGGAAACGTCCAGGCCGGGTGTTGGGTATACTAACTGGACATGCCAAAGAAAACTGATCGCCTGGAGATTCGCTGCACGTGCTGCGACGCCGTGCTGACCGTGGACCGGACAACCGGCGACGTGCTGTTTACGGAAAAGCCGAAGAAGAAGAACCTGTCGTTCGATGAGGCCTTGAACAAGGTGCACGCCGACAAGGAGACCGCCGACGACCGCTTCAACGAGGCGTTCGAACGCGAGAAAGCGCGATTAAAGGCGGTGGAAGGAAAGTTCGAAGAGGCGCTCAAGCGGAAAGATGAACTGGAGGAGCCGATCCGCCCCCTCGATTACGATTGATTCCGGACTTCCGCAACCATGGCTGCGATCGTCGCGCCGATCCGCAGCGACGACGTCGCCGCGGGAGAAGGCGCGTTCAGAACGTGGACCATGCCCTCCGCGCGAACCACACTGAAATCGTCGAGCAGATTCCCCGCCGGATCCATCGCCTGGGCGCGCACCCCCGAACCTGCGGGAGCGACATCTTCCGGCCGCAGATCCGGCAGGAGGCGTTGCAGCGCCTTCACAAACGCGCCCTTGCTGAGCGAACGCCAGACTTCACCCATTCCCGTTGGCCAGCACCGCCCCGCCATTTTCCAGAATCCGGCATAACTGAAAATGTCCACGATGTCTCGCAGATCGGCGTCGGTCTTACGATAGCCTTCCCTTTTGAGAGCCAGCACCGCGTTGGGACCGGCCTCCACCCCGCCGCCGATCATGCGCGTGAAATGCACTCCGAGGAAAGGGAAGCCGGGATCCGGAACGGGATAGATGAGATTTCGGACCAGCGACTGGCGGGATGGCGTCAACTCGTAGTATTCACCTCGGAATGGAACAATGCGCACCCCCGGATCGACACCGCAAAGACGCGCGACCCGGTCCGACTGCAGCCCGCCGCAGTTCACCAGCGTCCGGCAGCGCGCATCGCCGGCGGCGGTCTCCAATACAATGGTCCCGTCGATCCGCCGGAATCCGGTCACGGCCGCCCCGGTCCGAATTTCACACCCTCGATCGCGAGCCAGTCGCGCCATTGTCTCGGCAACAACCTTGTAGTCCACAATACCCGTCTGGGGAACAAACAGTCCGCGCAGTCCGGCCGCATGCGGTTCGTGCTCGCGAATCTCTTCGGCAGTCAGCCACCGAATGCCCTTCAGTCCATTCGCTTCGCCGCGACGATGCAGTTCTTCGAGCCGTGGCAGCTCGTTTTCCCGGGTCGCCACGACGATCTTGCCGCAGCGTTCATGGGGGATGTCGTGCTCTTCGCAAAACCGGAACATGGCGGCGCTGCCTTCGACCGAAAATCGGGCTTTCATGGACCCGGGCTTGTAATAAAGTCCGGAATGAATGACGCCGCTGTTGTGTCCCGTCTGGTGTTGAGCCACCTTGCGCTCCGCT
This sequence comes from Terriglobia bacterium, assembly GCA_036274645.1. GTDB lineage: Bacteria > Acidobacteriota > Terriglobia > 20CM-2-55-15 > 20CM-2-55-15 > DASUFH01. The sequence continues at coordinate 1,521 of DASUFH010000044.1, forward strand.
TCCAGCAGAACGAGGCGGACTCCCGGAGTTGCGTCAAGCAACGCGTTCGCCGTGGCCAGGCCGACAATGCCACCGCCGATGATTGCAATATCGTGAATCCCGTCGCGCGTCATACGACCAATGATTCTAACTCGGCCGTGTGGGTTCGCTGAAGCGGCAGCGAAAAAGAAGGAACAGACGAAGAGGGCAACAGAAAAGAAACGGACGAGACATCGTCAGATGACTGCCCGTTGAAGACTCTATTCTAGGGTTTCGCTTTTACCGTAAGCGGCGATCTTTTTTGATTCTGTCTATTCCCGGCCTGCGACTCAGCAACGATCGTAGCTGGACCGCTCGTTGCATTGCCCGGAATAGAGACGCTTACAGAGAATGCCCAAAACCTGTCCGTCTCAATGCGACCAATCTCGGCAGTCCTGCCTTCCTGAACGAACAGAATCGCAACCACGCTAACCCTTTCCGCCGAGCAATGTCAGGGTCATCGGATCCGGCTGGGAGTTGTAGTACTTCCTCAATGCGGCCGCGAATACGGCTTCCTCAGGCGCGGCCAGAAGAAACAGGGTCATCGAGGAACGAAACTTGAGATCGTCCGGATAGCCGAGTATCTGCGATATATCGCGGGAACTCACGGCATTGACCAGACTCACGCACTCCACCAGCCGTGGACCAAGCGCGGGATGCGCGAGATACGCCCGGGCTTCATCGAGGCTGCGAATGGCATACAACTGCGCCATGGAGCTCGATCCCAATCCCGCAATTTGCGGAAAGATGAACCACATCCAGTGGCTGCGTTTGACGCCGGCCCGCAACTCGGAGAGAACACGCTCGTAGATGGGATCTTGCGCGCGAACAAAGCGGTCAAGATCGTAGGGATCCGGATTCATGACACGCCTTTCTGGTTGAAACAGGGGCGGCTTCAGGCGTGGGCGGGCGCCGTGACGCCCGGCAGCTTCGGGAGCCGGCGACGCTGCCACGCCAGTACTGAGACCACTGCGCTCCATAGTAGCAGGGCCGCAACTCCAGCAGACGAGACCGCAACTCCTCGATAGAAACTGGCCGGGGCATACACAAAACGAATCGTGCTCGGACCGGAACCAACGGACACGCCGCGCAGGGCATGGTTGACGCGCAGAATCGGAACCGGCTGATCGTTGACGGTGGCCGTCCAGCCACGGTCCCAGCGATCCGCCAGTACGACCAGACCCGCGGTTTCCATCTTCGCGTCGAGGGTGACTGATTGCGGCGTCTCATCCACAAAACGCACCGAGCCAACACTTTCGTTCGGCAGATCGATGGGTGTCTCGAGGTACGCAATTTCGCCGGGTTCAAATGACCCGCTGTTCATCGCCTGCAAACGGGCCTCTTCGTCGGCGATGACCTGCGCCTTCTTCGGAACAAACGCCCGGGGCAGCGCCCGCTCGTTGGCCAGCACCCAGTAATCATCGTCGGTGTACAGCGGATGGATATTCGGCGGCGGGACACCACGGAAGATGATGTACCGGACGCTGAGCATGTCGAGGATGGAGGAAACGCGCGGCATTCCGGTGGTCGCGTCATTGAAAACTGTTGGAGCCATCAGTTGCGTTGCAGCGTACGCGGTCTGCGCGCTCAGGGGATTCCTCGCCAGTTGCAGCAGCCGGACCAGGCGCGACGGATCCACGCCGTCATAACCGCGAATATCCGACAACCCCGCCGCCTGGGCCAGATTGGCGGGCAGGCAGTTGAATCCGATGATGCGCCCCTCCGCCTCACTGGCAAGGCGCTCGAAGATCGGGACCCTTGGGAAATACAATGCGGATCGGGTCTGAGCCGCGTGCCCGTAGCCAAAGTAAAGGAGTTCCAGCATGAGAAGGGAGGTCAGCGCCGGCACAACCCATCGACGTTGGCCCATACGCCCCATCAGAACTCCCCATGCGACAATGCCGAGCAGGCAGAACGCCGCGTTGGTCACGTAGGCGATTCGAAAACTCTTCTGGATTTCCGCCACTTCCCAGGGCTCGTCAATATCGCGAATCGGCGCGTTCTGGATGGCCGCTCCCAACTGTGACGCAATCGGCTCGGGCAGCACGACGGAACGATATCCGCACCACAGGCTCAGAGCCAGCAACACGGAGATCGGAACCCAGAACCAGCCCCGGCGCGGAATCCGCTTCTGCAACAGGAGATCGAACCCCATGGCGGCTAAAGCAGTGAACGCAAACGCGCCAACAAACGCCATGCGGTTGTGGGACATCAGGTTCAGCATCGGCAGCCGCAACAACTGCACCAGGCCCGGCACATCGAATGCCCAGCTTAATGAAAGGAACACGAGAAACACCATCTGGAACACGTGGGAACGGCGCCGGCGGAAGAACGCCAGCGGAGCAAGCACGAGACAGGCTACAGAGCCCGTGTAGGCGGCGGCTGAACTTTCCGGCAGCGCCATTGCGCCGATGCGGAAACTGCCCCGGCGGGAAGAGCCATACATGTCCGGAAGGACCACCTGCGGAACAGCGGCGAGACCGACTGGAGGCCGCTCCTCAGCGCCTTCGCTTCGTCGAATCACCCGAAATCCGTTTTCAAGGTATTCCCCCAACGGAAGCAGGATCCAGGCGCTGCAGACGAAACCCAGCGCCCATGCCAATGCCAGCGCAGCCGGAGCCTGTATTCCCCGGCGCGAGAACACGCCCGATCCATACTCCTCTACCAGACGCCAGACCGCGTAAATACCGGAAACAAGCAAGACCTGCCCTGCAACATCGAGCGCGCCTCCAACCAGGAGAAACGTGGTCACCACGCATACCACCGGACCGCCCCAGCTCCACGGTCTTCTGACGGTCTGGTCCACGGCAATCAGGCTCCAGGGCAGCCAGCACATGACAGCCGGCAGCCACTGGCCAACCCACAGGATGTACGCGCCGGTCAGCGGATATGCCCATGCGGCAATGATCGATGGCCAGGGCCCCAGTCCGAGCGTGCGCCGGCAAAACACGTACATTCCCAAACCTGCAATCAACGCGACCAGCATCTGCGTCCAGGCGAGAATCACCGGAGAGGAAATCAGATAGGCGATCAACCACGGGGGCGACAGGCCGAGCGCGTAAAGCGGCGCGCCGGCAAACCGGTAGGGAGTCCAGAGCGGCAGCCGGCCGGCCTGGAGTTCGGACGCCACAAACTGGCGCTCCGGCTCGATGAAGAACACCAGATCGCCCAATGTCACGTTATGGGCTGTCAGATCTTTCGTTTCGTCGGTCTGCGGCAGATACACGCCCGGAGACGCAAGCATCCGGAGCGGAAGCAGAATGCGGGAACCGACCAGCGATGGCCCGTAGAGAATGGCCTGGCCCAGAACGATTCCCAAAAGGGCCATAGCCAGCCCGCCAACAGCGCTGTGCGCGAAGCCCCGCGGAGCCTTCCGGTCAACGATGGCGATCTGAGGCTCCGCCGATTCAACGACAGAGCTGCTTTTGCGCACGGTCCGCTGCTTTTTCTGCCGCATTAAAATTAGCTCTTCGGCGAGAAAACTGTTGTTCCCGCCGATGTTTACTGGAATTTGTGGCGTGAGAATATTTCGAAACAGGAGGATGCGCAACACCTAAATCGTCGCTCAGCACAGTCCCGCGACTTTGCGCGACAGAAGTGTAAGGGCGGTCGATGACCGCCCCTACAAGGCAGAAAAGGACCTCAGGCGGACGCGGGCCGCCCAATTCCGATGTTCCGGCCCGCCGGTGGTTTATCATTCGACGACGCCATGTTTCGCCCGACCGGAGGAAATTTCGTGACGAAGGGCCGGTTCATCCTGACGCTGTCGCTGTCCGTGGCGTTTCACATCGCTGCCGCCGGCGCGCAACAATCGGGGGGAAAAGCAGCCATTGAAGGCGTCGTGCTGGGAGCAGGCACAGGCGCGCCTCTGGCCGGCGCGCGCGTCACATTGATACCGGAAGCGCCGGTCGATCAGCCGTTTTTCCAGGGTCCCGAAGAGCTGAACGTTGCGCCGGCATTCGAGGGGTTTGCCATGCCCCCTTCTTCATCTCCAACGCCTCCTGTCGTCACGGACCCACAGGGCCGCTTTGCTTTCACTAACGTGGACGCGGGATCCTACCGGTTGTATGCGGAAGCCAACGGTTATGTCGCGCAAGCCTACGGTCCCCGTCAGAACATGGGAACGACCCTGCGTCTGACGGCCGGACAGATCCTGTCAAACATTGCTTTCCAGATGATTCCGGCCGGCAACGTCAGCGGACGGATCCACGATCGGGATCATCACCCCCTGCCGGGTGTTCCGGTTCAGTTGTTGCGCGCCACCTACACACCGATGGGCCAGCAGGTTCTCGAACCCGCCGGAGTCGCGCGCACCAACGATCGTGGCGAATACCGCTTGTTCTGGATTACTCCGGGGCGGTATTACCTGAAAGCGGGCAGTCCGTTGGGTCCGGATTCGTTTCTGGTTGCCATGGGCGGCGGCGGCGGACAGGCGGAAACGATTAATCCCAACGAGGTTCCAGCTGAAGTCGCAACTGCCTTCTTCCCCGGCGCCCCGAACCTCGCAGGCGCCAGCGCCATCGAGGTCCGAGCAGGAGGCGAGTTGACCGGAATCGACTGGGGGCTTCCGTCGCTTCCTCCAACCTATCGTGTTCGAACACGCGTCATGGACTCATCCACCGGGCAACCACCGCCGGCGGTCCAGGCGTTGATCGCGCCCACGCCATCGCGGAGCGCTGACTCTCCAACCGAGGTTTCCTTCGACATTGCCGCGGCGATGAGCGCCACGCAGAATTACGATCCCTCCAGCGGGGTGATGGAGTTTCCAAACATTCCACCAGGCGTGTACACAGTGTCCGTCATGACCGTGCCATTCGGACCCGGATTGGAGTTTGAAGGCGGCCGGGAAACGGCGCTACCTGACGCCGGACCTGTTAGCCCCGGCTTCATTCCGGGCGTCACGAACGAGGCTATCGAAATACCCGAGCCCCCTCCCCCCGTCTTTCCGACAGCGCCGGAGTTCATACCGCAGGTATCCACAGGATCAACGACCGTTACGGTAACCGACCGGAACGTCGAAGACGCTGGTATAACGGTTACTCCGGCTGGATCGATTGCCGGTCATCTTCAG
>DASUFH010000045.1:0-27491 GCA_036274645.1 Terriglobia bacterium
ATCAGCCAGATTGCCGCGCTGCCGTCGGTGTGGCGCCAGACGAGATCGGTTTTGCCGTCGCCGTTGAAGTCGCCAACGTCGCGCACGCTCCAGCCTGTATCCGGGCCGATCAATCCGGCGGCGCTGATCGGGCTGCCGCCATCCATCAGCCAGATTGCCGCGCTGCCGTCGGCGTGGCGCCAGAGAAGATCGCTTTTGCCGTCGCCATTGAAGTCGCCAACGTGGCGCACGCTCCAGTCCGTGCCTGGGCCGGTCAATCCGGCGGCGCTGATCGGGCTGCCGCCATCCATCAGCCAGATTGTGGCGCTGCCGTCGGCGTGGCGCCAGAGGAGATCGGCTTTACCGTCACCGTTGAAGTCGCCAACGTGACGCACGCTCCAGTCCGTGCCCGGCCCAATCAGTCCGGAGGCGCCCATGGCGTCCACCCCGTTCATCAGCCATAAGGCGGAACTGCCATCAATGTGTTGCCACACGATGTCGGTTCTTCCGTCGCCGTTGAAGTCGCCAACATCCCTCACAACCCAGCCGCTGGTGGGATCGACCAGCGCTGATGTGGCGCCAATCACGGTTAGTCCGTCCATCAGCGTCAGGATTGTGCTTCCGTCGGTGTGCTGCCAGAGGATGTCGCTTTTGCCGTCGCCGTTGAAGTCGGCGATCTTTCTTGTATTCCAGCCTGTGAACCCGCCCATCAGTGGACCGCTGCCACTGGGAATGGATCCATCCATCAGCCAAAGCGCGACGCTACCGTCGGAACGCTGCCACAGGATGTCGCTTCTGCCATCTCCATCAAAGTCTCCGCGCGCCAGCGTGGAGGGCTCGAAGGCCGTCGGAAGTCCCATCGTGATTTTCCGGATTCGGTGGTCTTCCGATTCCGCAATGAACAGATTGCCGAGCGCATCCACCGCCACTCCCTCCGGCCCGATCGAGGCGGATTGAGCCGGGACTCCGTCTTCAATGAGTCCGACGTTGCCGCCTGCTACCGTGCTGATCGTTCCGTCGAAAACTTTTCGGATGCGACCGTTTGCGGCGATGTAGAGGATCCCGGAACTGTCTACGGCAACACCGGACGGTGTAGTGAGTTCGGCGAGTGTCGCCGGTCCGCCATCTCCGCTGAATCCTGGCGTGCCCGTGCCGGCAAAGGTAGAGATGATCCCTTCGGGTGAGACCTTCCGAATGCGATGATTGCCCACGTCCGCAATGTACACATTGCCCGATCGGTCCACAGCCACGGCCGAAGGCCATTGAAGCTGGGCGGCAGCGCCAGGGCCCTCGTCTCCGCCGAATCCTGAGTCACCCGTGCCGGCAACCGTGCTGATGATTCCGGAGGTGGTGACTTTCCGTATACGGTGGTTGTAGGTATCCGCAATATACAGATTTCCGGAGGCATCGACCGCCACACCGTTCGGATGAAAGAGTTGCGCCGAAGTGGCCGCTTGGCCATCCCCGTTGAAACCGATCTCGCCCGTTCCGGCGACGGTCGTGATCACACCATCGGGCGACACTTTCCGGATGCGGTCGTTGATTTCCACAATGTACAGGTTGCCGACGCCATCCACGGCGACGCCAAGCGGGTTAGCCAGCCTTGCCGAGATCGCGGCGCCCCCGTCGCCGCTGAACCCGTGGTCGCCCGTTCCGGCGACGGTGCTGATAACCCCGCCCGGCGAGACTTTTCGAACGCGGTTGTTATTGCTGTCGGCGAAGTAGAGGTTGCCCGCGCCGTCGGTCGCCGGGCCGGCTGGATAGTCGAGCTTGGCGGCCGTGGCGGGGCCTCCATCCCCTTGAAAGCCAGAGATGCCGCTTCCTGCCACGGTGGTGATGATTCCCCCGGATACCTTCCGGACACGGTTGTTGTTGCTGTCAGCGATATAAAGATCACCCGAACTATCCGCAGCCAGGCCCCAGGCAAATGAGATTCTCGCCGCAGTGGCGGGCCCGCCATCACCGGAAAACCCAAAACTGTAAGGAGGGGACCCGGCAAACGTACTGACGGTTCCGCCGGGTGATACTTTCCGGATGCAGTAGAAACTAGAGTCAAGGATGTACAGGTTCCCCGAGCCATCCACAGCCACATCGTAAGGATCGCGGAGTTCCACAAGAATGTTTCCGGTACCACTGCTTCCGGCAACGGTGCTGATCATTCCGTCTGGCGTGACTTTCCGCACTCGGTCGTTGAACGTATCCGCGATGTATATGTTCCCGGATCCATCCACCGCCAAACCGAACACACTCTCAAATGCAGCTTCAACGGCCGGGCCATTGTCTCCACTGGAGCCGTGAGCTCCCGACCCGGCGACCGTGCTGATCACTCCTTCGGACGTGATCTTTCGGACCCGGAGGCCATCGGCAACGAAAAGGTTAGAGGAGGTGTCGATAGCCAGATCGCCCGGCCCACTGAATTGAGCGGAGGCAGCGGGGCCGCCATCCCCTGCGAATCCGGCGACGCCGGTACCCGCGATGGTAGTAATGACTCCTGAGGGAGAGACCTTGCGAATTCGGTGGTTGCCGGAATCCGCTATAAAGATGTTGCCGGAGGCGTCCGCAACTATGCCGACCGGATAGCTGAGCTGGGCAAGAACGGCGGGACCGCCATCACCGCTATACCCTCTCGATGTCCCCGCGACCCGGGTCATGACTCCGCCCGAAGTAACGTGGTACACCCTGGATTGGCTCACGACATAGAATCCACCGGCGCCATCCGTTGCAACGGCTCCCGGAAGATAGAGAGCGGCGGATGTGGCCGGCGAGCCATCGACAGGCGCGGACGGGCCGGCATACGTGGAGATGATGCCCGTTTGCGCATTGGCCGCCGCGCACAGCGCCAGACTCCCGAATAAAACAACCATCGCTGGAAGTGAATTTCTCACGGGGATTCGCCCTCCGCACTTGTCGCCAGGGAAGCCCTGGTGGTTTTGGGAGCCGCGGAACTCTGGCTCCTCATGGCGAAATACAGTCGCGCCTCGTCTGGTCCTGGACGCGCACAGTTTTCTTGAAAACGGCCTCAGAAGACTGCCGGAATATTAACATGCGTCGCCAGCGCGGGCCCTAGCTCTTCGGGGGCTATTTTTAGAACCTCGCCACGATTCTTCCGGTCCCCCGTCGAGCCTCGATAACCGCCGACATCCTCCGCCGACCCGTTTGCCGCGCAGGCGCGACGCTGCGGTCTACTCGACGGCAAACGCCAGGAGCACATTTCCCGGACGTCCGATCAGGCTGACATATCCGGAGTTGACGTAGACCATTCCTCCCGAAACAACGGCGCCGGGGCCATCCATCGCGCCCCCTTTGGCCTTCACGCCGTTGACCGTTTCGAAATCCCGGTTCGTGTTGAAGGACCAGACAGTCGTTCCGTCGGCGGCCGCGTGCGCCCGGAGCCCGCCGTCCATGGAGACGGAAAAGACGATGCCGGGAATTGCCGTGACGGCTGCGCCCTGCGCCGCGCTGCACCCGCGCTCGTTTCCGCACAGCCGGGCCTCGGCGTTCTTCGACCAGACGGCCGCGCCGGTTTCCAGATTCACGGCGCGCAATCCTCCCGCCGCGCTGGCGGGACCGTTGACGCTGAAGTAAACCAGGTCGCCGTCCGTGGCCGCGCCCCACTGTCCACCGAGGCCGGCGCCATCGCTGGTTTTGTACTGCCACACCAGCGCGCCCTGTCTGGCCGGATCGATCGCATAGGCCATGCCGGACTTCTGCTGGACGATGAGCAGGTCGGCGCCGTTACTGCGTCTGACGAGCGCCGGCGACATGGAGAAATCGTGATCGGCGCCGACCGTGGCCGGGCAATTGGGATTTCCATCGCCCGTCCTGCAGCCGCCGACCCACACATCGATCGTTGGCTGGAAGGTCCACAGAATTCGTCCACTGTCCAGGTCGAACGCCACCACAGCGTCGCTGTTCTTCGAGTTGGGTTCAGCATAAGCGTTGCCGGTGGCCGCGTAAATTGCGCGACGTCCGGGATCCACCGTCGGCGCGGACCAGATGCCGGCGCCGGCGGGTCCCCAGAGTTGCGCTCCTTCTTTACTCTTCCCGCGCGGCTTCGGTTCATCCACCGTGTAGGTTTTCCAGATGACGGCGCCGGTACTGGCATCGAGCGCGCTCAGGCTGCCGCGGAAGGTGCAGCACGCATACGCCGGAGATCCCCCCTGTCCCTCCTCGCCCACACCGGCGACCGGCACATACACGCGGCCGTCGTAGTAAGTCAGCGAGCCGGTCGATTTGGCATAGACGTGGTCGTCAACGCGCCGCGACCAGATCTCCTGTCCGGTTTCGGTGTCGACCGCGTAGGCGTTGGCGGCGCCGTCTGCGAGATACACCGCGAAAGCGCTGGTCCCGTTCGCGCGCCTGTAGGGACCGACGGATGGCGCCGTGCGGATACCCGCTTTCGTATGGAAGATCCAGTAGACGCAGCCAGTCCGGGCGTTGAGCGCGAAGAGATCGCCGCTTTCGCTGCCGACGAACATGCGGCCGCCCACGATCGCGGGCTGCGAACGCGCCGAACTGACCCCCTGAAACCCGAACGCCCATTTGAGCTTCAGCCGCGGGATCGCCGATGCGGGGAGCGCGCTCTTCTCTGCGCTCTGAAAGCGGTTGTTCGCCGCCGTCGATCCCCAGCCGTTCCAGCCCCCGGCGATGTCTTCGGCCGTGATGGCCGGGGCCTTCGCGCTGCACAGCCCCGCCGTAGGCGCAGGAGCCGCCGTCCCCACCGGCCGGCCCGCCAAAAAACCCGCCACAGCCTTGCGCTCCGCATCGGTGAGGGCCGCGCCCTGCCGGAACATCTGTCCGCTCGTCAGCGTCACCACGATGCTTTCCGGCGCCAGAGTCGCCAGGATCGCGCGGTTCGGCGCGCGCGAGTCCGGTCCGGGATCGGCGTGGCACGATGCGCAACTGGCCTGGTAAACCGCAGCGCCATCGGGCGCCTGCGCGACGGCGGCCGCCACGCAGGCGCCGGAAAAAATCAGCACAATGAAGGCAAGAGTGTTTCTCATTTATATCCGCGAACGATCTATTGCCCGCCGAGAAGGGGAATGCTCGTTACCGGCGGTGGGGGAGGAATCGATTTCACGTACGTCCAGATCTCGGTCAGATCCGCATCGGAAATCACTTTGGAACTGTAGACCGGCATCCCTCCGGGAGCGGGCTTGCGCACATACGCGATGAACGCGGGCGCCGTCAGCGACTTCTGCGCCAGACGCGCGCCGGCATTGCTGCCCTGTCCTTCGAGGCCGTGGCACTGATAACAGCCGTTCTTAACGTAGAGCTTCTTGCCGTTGTCGGCGTTGCCCTGCGCATACAGAGCGGCCAGCGGCGCCAGCGTCAACACGATCCACAAGGTCTTCACATTACCTCCTTACCGCGGCTGGGTGACGACGTCGACAAGCGCGGGCTCTCCACGCTTGACCACAGCGATCGCCCGTTTGAGCGCCGGCGCGAGATCGGCGGATTTCATAATGGGCCCTTCGCCATACATGCCGTAGGCCTTGGCCATGGTCGCGTAATCGATATTGGGATCCGTGATGGCCGTGCCGATACCGGCTCGATCCACACCGCGGTTGGCGCGATTGGCCATCAGCTGGATCTGCATGACCTCCTGGTGGTACGCGCGGTTGTTGTGCATCACCGTCAGCAGCGGTATGCGATGGTGCGCGGCGGTCCAGAGCACGCTGGGCGCGTAGTTCATGTCGCCATCACAGTTGATGTTCACGCTGAGCCGGCCGTATTTGCGGTTGGCCAGGGCGGCGCCGACCGCTGCCGGCGCCTGGTACCCGATGCCGGCGCCGCCTTGCTGGCCGATGTAATGGTAAGGTTTCTCAAAGTCCCACAGGCGGGTCGGCCAGTCGCTCATGTAGTTGCGGATATTCGAGACGAGAGACCAGTCTTCGTTTTTCACCTGCTCCCAGATTTCGGCGGACAGGCGCGCGGTGGAAATCGGGGACGCGTTCCAGGCATGGGTCGCCTCCTGACGCGACACTTCGCGGGCTCGACGGTGGGCCTCAGCCTGCTTTGCGCCCCGTTCCTGGAACACCCGCCGCCGATCGCCGGTGATTAATTTCTTCACTGCTTCGATCAGCGCCGGCAATGTCGCTTCGGCGTCGGCCGCCATCGCGATGTCCACCTCTTCATACCGTCCGAAATCCTGGTAGTTGCTCTTGTGGCTCAGTGGCAAGACCGAAATGCTTGCGACCTTCGTTCCTGGCTTGATGACCGGTTTGGATTCCATACCGAGACGGTTGAGCGGAGTTTGCTGATTCAGGACGCTCCAGAAATCCTGGATCTCGAGCCCCAGAATCATGTCCGCGCCGGCCATGTTGAACGACGCCGCATACAGCGGATGTTTCGATGGAAAGTTCATGCGGGCCCGCTGATCGACAACGGGCGCCTGAAGGGCTTCCGCCAGTTCAACCAGCAGTTTGACGCCGTTCGCCGTACGCGCCGCCCGGCCGGCAACAAGGACCGGATTCTCGGCGGCGACCAGCATGCGCGCGCATTCGGCGACGCTGCCGGAGTCGCCCTGCGGAGGAGACGCCAGCGACAGCTTCGGGACGCGAAGGTTTTTCTCCGCGATCGGTTCCTCCTGCAGCTTGCCGTCCGCGATCAGCACGACGGGCTCCGCCGGGGGCGTCATCGCGATCCGGTAGCCATGGACGGCGCTCTCGGCAAAGTGCTCCAGCGTGACGGGCATGTCATCCCATTTGGTGAAATCCCGCACCATCGCGGCCGCGTCCTGTACGCTGTGTACCCACTCCACGTTCCCGCGACGGTACGCCATGTCCAGGATGTTGCCGAGAACAATGAATACCGGGACGCGATCACAGTAGGCGTTGTAAATGGCCATGGACGCGTGCTGCAACCCCACGGTGCCGTGCGCCATCACCATCAGCGGCTTGCCTTCGATCTTGAAATAGCCGTGCGCCATGGCGACGGAGGATTCCTCGTGGCAACACGTGATCAATTCCGGCATGCGATTGCCGCCGTAATTGATGATCGATTCGTGCAGCGCGCGAAAGCTCGAGCCCGGATTCGCGCAACAGTACTCGAACCCGAGCGCTTTGATCACGTCCACCATGAAGTCCGATCCAGGCCGTTCATTGATCATCAGATCGGCCGGCGCCGGCGCTCCCAGTCCGGTCTCTGCGGCCACCGCCGCCTCGGAAGGACGGCTCGCCCGGACGCTTTGCGCCGCCGGGACCGCCTGCGCCTGAACGACGGCTGGCGGGACCAGCGCCGCCGCGCCCGTGGCGGTGGCCGCCTTCAGGAATCCGCGCCGGCCCAGAACAGTTTTCTTGTCTTTAGCCATTTCGGCCTCCAGGATGGCCGACAGTATACTCGCGCAGGCTACTTCCGGATGATTGGCATGGTGTAGCACACCGCGTCGCCTTCGAGCACAACGGTGCCATCGTCACGGGTGACACTGGTTTTGAGCCTGGTGATCGGCTTGTCGCTGCGCGCTTCGATCACTTCGGCGCGTCCGGTAATGGTGTCTCCCGGCCGTACCGGCGCCTTGAAGCTCCAGTTCACCTGGAGGAAAACCGTTCCAGGGCCGGGAAGGTCTTCGGCCACAAGGGCGTTGAGGATGGCGCTGGTGACGCCTCCCTGCACGACGATTTCTCCGAACCGAGTCGCCCGGGCGATCTCTTCGTCGTAGTGCAGCGGGTTCCGGTCGCCACTGATCTCGGTGAATCGCTGAATGTCGTTCGCTTCAACCTTGCGTGAGCGCTCCGCAGTCTGACCCACCCGCGGCATCCCGTATGGCCATACACTATCGTGGTTACTCATCCGTTCGCCTCCCGACGCGCGCCGAACGCGTCTCGCGCTGGAATAGCGATCCAGTCTACAGCCATCTCAGCCGGCAGCAGAACTCCGGGAGCGGAAGTCCATGATCCCTGCTGAAAGTATTGAGCAGCACTCCGGGAGCGGATGGCCATGCTCAACCGGGTTCATTCATTTCTGCGGCGGGCAGACGTTCCGTCTGGCTGTACCATAGGGAGGCTGTGGGATCTGAAAACAAGGCCCAGAATCCACCATCCCGGCGCTACGACGTTGTCGTGGCCGGCGCCCGATGCGCCGGCGCCGCCACTGCGATGCTGCTTGCCCGGCGCGGCCTTCGCGTGCTGGTGGTCGACCGGGAGCGCTATGGCGCGGACACGCTGTCGACTCACGCCCTGATGCGGGGCGGGGTGCTGCAGCTTCATCGCTGGGGAGTTCTGGACGAAGTCAAAGCGGCGGGCACTCCCACCGTGCGGTCTACCGCGTTCCATTACGGCGACGAGATTCTGGAGATTCCAATCAAGCCCAAAGACGGTATCGATGGACTGTACGCCCCGCGGCGCAGGGTCATCGACCGGTTGCTGGTCGATGCCGTCCGCTCCGCTGGCGGTGAAGTCGTATATGAGACCCGGCTCGTGGATCTGGCGCGTTCGGACAATCGCGTTCGTGGCGCCCGCCTGCGGTCCGCCAACGGTGAAGAGTTCAATGTCGGGGCGGAGATCGTGATCGGCGCCGACGGGGTTCATTCGACCGTTGCCGGTCTCGTCGGAGCGCAACCTTATAAGACCGGACGCCACGCCACGGGCGTGGTCTTCAGCTACTGGGCAGACACCAATATCACCGGATATCACTGGTGTTACCGGCCGGGCCTGAGTGTGGGGGTGATTCCAACGAACGACGGGTTGGCCTGCGTGTTTGTTTCGGTGGCGCAGAGTCGTTTTCACGACGCGGTCGGCGCCGACATCGCCGAGGGATATCAACGGCTCCTGAAGAAATGCAACCCCCGGCTTGGCGACACCATTGAACGCGCCACGCAGGCGGAGAAGTACCGCGGATTCGGGGGCCAGGTCGGATTCTTCCGGCAGTCCTATGGGCCCGGCTGGGCCCTCGTTGGCGACGCCGGCTATTTCAAGGATCCACTCACCGCGCACGGAATGACCGACGCTCTGATCGACGCTGAACTACTCGCCCATGCGGTCGCCCGGGGCAGCGAAAGCGCGCTCGCCGACTACCAGCGCGCCCGGGACGAGCGGGCCATGAGCCTGTTCGAAGTTACCGATGCGATTGCGTCCTTCGATTGGGATCTGGCTAGCGTGGCGCAGCTTCACCGCTCGCTGAGCGATGAAATGAAGAAGGAGACGGCCGCTGTGATGAACTGGAATCCAGATGGGCCGCAAGATGTCCGATAAGATCACGGGCATCATCCTCAGCCCTGCAGATAAAACTCGATTTCCTTCGCCGGAGAAACGGTAACCCCATCACGTAGAGGCCCGGCGTGTCAACGACCCCGCCGTCGTGACGCAGTCGCCCTTTGTGGTCGAGCGCCGGCACGTGAAGCCAGCTGTAATCCGGGCGGAAACCGGTGGCCCAGAGGATCGACCGGATTTCACCGCTCTTCAAGTTCAGTTCGAGCTTCGTCTCCGGGGCGCGGGTGGGTTCGAACCGCTCCGGAGGTTCGGTCAGTTCATCGTGGTTGTTGGCCCGGGCCCATGCGTCAAATGTGTCCAGAAGACGATTCATCTTGAGATCGGCCAGAGTGAAGAGGTTCCGCAGGCCTCCCGAAAAGAGCGCTCTGCCGTCGCGCACGGCGGACCAGCGTCCCACCAGCCGGACTCCAATCTCGCCGAGGGCGTTCAGATCGAGAGTGGCGCCTTCAGGTTTCCCGACCAGTTGCGGCGACGGCAGTCCGCGCGCGCGATTGAGATCGTCAACCTGATCGTAGCGCTCGTCCCACACGCCGGAAGCGCCCATCCACCAGAGCACATCCCGTCCGCGATACTTTCTCGGAAGCCGCACGTGCTCTCCTACGGAAAGCGTCACGGGCCGGCCGGACCGATGGATCTCTTCGGCCAGTTGCACGCCCGTGGCGGATGCGCCGACCACCAGAACGCCTCCTTCGGGCAACTGGTCTGGCCGGCGGTAGTCCATCGGCGTGAAGTTCGCGACCGTGTCGGGCACGCCTTCGCGGATTGCGGGGACACTGGGACGGTTACAGGCGCCACTGGCCAGCACCACCGAGCGGCAGCGAATCTCCCCGGTCGTCGACGTGACGTGGTAGCCATCTTCAGCGGAGCGAACCGACGTGACCGCCGTCGCGGTTCGCACCGGCGCCGCGGTCCGCCTGGCATAGTCCGAGACGAACGCGGCCACCTCGGCGCTGGTCATGAAGCCGTCCGGGTCCGCGCCTTCGTAACGTTGGCCGGGAAGTTGCGTCAGCCAGTTCGGCGTGAGGAGGCGCAGCGAGTCCCAGCGCTCGTGACGCCAGGAGTTGGCGACCTCGCCGCGCTCCAGGACGACGTGATCGATCGAACGCTCCGTCAGGAGCCGGCTTGCCGCAAGCCCGGCGTGGCCGGCGCCGATGACAACCGTGGTTACTCGTTCGATGACCGCCTCCAGTGTTTCCGGATTAACGCGAGGTGTTGACCTCGACGGTGACGTTGGTGGGATTGGTCAGCACGTCATAGACGGCCGACCGCTTCTGCGATTGCGCCACCAGAGCTTCGATATCCTGTTTCGAGGCGTCGGCGTCGATGTTGAACGTCACCTTGATGTCGTCATAGCCGTTCCGAATGTCGCTGTCCATCCCGAGAATGCCCTGAATGTCCATGGCGCCCTCGAGATTGGCTTCGACCGACCGCAACTGGATCCCCCGATTCTGCGCAACCGCCGCGATACCGGCCGTCAGACAACTCGCCAGGCCGACGAGGACAAATTCGATCGGCGTTACTCCCAGATCCTCGGACGCGAAAATCTCCGGATGATCGGCGTCAAAGCAGAACTCGGCTTTGTGCTGTTGCTCCTGCCCGAGACCGTGAAACCCACGGATCGATGTCTGACTATGAGTGCCGTACTTCCATTTGCATGACGCCCGCCACTTGAATTTGGTGGCCTCCGGCGCGCCCGTGAGCGCTTTTCGCGCTTCCAGTAACGCGGCCACGTTGACGCCGTTGTTCACGCTGATTTGAGCCATGGTTTTACCTCCACGGGATTTGGTGATTTAAAAACAAAAGCCGAGACGAGGGTGACAGGATAGCGTCAAACGCCGGAAGCGTGAAGCACTATATGGACTCCTGGCGGGGCTTAACGGCTCTTCGACGGTATACCATGCGTATATGACCCCGTTTCCCAACTCGTTGGCCGAACGGCCTGCGCCACTGATGGCGTTCATTCCCGCCGGCTGGTTCTGGATGGGGTCCGAGGGACATTACTCCTGGGAAAGTCCCCGGCGCCGTTTGTATATCGACGCTTTCGAGGTTGCGCGAACCTCGGTAAGCCGCAGGGAATATCAACGTTTCCTTGAAAGCGCCGGGCACGAGGAGCCCCGCGGCTGGAACGATCCGGCATTTTCGAATCCCGAACAGCCGGTCGTTGGCGTGAGCTGGCGGGATGCGGTCGCCTACTGCGACTGGCTCTCGGCCGGCGCCGGCGATCGCTACAGACTGCCGACTGAAGCGGAATGGGAGAAAGCCTGCCGGGGTGGAATCGACGATGCGGACTACGCGTGGGGTAACGATCCGCCGGACACCGTAACGTACTTTCAGGGCGCCTGGCCCGCGCCCCGGCCCGTGGGGGAAGGCCCCCGGAACGGCTTCGGCCTGTATCACATGGGCGACAACGTCCACGAGTGGTGCGCGGACTGGTTCGGCGCGGACTACTACGCCGCCTCTCCCGAGAGAAATCCCGCCGGACCCGAAACCGGCGCCCGGCGCGTCTCCCGTGGAGGCTCGTGGCGGCATCACGTGAAAGCATCCCGGTGCGCGCATCGCTCGAGCCTTTGCCCGGATTTCCGTTATACCGACTACGGATTCAGACTGGCCCGGACTGTTGCCGCCGGGGCGTGAAACGTTCGCAGCGCTAAGCGTCCCGAACAGATTGACATCTGATGCGCATTTCGATTACATCAGATGCATGAGAACCACTCTCGACCTCGACAAACCCGTCCTGGAAGGCCTGAGGGCGCTGCAGCGAAAAGAAAAGCGTTCGATGAGCCGGATCGCCTCGGAACTTCTTGCGGATGCGCTGAACGCCAGGCGTAAGGCCGGACAAACGCGGAGCGTCTCATTGCCCTGGAATTCTTCGGCGATGGGGGCCCGCGTTGATCTCCTGGACAAGGAATCGGTGTACAGGATTCTCGACGAACGGCCGAAATGAGCTACTCCCTTGACGTCAATCTGCTGCTATACGCCTCCGATAGTGAATCTCCGCAGCATGCCAGAGCCAGAGCGTTCCTGATGGAGCGCCCCGCTGACCCGGATCTGTTTTGCGTCTCCTGGCTGACTTTGATGGCCTACCAGCGGATGGCGACACATCCGGGCATTTTCGCCTCGCCGCTCTCCCCTCCGAAAGCGTGGGCGAACATTCAGGCATTGCTCTCCCTGCCGCGCGTTCACGTGATCGGAGAAGAGTCTTCATTTGCGTTGGACTACACCGCCGCCACGAGAGCTTTCTCGGTTCGTGGGAATCTTGTTCCCGACGCGCACCTGGCGGTCATCCTTCGCGAACACGGGGTGAAAAGGCTCTACACCACGGATGTGGACTTTCGGAAGTTCGATTTCCTGGAGGTCGTCAATCCGTTGATGAACTGATATGGACACTTCAGAAGACTGGCAGGCCGATTGCTTCGTAAGTCAGGGAGGAACTTATGAAGAGCATCGTTTCAGTCATTGCGGCTGGATTCCTGCTGTTTTCCGGCGCCTGGATCGGAGCGACAGATGGACCACACGCGCACGTCCTTACCAACTCCAGGGAAGCAAAATGGGGACCCGCGCCGCCCATGCTGCCCGCCGGCGCGCAGATTGCTGTCCTTTCCGGCGATCCCACAAAACCCGGGGCATACAGCGTCCGGTTGAAGTTTCCCGCGAACTATGCGATTCCCGCCCACTCCCATCCGGCGGACGAGAATGTCGTGGTCGTGACCGGTACTCTCACCTTTGGCATGGGCGACAAACTGAACAGGAAGGCCGTGGGCAACAAGACCCTGTCGGCCGGCGGGTACGCCCTGATGCCGGCCACCATGAATCACTATGCGTACACCACGACCGAGCCAACGACGATCGTCCTTTACGGTCAGGGGCCGATCGAGTTCAACTACGTCAATCCGGCCGATGACCCGCGTTTGATGAAGAAGTGAAAGGTCCGACCCCGCGAATCCGGGTCCCGGACCATTCCGGCATCGACAAACCGATATCTGACATTCGACAGCCGAGGGCTGCGTGAGAACCTGTGGATGGCGCCGGAACGAATAGGGAATACGAGTCCAGCGAAAAAAAGGCCCTCTCCCGGCGGAGCCGGGAGAGGGGGTGGAAGGGCTGCAGGACATCAGCCCGAAAAGGAACCTCGCTCAGTCGAGAGGCCGGGAGTTGTTGAAACTGCGTAACGTGGCGAGGAAGCTTTCCGCAATCTGCAGTTGCGCGCGAATGTCGGCGTCCTCAACCAGGGGATATCGGTCCAGCGCTTCGGAGACCGCCGCGCTCACGATGCTTTCCGCCGTCCGGAGATCGTTGCGGCGCCAGTTCTGCTGCATGTCGCTCATGGCCTGCGCGATGCCCGCGATGGTGTAGTTCTTGCGGACTTCCTTGTCTTCGAGGAAGTCGTTGTTACGTCCGTTCGCCGGCGCCAGTTCGATGCGCTGAACCTCTTCCACGACACGCTGTCGGCCGATATCGAAATAGGTCAGACGCACAGTGACCGGCCCCGAGCCCCCGGGCGAATACTCCAGCAGGACGACTTCCGTCATCCCGTTATTGAAGTTGTCCATGTCCAGCGCGATGCGGCCGGCGGAGACGCGCGGCGCATAGCCGTAAACCCGGTTGAGATTGAGCGTCGAATCGAAAGTCACTTCGATGCGCACATCGCGCGCCACCTGTGAGAGCAGGATCTGCGCTTCATAGGCAAAGCTTTTGGCGACGTCGCGGGAGTCTGCGAGGAAGTAATAGAGGCCATGGCCGCGTTTGGCGATCGCGCGCAGCAGGTTGTCGTCGATGTCCTGGCCGACGCCGATGGTCGACAGGTCGATGCCCCGCTCGGTAAACGAACCGGAATTGTCCGCAATGCGCGAGGGATCGGTGACTCCGATGTTGGCGATGCCATCCGTCAGAAGGATTACCCGGTTGGTGTAGCCATCGCGGTAATTCCTGGAAACCTCCTGATAACCCAGCGCGAGTCCGTCGCTGATGTTGGTGCTGCCGTTGGGCCGGATGTTTTCGATGACCCGCCGGTGCTCCACGGCGTTGCCGATCTTCGTGGCCGGCAGCAGAACGTCAGCGGTGGTGTCGAACGCAATGATCGAAACGATATCGTGCGGCCGGAGATTGCTGATGAGGGTCTGCAGGGCGGCTTTGACGAGCGTCATCTTGTCGGCGGCGGCCATCGATCCGCTCCGGTCGATGACGAGCGCAAGATTGGCCGGAAGCAGGTCCGTCGTGCCGTTGAACTCGGTGGTGGCCAGTCCGATCTCGAGCACGGCCGGCTGACGCGTGGACGCGGTGGGACTGCCCCAGCGGGCGTCGAGCGCAATGCTTTGACCGGGCTTCGGAAGCGGAATGTTGTGGTGGTGAAAGTTGACGATCTCGTCGACCGCGATCTCGTGCGGCGCCGCCGGCGCTGCGCCCCGCATGCCGCGGCCCCTGGGCCCCATCGCGGAGGCTGCGCCCCGCTCCGCGTCCGCCCGCGCCCGCGTTGCGGAACTGGTCGCGCCAGCGGCAGCCCCTCCGCCGCCACCCCGTCCCCCGGCCCCTCCTCGGCCTCCTCCGAACGCAGCCTGCGCGCCGGCCCGCACGGGCCAGGCCAGCCCGATGGCGGCGATACCGATCAATAGGACTCCCACAACTGTTCGACGCTGACGCATGAGACGATTCCTCCCCATAGCTACCCTTATGTCTGCTATAGCGGAATCCAGGGGCGAATCGGTTCACAACTTGCCGTTGTTTTCAGGGCGGGATCCTATGGTCTGGGCGTGTCCGGCGGGACGGCTATGGTTGTACTTGAAATGGGCTCCGCCTTTCCTTCCAGAATGCGAATCACCAGGGTTCGGACGCTGTCGTATGACGGTTCCGGAAAATACATGCCATAGGTCGCGTGTCCCCAGTCGTAGTACCCGTCGAGATGGAACAGCCGCTCGTCCGGCTTCGGTTTTGGCTCGGCCTGCTGGCGCCATACGGCGTTCGTCAATTCATACGATCCCAGTGAAATACGAAACTCCTCTCGGTTCCCCTTCTCGTCAAGAACGCTGAACACATAGCGCAGCGCGCGCTCGCCCTTTAATTCGAAGAGTTCGAACGCCATCACCTTCCTGCCGTTCACCTCAAACTGCTCCCGGCAATACTCCATGCGATCCTTCAGATCCGGATCCCTGCCGGAGTTCCGGAGTTCGAACAATTCGGCCCTTTCCAGGTCCCGTTCCTTCAACTTCCCGAGGGCTTGATACGTCTGGATGAGCTTGGAGCGCAACATGCCGTCGGTCGGGTCTATCGCCTTGGCCTTTTGCCAGAGTTCCAGAGCGGCGGTGTAGTCCTTGATGAGAAACGCCGCCAGTCCGGCGTTGTAGAGCGGGTCGGGGGCATCCGGATCGAGCGCGATAACCTTCCGAAACTCCTTCAGCGCTTCCTCGTATTTCCCCTGGTCCATCAGGTCTGCGCCGTGGTCGAAGGCGCGCTCGGCGTCGGCCTGTTGCTGCGCTTGCGGGCTCTGTCCCGGAGTGTGGGGCGCCCACGAGAGAATAGTGACGATTACGGCGGATAAGACGGTCTTCCTTGGCATCGGCCCCCCTTTGGGTCCGTTAGACGCCAGGCGGGGGGTAAAAAGTTCCCGTCGTTGCGTCTCCCGTCAGTTCAAGGCTTCTGCGCTGATGTAGTAGTTACGATCGACCTCAAATGCCGTGATTGGATCCGTGGAACTGATCGACTGCAGCTCCCGTGTCGGCGTGATGTTCACCGGCTTTCCGTTAACGATCACGCGGATCGGCATGGCAAAGCCGGCAACAACGCGGCTCCACTTGAATGAAACGTCGCGTCCCGCGACCCGGTACTGGAGCAGAGGGATATCGGTCGTTCGGAGGTACTGGTCGAACACCTTGCTCAGGTCGACGCCGGCCTGCTGCGAAATGTACGACTCGATTTGCTGGGTGGTCACGGTCTGACGCGCGAAATCGCGATTGAGGCCCTGCAGAATCGATCTCCAGCGGGCGTCGTCGTTGACGATTTGCCGGATCGTGTGGAGCATGTTGCTGCCCTTCGGATACATGTCGCCCGAACCTTCGCGGTTGGCGCCATACGTTCCGATGATGGGGCGGTCGTTCCGGATGTCCCGGCGGGTTCCGATCACATAGTCTGCTCCGGCCTGTTTGCCCCAGTAGTATTCGACAAAGATGTTTTCCGCGTAACTCGCAAAGGCTTCATGGATCCACATGTCGGCTGCGTCCTTCATCGAGATGTTGTTCCCGAACCATTCGTGCGCCGACTCATGCACGATGATGTAATCGAACTTCATTCCGATGCCCGTGCCGCTCAAATCGCGATCGCGATAGCCATTCCGAAAATAGTTGCCGTAGGTGACCGAACTCTGGTGTTCCATGCCGGGGTAGGACACGGTTACCAGCTTATAGCCGTCCTCATACCAGGGGTACTTGCCGAACCAGTATTCGAATGCCTTGAGCATTCGGGGGACCTCCTGGAACGCCTTCATTGCGGCTTCCTTCTGATGGGGCAGGACCCAGTAGCTGATATCGAGATTGCCGGCGACACCGGCGTACGTGTCGGACCAGTTGATGTAATCCCCGATGTTGGCGTTGACGCCGTAGTTGTTGATCGGGCTTGAGACGAACCAGTGAAATGTCCGGGTTTTGGCCTGCTCGTCGTGATCGATACCCTTGAGACGACCGTTCGAAACGTCGACAAGGTTGTCGGGAACCGTGACGTGGATATCCATGCCGCGGTCCGGCTCGTCATAACCGATGTCCTTATTGGGCCACCAGATGCTCGCGCCGATCCCCTCGCACGTGGTATTGATCCACCACTCTCCAACATCGTCGCGGCCCCAGGTGATCCCTCCGGACCACGGAGGATTCCTCGCCTCGGTCGGCCGTCCTCCGTATTCGATCTCCACTTTGTCTTCGATTCCCGCCGGCAGTTCCTTTTCGAAACGAACCCAGTAGACATTGCCTTCGCGCTCGTATTTCAGTTCGGCGCCGCCATGAACGACTCTGGATATCGTCAGAGGCGTCTGCAGATCGATCTGCATCCGGTCGCCGGGCTTCAGCGTCTTGAAGGTAATGACATTGGATCCGCGAATCCTTTTTGCCGTAGGCGTGAATTCGACCGACAGGTCGTAATGCAGAACATCCCACCACTCGCGCTCTGGCGTTATCGCCCCGCGAAGCGTTTCCTGCCGGGTTGCCGGCGCGTTCGGCGTTTGCGCCAGGGCGCCCGCGAGCAGGGCCAGGCCGCAGAGGACCACGAAAGTCAGGGGTAACGCGCTCTTCTTCGGAAGAGGGCAAAATGACGAGCGGAAAGCTAATTTCATTGGATACCCGTCGCGGCTACCTGGCGATGCGCGCCGCGTCCTTATTACTTATCACAAACGTCCTTGACCATGCCGTCGCGGGCCTTAATGTTCCGATCTTCTCTTAAGTCTTGGCCGAACCCCCTTTGGCGGGTCGACGCCTCCCCGGACCAATTCTTGATCTGACCTCATTTTCAGCGGCCTCAGACACTATCACGCGCTGCAGGTCGCTTCAGAATCGGCGCCGTCTATTCCTCTGGTCGGAGGGCCATTGGGCCCTGCCCGCTTGGAGGGGCGGTCTATGACCGCCCGACGTTTCGGAGTGGAAATCTCTGACTCGCAGATATTCACTTTGAAACGCTGGGCGGTCATAGACCGCCCCTACAAACAGGCGGGGACCGAAATGTTTCCGTCGTGCACTGGTAGCGAGTACCGATCTGCAAAGCGCCCCAGGCGGTCCCTCAAAGGCTCCGATGCCGGACAGGTTCATCATCTCCCTAAGTGAGCCGTTCGCGAGACCGGACGAAGACGTTCACTGGAACGTCGACCAGGAACAACGTGAAGGACAGTCACCGCAATTCGTCGTTTTCCGGCATGCCGTTCTTCGGTAATCTGGAAGAACCCATTATGGAAAGCCGCGTGTCCGACACACAGACGGTGAATTCCGGCGATTCCCTGAGCCGGGCCGCGTTGCGCCAGATCGCGTTGCTGGCCGTGGCCGGCGTCGTGGGCTTTGTCCTGTTGATGGGACTGCTTTCCCGCGCTTCGAACCTCACGGGATCCGGCGCTGGCGCCCTCGGCGCCGTGGACTTCAAAACGAAAACGATCACGATCGCTCTCGAGGAAGAGCCGCCCCAGATCGACGGCACGCGCGCCACCGATACGGTCAGTTTTCGCATTCTCGGCCACGTGATGGAGGGGTTGCTGCGCTACGACGCCAGCGGCCATCTCGCCCCGGCGGTGGCGGAACGCTGGGAAATCAACGCCGGCGGGGCGACTTTCTGGCTGCGCGAGAACGCCCTGTGGAGTGACGGAAAGCCGGTCACCGCGCGCGACTTCGTCTTCGCCTGGCAGACGGTCGTGGATCCGGCAACGGCCTCGGAATACGCCTTCATCATGTATCCGATCAAAAACGCCGAAGCGATCAACAACAAGAAGCTGCCGCGCGCGGCTCTCGGCGTCCACGCGATCGGGGATCGGGAATTGCGGGTCGAGTTCGAACGGCCGATCGCGTTTTTCGACAAGCTGGTCGCATTTGGCGTGTACAACCCGGTCCGTGAGGACTTTTACCGCAGCCGGCAGGGCCGCTATGGGGCCGACGCCACGGACACGCTTTACAACGGTCCTTTCACCATCACCAGGTGGGTGCACGGCGCCCACGTGCGTCTGGAAAAGAATTCGCGCTACTGGAACCGGGACGCCGTCCGCCTGGACGTGATCGACATGCCGTACATCACCTCGGATACCGGCGCGGTCGTGAACCTTTATAAGAGCGGCGCGGTGGCTCGCGCGACACTCGACAAACAACAACTCGGAGACGCCATGCGGCTCGGCTGGAATGTGGGCCGCTATAACGACGGATCGGTCTTCTATCTCGATTTCAACTTCCGTCCGGGGCGAATCACCGCCAACCACAATCTGCGCAAGGCGCTCCAGCTGGTGAGCGACTCCGGCGAACTGGTCAACAAGGTCATTGCGCTGCCGGGATATCAGCCCGCCGTCTCGCTGTTTCCGGCCTGGCTGAAGGGAGTGGAGAAGTCGTTCCGTCAGGAATATCCCCCGGAGGTCATCACGCCCGACTACAACGAAGCGCGGCGGCGGCTCGATCTGGCGAAAAAGGAACTCGGTCTCGAGCAGATTCCGCCCCTGGTTCTGCTCACCGACGATTCTCCGCTGACCAACCGGCAATCCGAGTACTTTCAGGATCTTTTCAAGCGGACGCTGGGACTGGAGATCAGGATCGACAAGCAGATCTTCAAGCAGCGTCTGGCCAAGATGACCTCCGGGGACTACGACATCGTCATGGCGGGCTGGGGCCCTGATTTCGACGATCCCCTGACGTTTGGGGACCTCTTCGCTTCCTGGAACGCCAACAATAGGGGCCGGTACAACAATCCCGAGCTCGATCGTCAGGTGAGGGTTGCCCAGTCGTCGCTCGATCCGAAAACCCGCATGGACGCGTTTGGGAAGATTCAGCAGATCCTGATCGACGACGCGGTCATTCTTCCGAGTTACGAGCGCGGCCGGGTCTACGTGCAGGACTCCCGGCTGAAGGGCGTCGTCTACAGGGCTGTCGGCGCCGATCCCGATTACACCAACGCCTATCTGGACGAAAGCCGGCAATAGAATTCAGCTGTGTTTGCATATACCGTCAAACGACTTCTGCAGGGCATCATCACGGTGTGGTTCATCGCCACGGCCACGTTCGTGGCGATGCACGCCGTGCCCGGTGACCCGCTGGCGAACAACCGCGCGGCCAGCGAAGAGATCCGGAAGAACCTCGAAGAACGTTACGGGCTCAACCGCCCCGTGCTGGAACAGTACGGTGTCTATATGCGGAATCTGTCGCGCGGGGATTTCGGCATTTCGTTCACCCAGCGGAACCGGCGCGTGAACGACATCATCCTGCAGCATTTTCCCGTCTCGGCCACTCTCGGCATCCTGTCCATCGTGTTCGCGGCCCTCGGTGGAATTCTGTGGGGATCGCTGACGGCGCTGTATCGCAACCGGCTTCCGGATGTCGTCATCATGTTTCTGGTGATCCTCGCGATTTCGGTTCCGAGTTTCGTGGTTGCGGCAATCGGTCAACTGGGCCTCGTCACGCTGAACTCCACGTTCGGATTCACCGTCCTGCCTGTGGCGGGCTGGGGCACACTCTCGCACATGCTGGCGCCGTCGATCGTGCTGGGCCTCGGGACCATGGCGTTCCTCACGCGGCTCATGCGGTCGTCGATGCTCGAAATCGTGAATGCGGATTTCATCCGGACCGCGCGGGCCAAGGGCCTGCCTCCGGCCCGAATCTTTCTTCGCCACGAACTCCGCAACGCCATTCTTCCCGTCATTACCGTTCTCGGTCCGGCGATCGCCGCCATCACGACGGGAGGATTTGTGGTTGAGCTGGTCTTTGCCATCCCGGGACTCGGGCGATTCTTCGTGGAGGCCGTCCAGCAACTGGACTACACCGTCATCATGGGAACGACCGTCTTTTACGGCGCGTTTCTCGTCTTCATGGTTATCGTGGTGGACCTTGTCTACGGGGTCATCGACCCGCGGGTGACATTGAAATGAGTTCAGCGAAATGAGTTCAGCCAACGTCCGGCTCGATCCGGATGCGTTCAAGCCGGCTGAGGCGCGTCGCCTCGCGCAAAAGATCTCGCGGCCTTCACTGTCGTACTGGCAGGATGCCTCCCGGCGGCTCCGGAAAAATCCGCGGGCGATGGCCTCGTTCGTCATCCTGGTCGGCATGTTGCTCTTCACGATTGCCGGCCCATGGGTCTGGCGGGTGGGACCGGCTGTTCAGGATGTGGATCAGATCAGCCAGCCTCCAACATTTGGAACGGCTGCGACGGCGTTGATTACGGAGCCACGCGCGCCCTGGCCCGGTGTCACGGCGGCGCCGCCCGCGGGCGACAGCGCCAATCCGTTAACTGCGGTAACGAACCTGCGGCTTTTCGAGCCTGCGACCACGCAGGGTATCCGTCTGGTCTGGGATCCGCTGCCCGGCGTGGCGGCCTATGTCGTGTATCGGAACGTCTACGATCCGGCTTCCGGCCGGGCCCTGGGCCTTCCGCTTGGCGAGACGCTCGACGGCGAACACGTCAGTTATGAAGACCGCCTGGACCTCACGCCGCAGCGCTACTGGTATTCGGTGGTGGCTCTGAACGGAGATGGCGTCGAATCCGGCGTTCATGCGACGTTGGCCGTCGACACGGTTCGCGCAGTCAGCGCGGACGAGGCCGTGGCGCGCGGATGGGCGCAATCCTCCGAAAACCTCAAAGCCGGCGACCACATTCAATTGCCCCGTCACCCGCTGGGCACGGACTATCTCGGCCGCGACCTGCTCGCCCGCCTGATGTACGGCGCCCGCGTCTCCATGTTCATCGGGGTCGTGGCGCCGGCGCTCTTCATCCTGATCGGCATCGTGTATGGCAGCGCGGCCGGTTTCATCGGCGGACGCGCCGATCAGGCGCTCATGCGCGTGGCCGACTTCGTGATGGCCCTGCCATTCCTGCTCTTCATGATCCTGCTCAAGATCGCGTTTGGAATCGGACCGGGGGAAAGCGGAATCTTTCCGATGCTCGTGGCGCTGACGCTGCTTTCCTGGCCTTCGCCCGCGCGCCTCGTTCGCGGACAGATCCTGCAGATCCGGGAAGAGGGGTACATCGCCGCCTCCAGGCTGCTCGGCGCGCGAACGGCCTATCTGGTGTTCCGGCACATGATTCCGAACACGATGGGCGTGATTCTCGTCGCGCTCACGTTCGCCGTCCCGAGTGTGATCTTCACGGAGGCGTTTCTCTCGTTCATCGGCATGGGCGTTTCGCCGCCGACACCGTCCTGGGGAAGCATGTGCAATGAAGGGATCCGGACCATGTTGTCCCACCCGCACGAACTCATCTTTCCCGCCGCGTTCATCAGCGTGACAGTTCTCGCGTTCAACCTGTTCGGCGACGGACTGCGCGACGCGCTGGACGTCCGAATGCGAGGGCGCGAATGAGCGTGGCGGCGCGTCCGGAGGTCTCTCCGCGTCTGCTCGAAATCGACGATCTTCGCGTCGAGTTCGATACCTATGGAGGTGTCGTCAAGGCGGTTCGTGGCGTGAGTCTCGCCGTCGAGCGGGGCAAGACCCTCGCGATTGTCGGCGAGTCCGGATGCGGCAAATCCGTGACGGTTCAGAGCGTCATGGGACTTACTCCCATGCCGCCGGGACGGATCACCAGCGGCTCCGCGATGTTCCAGGGAGTCGACATCATTCGCCGGAAAGTCATCGACGGCCAGGATATCCGCGGCGCAAAGATCGGCATGATCTTCCAGGATCCGATGAGTTCGCTGAATCCGACGATGACCATCGGCGCGCAGATCGCGGAGACGCTGGTGGTTCATCGTGGCCTCGCTCCGAGCCAGGCCCGGCGCCGCGCTGTTGAACTGCTTCACCGCGTCCAGATTCCCGAAGCCGACCGGCGGGCGAGGCAATACCCGTTCACGTTTTCCGGCGGGATGCTGCAACGCGCGATGATCGCGATGGCGATTGCGTGTGAGCCATCCCTGCTGATCGCCGATGAGCCCACCACGGCGCTGGACGTCACGATCCAGGCGCAGATCCTCGACCTGCTGCGCGAACTCCAGCAGACGACGGGCATGGCGATCATCCTGATCACGCACAACCTGGGAGTCGTCGCGCGGCTCGCCGACGATGTGGCCGTCATGTATGCGGGCCGGATCGTGGAACGCGGGACCGCCGACGATGTGTTCCATCGCGCCGCTCATCCCTATACGGTGGGCCTGCGCGCCGCGCTTCCTGCAAACGATCCGGACCGGAAACACGGATTGAAACCCATCGAAGGCGCGCCACCGGACCTGTTCGATCCCCCGAAGGGCTGCGCGTACTTTGCGCGCTGTCCCCACGCCATGCGGATCTGCGAGACGAACGACCCGCCGGCATTCGACGTTGACGGTTCGACCGGACGGCACGGCGCCAGTTGCTGGCTCCACGACGAGAACGCTCCCGCCGGCGCCGAAGGGGTATTCCGGAGGGGAACACCGTGAAGCCAATCCTCGAAGCGCGCAACATCCAGAAACACTTCCGGCTCGACTCCAAACGCGTCGTGCACGCGGTCGATGGCGTCAGCCTGGACGTGTTCCCGCAGGAGATCGTCGGACTGGTCGGGGAGAGCGGCTCCGGAAAATCCACTTTCGGGAAGACGCTCGTGGGCCTGCATGAGAAAACGGCCGGCGAAGTCCACTTCAAGGGCGAACGGCTGCCCGGGCGTTACACGTCCGCGGACTTCCAGCGCTACGCCAGCCGCATGCAGATGATCTTTCAGGATCCCTACTCGAGCCTCAACCCGCGCATGACCGTCGGGGAGATCATCGGCGAAGGATTGCGCCTCAGCGGCGCGCGCTCCCGGCGCCAGATCTCCGATAACGTGGCGGAATGGCTGAGGCGGGTCGGCCTCGAGCCGGAACACGCGTCCCGTTATCCGCACGAGTTCTCCGGAGGCCAGCGCCAGAGGGTCGGCATAGCGCGCGCGCTGATCGTCGAACCGGAGTTTGTGGTCTGCGACGAGCCGATCTCCGCGCTCGATGTCTCTGTTCAGGCCCAGGTCGTGCGGCTGCTCGACGACCTGCGGACGTCCCTCGGACTGACCATGCTGTTTATCGCGCACGATCTTTCCATGGTGCGCTACGTCTCCAATCGAATGGCGGTGATGTATCTGGGGTCAATCGTCGAGATCGGCCGCTCCGACGACGTGTTCTTTCATCCCAAACATCCCTATTCACAGATCCTGGTCAGTTCCAATCCGGAACCCGATCCCGCAACAGAGCGGGGCAGAACGGCGCAGGCGATCGAAGGCGACGTTCCTTCTCCCGTCAACATCGGCGCCGGCTGCCGCTTTGCCGGCCGTTGTCCGAAGGTCTTCGACGTCTGCCGGACAATCACGCCGCAACTCCTGCCTTTGCAGGACGAACCCGGCGACCGACTCGTTGCGTGTCACCTGTACGACGAAGAGAAGAAGACTTCCTAATCCCCGCCTTCTGCCTGTAGGGGCGGTCTATGACGTCTATGACCGCCCAGCGTTTCAGGGCGTCTTTCTGTTCAATCAGAGATTTCCACCACGAAACGTCAGGGGGTCACAGACCGCCCCTACAAGCAGTCCACCTTGTCCGCAGACCGCTCGCGCATTAAAGTGCATGTCCGAGGCGGAAACGACGTTGAACCCGATCGTCCGAATTGCCGGCGCGCTGACAATCGCGGCGCTTGTTTTACCGTTACCGGTCCGGAGAACAGAAGCTCGACCGGGAGCGGATACCGTGGATCCGAAAGTCATTCGGGCGGCGGTGGCCAGAGCCATACCCACGCTCGAACGTTCCGCCGCGAAGTTCGTTGAACAGCGATCCTGTTTTTCGTGCCACCACAATGCGCTGCCGATCCTGGCGCTGCACGCGGCGCGGCAACGCGGATTCGCAACGGACGACCGGATTCTCTCCGCTCTCGAAGACAAGACCTTTCGTCCTCTCAACGGCGAATCCTCCCTGGATGACGCCGTCCAGGGAATCAACCTGAGCGATCCAACCCCCAATGACAGCTATCTCCTGATGGCCGCCGGCGCCGCCGGCGTCAAACGAAGCCTGGCCACCGGCGTGCTGGCAAACCGGATGGCGCGCTGGCAAAGGGACGGACACTGGATCACCTCAGACTTCCGGCCGCCTCATTCAGGCAGCGTGTTTGCAGCCACGGCCACCGCCATTCGCGCTCTTCGAACCTACATGCCCGACGAACTTGCGGCGGAACGCGAGACGGCGATCGAACGCGCGCGGCAGTGGCTCATCCAGACCCCTGCGGGCTCGACCGAAGACGCGGCGTTCCGGCTGATGGGGCTGGCGTGGGCCGGCGCTTCCGCAAACGATCGGGATGCGGCAAGCCGGGAACTGTTCTCTCGTCAGACAGCCAGCGGAGGTTGGCCGCAAACCGCAAACTACGATGTGGACGCCTACTCCACGGGCGAGGCGCTCTTCGCGTTGAAGGAAGCCGGCGTCGATACCGGCGATGCGAACTGGCAGAAGGGCGTGAAATATCTCATATCGACAGAAGCCCGCGACGGTTCGTGGCGCGTTGCAACCCGCATGGTTTCTCCGGCCGAGGTCAGTCCGCCGTATTTCTCAACCGGCTTTCCCTATGGCAAGGATGAGTTCATCTCCTACGCCGGAACCTGTTGGGCGGTCATGGCGCTGACCGCAGCCATTCCGGAAGACACGCCATCTCGCGCGGTCGGGAACGCGCCGGATCCGTCGCCCTGGGTTCGGACGGCGCTGTTCGGGTCTCGCGAGGAGCTGGAGAGACGAATCAACGGCGGCCTGGATCCAGACGCCAAGACGCCCGGCGGCACGACCTTATTGATGATGGCGGCGCCCGACTCAGAGAAGGTCCGGTTGCTGCTCAGTCGCGGCGCAGACGGCAAGGCGCGAACCGGTGGAAATTCGGATGCCCTCGCGATCGCCTCGGGATATCGAGGCACGGCGGCCTCGCTCACCGCGCTGCTCAACGTCGGCGCGCCGGCCGAGCCTCCCGAAGATATCCACGTCAGACACACGCCGCTCGCGCTGGCGTCCATGACCGGCGATCTGGAAACCGTGCGGCTCCTGCTGTCGCGTGGCGCGCGGCCGTCGGCGGAAGCGCTCTCGGAAGCGGTCACGTTCGGCTATCCGGATGTCGTCGCGGAGCTCATCAAAGCGGGCGCCGACGTCGGCATCGCGGAGAGCTCCGGGATCAATCTGCTGCACTGGGCGGCGATCACCGGACGATCATCCCTGATTCCCGCGCTCGTCCGGGCGGGAGTCGCGCTGAACGCCCAGGACCAGTCCGGATTCACGCCGCTCATGTACGCCGCCATACTCGACACCGGTCCCGCCGACCTTGTCGCAACGCTGCTCGGGGCCGGCGCGGACCGGCGCATCCGCAATAAGGCGGGACGCACGGCGCTCGATGAAGCCAGACGCCACAAGCGCGCAGCCGCGGTTGACGCGTTGCAGTGAGGTCCACCGCATCCTGAACCGGCGGACCCGCCAGAACTGATCCCCGAAACGCGAGAGCAGGGACAGAAGCTCCCACTCTGTGGCACACTGTGGCGCGCTATGAACGAACTTGTGCGATCCACTGTAAGCGATGGTGTCGCCACCATCACCGTCGACAACCCTCCCGTCAACGCAATCAGCGGGCAAATGGCCGATGAACTATCGGCCGCCCTCGACACGGCGTTTGAGAATCCGGCAGTTCGGGCCATCGTGATCGTTGGCGCGGGACGAACATTCATTGCCGGAGCGGACATCAAGCTGCTGGAGGCGGCGGCCCGCGGCCAGAATGCGCTCGATCTGCATCCCCTGCTGACAAAGATCGAGAACTCCACGAAACCCATTGTGATCGGATTCCACGGGACCGCGCTCGGCGGCGGGGTGGAGCTGGCCATGTCCGCCAACTACCGGGTCGCGACAGCGACCGCGCGGATCGGCCAGCCGGAAGTGAATCTGGGTATCATTCCCGGCGCCGAAGGCACGCAACGGCTGCCCCGGCTGGTCGGCGTCGAAGCGGCGCTGAACATGTGTGTGTCGGGCCGACCGATCTCTGCCGCCGACGCCCTGCGCCTGGGGCTGATCGATCGCATTCTGGACGGCGACGACAGCCAGGTCGCGGCCGGAGCGGCGGCGTTCGCGCGTGAAGTGGCGGCGCGCGGAGGACCGCATCCGAAAACGCGGGACCGCCATGAGAAGCTTGGAACGCCCGCAGACAACGCGCCGCTGTTTGCAGCCGCGCGCGAGCAGGCCGCCCGAACCCGGCGCAATCAGACCGCGCCGCTGGCCGCCATCGAAGCCATCGAGATCGCCGCCACGACGCCTTTCGATGAAGGCTGCCGGAAGGAGCGCGCCATTGCGGTCCGCTGCCTGGCGTCCGATCAGGCGCGCGCGCTGATGCACGCGTTCTTTGCCGAACGGGCGGCGGCCAAGATTCCCGGCATGTCCCGAGAAGCGTCCGCGCTGCCGATTGCCAGTGTCGCCATCGTCGGCGCAGGCACGATGGGCGGTGGAATCGCCATGTGCGCGGCCAACGCCGGCCTCCCCGTCCGGATCAAGGACGCCGATCCGGCCGCGCTGGAGCGCGGCATGGCGACGATCCGCAAGAACTACGACGCGTCGGTGAAGAAAGGACGATTCTCCCAGGCGGTTATGGAGGAACGACTGGCGCTCATCCGCCCGCAACTCGACGACGAAGGATTCGACAAAGCCGACATCATCATCGAGGC
>DASUFH010000046.1:0-14223 GCA_036274645.1 Terriglobia bacterium
CCTCCAGATTCTCCGGATACTTGTCCTTGAGTTCGAGCAGGAGATTCCTGGCTTCCGCGGCCCGTTCCTCGCTGACGAGCAGGTCCGCCAGCACGAGCGAAGGACTGGGGTCTTCGGGAGATATTTTCTGCGCCTCCCGCAGCATCTTCTCCGCCTCGGCGTATCGTTTCGTCTGCGCATAGAACGTCACGAGCTGCGCGTAGATCGCGCGGTCGGCCGGATACTCGGTCATGGCCCGCTTGAACGTCGCTTCGGCCTGTTCCAGATTTCGGATGGCGCGATAGTAATTTGCGAGGGAAATCAGCGCGTTCTTGTCCCTGGGATTCACCTCGAGGGCTTTCAGAAACGCCCTCTCGGCGGCCGGATAGTGCTTTTGCAACGCTTCAGTCGTTCCCAGGCTGACAAAAGCCACGGTGTTGTTGGGATCGAGTTCGAGAGCCTTTTCAAACAGGTCGACCGAAGATCGATAGTCCTGCAGGCCAGCCGCAGCATTTCCCGAAAGAATCAGCGCGCCGACGTGATTGGGATTTTTGGCCAGGATGCTCTCGGCGGATTTCTGAGCCTCTCGGAAGAGATCCGGGATGCTGGCTCCTCCGGTCAGGTAGATCTGGCCTAACTGAAGCTGGGCTTCCACGTCATCAGGAAAGTATTCGAGAAGTTCCTGCAGTTGCTTGGCGGCATTGTTCAGATCACGTTGCGCGATATACGTGAGCGCCAGAAGATACCGGCTCTCTCGCTGTTTGGGCTCCTTGCGGATCGCGTTCAGCAGCTGAATGGTCGCCTCTGCAAATTTGCCGGAGTCATAGTACTGTTTGCCGCTCTCGTAGTAGGCCTGTCCGGTCATTGGCGTGGCTCTCCAGATCGAGTACGCGATAACGCCTCCGGCCAGGATGGTTGCGATCAGGATGGCGGTAAAAATCAGCTTTTTCATTGCGCGGAATCCCTTCCCTCAACCAGCCGTCGCTCAGATTTGATCAGTAATCGGAGGACTGGATAGATGAGAAGCAGGCCGACGGCAAAGAAAGGAATGCCGCCCTCCTGGTGCAGTTGACTGGTCAGAATGCGATGATCGACATGAACCGCAAGCAGGGTAAGCGTTGCGATCCGTAACGCATTCTTGAAAAACAGAATGGGCACAGCCATGAGCAACAGCGCAGACCATCGCCAGAGCGATCGGAGCATCAGGTGGCTGGCCAGCAGTGTCAGTATGAGCAGGCTGATCCCGGAACGGATGCCGCTGCATTCGGGCGCGACGACGACCGTTAATCCCGGCAGCACAAACGTGAAGTCTTCGCGATAGATCGGCGTGCCGGTCAGCTTGAGGATCATGAACGCGAAGTCCGCCGATCCCCGCTGCAAGATGTGGATGGCGCCCTGGAGAACAGGGCTGGGTATCGGCGCGCAGAAGAAAAGGAACATCAACGGGAACAGCGCCGCTCGAAACGCGGCCGCGCCAAAAAAGAACAGAAAGCCTCCGAGCCACAAGCCCACCATGGACGCCGCCATCCAGGAAAGCTGATTTCCTTCGGTCAGCGTTTTTCCCCACGTTGCCGCAGACACCAGCGAAATCATGCCGATCCCCGCCAGCAACAGACCCGGTCCGGCCGCAAGCCGCGGCGCCGCAAAGATGCGTTCGCGGCTGCTGTAAAGGAGAGCTCCGCTAATGAACGGAATCAGCAGAATGTGGGAGGCGTTGGTGTTGCTCCAGTCCGTCGCATATGCGACAAGATGGCGGACGAACGTCCCGTTTACCGCGAACAGGGCTGCGGAATAGAGCGCAAAGAGAAGGTTCCTGTTCGTGGAGATCATCGACAGGGGGCCGCTCAGCGGGCGCATTGAGATCCGGGGCGACTCGAAAAGGCCGCGCCCACGCGATCCCCGTCGATATCGTAGATGAGCCGGCCATTCTCCAGGGTTGCATACGCCACCCGGGCGCGGGCGGATTCCGGGCCTTCAATCTGATAGGTGTCGGCCTTCCGGATCAGACGCATGGCCGCGCGGGCCCGCCACCAGCGATCGACTTCGCCCGGCAGGGTCACCCAGACGTCCTCATCGGACCGCAGGCGCGCGATTTCGTCGAGCAAGGCGCGATAAGCGGCCTGGGCGCGGTTTTCGATCAGGTAATCCGGATGGGCCAGAACCGTGATCAACCCATGCGAGGCGACGATCGTTTCCAGCTGACGCTTCCAGAGCGTCAGCGAGTAGTCCTGGAGAATGTGAAACAGCGTGTAGTCTTCCGTCAGGGTCAGCGGCAGTTCCAGCACATCGCCCGGCAGGAAATACGGCATCAGGGTGCAGCACCCTCCGCGCTGGGCTTCCAGCCGGGCCACATTCGGCGTGGACATGTCATAGGAAAAGACCAGATCCTGAAACCAGTCGGACTTCCGGTACAACACGGGCGAGCGAAACCCGCGCGCGCCGAATTGAACCGCATAGTCGTTGATCCTCGCGGCCTTGAGTAGAAATTCCCGGCGGTTGCGGAAGAGGTTGCCGTCGTGGTCGAGACCCTGGACATTGATTTCAAAGCCCCGGTCGCGAATGGTCTGCAGGTAGTCCGGCGGAACGGCGTAACGTTTTTCCGGAACAATCTGAAACGACGCCTTGATATCGCAGGCGTCGTCGAAGTCCATCAGACGTTCTGAAAAGTCCCGGCCCTCCGTCGTTTCGACATCGTGGGTTACAATGGCGCAGGCCTTGTGGCCGTTCGGCCAGAACCAGATGAATGGGACACTCTGAAGGCCCAGTTCCCGGATCTGGTTCGAGAGGGCTTCCTCAAGCAGGATATCCGCAGTCCGGTCGATCGGCCAGCTGGGGAACGGGATGCTGTTCCAGTCCCGCAGATAAATCCGTTGCAGCTGGCGTCGCAGGACGTCGGGTATGCGGGGGCGCATCCGGTAATAGGCGTCCCATAACCACGACTGCTGTGCCCAGGAGCGCCACCCGGAACAATCGACATAGCGTTCAAAGAGCAGGTTCTCGATTCGTTCGGACAGGGAGGAGTCGGAATCGCCGCATTCCCCCGCGCTTCGATAATAGTTCTGCAGCGTCGGCGCAGTATGAAGACGGACTTGTGGTTTCATCTCGTCTGCGCCCGGAGTCTTCTGTCAGTTGAACCATGCAAAATAGAGGGCATATCCATATGCCAGGCTTTCTCCAATGACGTCCCGCACGCCTTCGCTGTTCCGCCACCAGCGCGCAGGATCAAACATGGGGTCTACCAGCGCCACGACACCGATGCCGTCCGCGCGCCCGTAGGCCTTTTGAAAAAGCAACCGTGACCGCCGCGCATGCGCGCCAAGAGTCGCCACGTTAAATGAGACTTCGGAGCGACCGGTCTCCCGCATCCACTCTCTCGCCGCCAGCGCTCCGTGGTAGGTGCGATCCCTTTCGACGGCCGGATACGACAGGACGCCGAACGCCGAACGGGGCACGCCATACCGGGCCAGCAGCTGCGCCGAGTAGTCCTGGGCGTCGCGTCCGGTCCGGTAGCCGGGACGCTCCCCTTCATAGCTCGCCTGAACGACCAGCATCTGGTGATACTGGCCTCGTTTGAATTCCGCCGCCGCCAGCGCCGCGTTTCGCTCGATGAACCAGCCTTCCACCACCAGCAGATCCGCGGAAAGCGGAGCGTTGACCGCCAGGAACGCATAGGCCTGGTTCCGCGCCACCCAGGCGCCGGCTGCGAGCAGAATCAGCGCGGCGATCCGGCCGCGCAGGGTCAGGCCCCAGCGCTCCTTCCTGGCGAAGAGGGCCCAACTCACGCCATGACAGTCGACGCCGAGCGTTTGGAGTTTGTCGGCTGGCAGTAGACCATCTTCCCTTTGTGCGAAATCGAATCGTCGATGGCTTCAAGCATGCGCACGACACGCAGTCCGGCGTACCCATCGTTGAAGGGGGTCACGCCATTGAGGACGCAATCGACGAAATACTGCGTTTCCAGGGTCAGGGCTTCGACCTGTTCAACCCGCGGCGCCCACAGATCGCCCGCGCGGTAGCTGACGCGGAGTTTGTAATCGCTCCCGTCGTCATGATTGGCCCATTCGACGCCCTTGTCATAGACCTTGATCTTCTCGTCGGCTTCCAGGTCGTTCCACACCAGCATCCGCTTTTCGCCGCCGATTAGTGTTGTCCGCACTTTGACCGGCGAGAGCCAGTTGACGTTGAGATGCGCGATGACCTTGTCGGGAAAATACATCGCGATAAAGGCCATGTCTTCCTTGCCGTTGACGTGTTTCTCGCCCGTGGCCACGATCGCTTCGGGGCCGGCGGCGAGCAGATGATCAATGATGGCCAGGTCGTGTGTCGCCAGATCCCAGACCACGTTGGCGTCATGCTGGAACATGCCGAGATTGACCCGGGTGGAATCGTAGTAGTAGAGACGTCCCAGCTGCTCCCCGTCGATCAGTTCCCGAATCTTCCGGACCGCGCCGCTGAACAGGAACGTGTGATCCACCATGATGCGCAGGTTCCGGCGTTCGGCCAGCTCAATCAGCTGCTCCGCCTCCGCCACCGTCGCCGTGAACGGCTTTTCCACAAAGACGTGTTTGCCGTTTTCAAGGGCCGTCTTCGCCAGCGGAAAGTGGTGGGAGATCGGCGTGACGATGGCGACCGCGTCAATGTCGGGACTGGTCAGAACTTCCGAAGGATTCGTCGTTACCGCGATGGAAGGGTACACCTTGCGAACGCGCTGCAGCGCCTTCGGGTTCAGATCGCACACCGAAACAACCGTGGCGTCCGAGGCGTTGTAGAAGTTGCGGACAATATTGGGCCCCCAGTATCCGTAGCCGATGACGCCCATTCTGACGATTGAAGTGGAATTGATCTTGGTATTCACGAGTGTCCTACTCTTTTCGAGAACGTTTTGGTTTAGTACGCGCCGTTTCCACGTAGCGCCACATACGGCGTTTTGAAAAGGATCTTGAGATCCAGCCAAAGGGACTGATTCCGGATGTAACGTAAATCCATGCGCACCATTTCATCGAACGTGGTGCGGCTGCGGCCATGAACCTGCCAGGGGCCCGTAATACCGGGCTTCACTTCGAGAACCCTTCGCCGATGCCAGAGCGCGTACTTTTCCAGTTCGTAGGGGATCGGCGGGCGGGGTCCGACCAGGGACATGTCGCCTCTGAGCGTATTGAAGAACTGAGGCAATTCGTCCAGGCTGGTGCGACGCAAGAAGCGGCCCACAGGCGTGATGCGGGGATCGTCGGTCATCTTGTACACCACGCCGCTGCCGTTCTTTCGTTCGATCAGGTTCTGAACGTATTCCTTGTGAATGGACGGGTCGTTGTTGACGACCATGGACCGGAACTTCAGAAAGGTGAATTCGCGACCGTCGCGTCCAATGCGCTTCTGCCTGAACAGGACCGGTCCACGGGACGTCAGCTTGATGAGAATTGCAGAGACCAGAAACAATGGAGACAGAAGAATCAGGGCGGCCAGGCTGCCGACCACATCCACCGCCCTCTTGGCCGCCGCGGATGACTTGTTCTGGCGAAGGATCCCATCGATTCCGGCCCGGCCGTCTTCGGGGAAGAAATAGAACGTGAACGTCACCTGATCGAGTTGCGCCGGACTGAGGCGGAGCGCCAGGCTATCCCGCAACCGTTTGAGAACGACGGATTCCACGACGGCGCGCGCGCTGTTCAGCGTCGTCAGGATCACCCCGATGGTCGTCGATTGCTCGTACCATCCGGTGATGTCGGTTTCCCGCATGGCCGCCTCCACCGCGGATCCAAGCTCATGCATCGCCGCCGGCTGCAGGCCGCGGCTCAGCGCGCTGAGATCCACGAGAGCTACGCCATAACGCGCGCCGGAACGTTCGCAACGCCGGCGCTCCAGGATCAGCAAACGTTGAAATCGGGTTTCGTCAAGTATTCCGCTCATAGAGAAGAGTGGGTCGGGCGAGGTTGGAGCCGCCCGGCCGAATGTCCTACTCCTTGGCTGCCTCGATAAACTTCTTGGGTTCTTCCGATCCGATGTAGGCCGAGTGTCCGTACCGGTAGTAGCTCGAGTTGTGGTAGGTGTGGAACAACATCGGCTTGACGTCGTTGAAGACGACGCCGAGCAGCTTGTTCCGATCCACCACCTTGAATGCCCGGTCCAGGCTGCTGTACAGGGTCTTTCCGCGGCGCACGACCATGATCAGCCCGTCGCTCAAACCCGTCACCAGACGCGCGTCGGCGATGGGCGAGAACGGCGGCGCGTCCAGGATGATGGTGTCAAACTGCGTGCGCAGCGATTCGATCAGCTGTTTCATCTTGCGCATGGACAAGGCTTCGATCGGGTTGGGAGCAACCCCGCCGGCCGTCATGAAGTACAGGTTGTCGACCCGCCGCATGTAGCAGTTTGGCCCGTGCCCGTTGGCCAGGTATTGCAGGAGGCCGGGTTCGGACGTCACACCCAGATACTTCTGTACGGACGGGCTGCGCAGGTCGCAATCCACAATGATCACGCGCCGGCTCGCGTCCTGGGCAAAGGAGAAGGCGAGGTTCGCGCTCACCAGCGACTTGCCGTCCTGGCTCTCCGGGCTCGAGACGGTGAATACCTTGGCGACGTTTTCGGACTGCGCTCCGGAAAGCTGCACCTTCAGGTTGTTGAACTGTTCGCTGATGAAGGAAAAGGAGTTGCGAAGCACTTCCACGCGTTCGCTCACCAGCGCGTCGGTAACCGTGGGGACCATCTTTTCAAGTTCGAGCCGCGGCTGCGGGACCGCCGACTCCCCCGGGTCGTCCGCATCCACCCCTTCAAGGATGCCCAGTTTGCGCATCGTCCCGAGGAGGCTTCTCAGCTGGGATTCCGGAATTCCCGTGATCTTCTGCAGTCCTTCGAGCGTGTTCGGATACGTCAGCTCGTTGAGGACTGAGAGTTCCTTCGGGGTCCAGGAGAAAATGGAGAGATCAATGTCGGAAACGAGAATGATGTGGGCGTCCGCGTCCAGTTGAAACGGCGCCGGGTTCACGCGCGAAAGTTCCAGCAGCAGGTGGGGGAAGCTGACTCGTCCGGGCACATAGTAGGACCGGAGCGCGCCATTAAACGATTCGAGGATGAAGCCGCTGCCCAGCGCGTGCGTCAGGAGATCCAATGCCTGACGTCTCACGGCGGTGGCCACGCTGGCGCGATCGACCAGTCCTTTTCGCACCACCGCTTCGCCGAGAAGCAGATTCTGCTTCTGCGCCTCCAGCGCCACCGCCTCGATGGCCGCGGTAGTCGCGTATTTGGCCTGAACCAGGTACTGACCCAGACGCCGCGCGCCGGAACTTGAGGACGCGCCTTCGATCATGCCCTCGTGAAAGAACACCTGAATGCGTTCTCCGCTGCTGTGAGCAAGCGTCAGAATGCCGGTATGCTCCTGATCGTGCAGGCGGCGGATATCGTTTAACAGATCACTCATATGGGTACCGTGGCTCCTTCCAGGGTGCTTATCGATAGACGATCTTCTGAAGTAGCGGATCCAGCTGGCGCAGGATGAAACCGTGTTTGAGATAGATGCCGTACAGGCAGATGCTGTATAGAGCGATCATGGCCATGGCCGATGCTGCAAAGACATGGCGCTTCTTGCGCGTCACGGTCACATCGGCTTCCATCAGGATTTCCGGAATATCCACCAGCACCGGAACTCCCCACAACGCCTCAATCTCGGTCGGGGCCCACACGCGCTGCCGCGTGATATCGACTCCCACCGCGATGCCGATCGACAGGAACAGGCTCAGAATTCCCGCGCCGAGGGCGAGCGTCGGTTTTTGCGGCTTCTCCGGCGACAGCGGATAGTTGGCCGGATCCACGATGACAAACTGCTGGCCCTGCTGTTTGATGTCCAGGTTTTCCGCCAGCTTGGCGTCGGCCAGCTTGGCGCTCAGGTCGTTGTACTGTTTGCGGATGTCATTGTTCTCACGAATGACGGATTCCAGGTCCTGCTCCGTCTTCGGCGTGCTCTCGACCCGCTTGCTGTATTTCGCGATGTCCGCTTCGATCTGCGCCTTTTCCCGCGCCCGGATGGCCAGTTCCGTCTCGACCTGTTGCAATTGTCCAACGAGACTGCGATAGACGGGGTTCGGCATCATTTCGATCGGCGGTTCCACCACGGGCGGCGGCGCCGGCGCAGTTGCTGCCGCCGGGACCGATGGCGTCTCGACCGGAGGCGCTACCGGCGCGGCCGTCAAGGGATCGGGGGTCAGGGCGGCAGTCTGGGCCGCGAGAAGCTCGGGCGGCAACTGCGCCTTGGCGCGTTCGACCCGGGCCTTACAGCGGATCACGTCCGGATGGTTCGGTGTGTGATTGATCTGGGCTTCTTCGCATTCCGCCTGCGCCCTTCGATATTCGTCGAATCGCATGCGGATGACATCATCAACGAGCGACTTCACGACGACGGCAATCTGACTGTTGGCGACCGACTGCGGCGCCTTGGCCGGAAGCGGCTGCGGCGCGCTGACCACGGCCGGCGCCGGCGCGGGCGGCGGCGTGGGCCGGGGCGTGATCGGTTTCGGGATCGTCTCGGGCGTTTCCGCGATCTGCTGCTGCAGGGTCAGCCGCTGCGTCGCCGAACGGTCGAGCGCTTCCGCGTTGGTTCTCCGATTCTGCGCCAATATCTCCAGCGATCGCAGGTTCGGCTCCAACTGAGCGGGCAGCTCGTACGTCCGGCTTGCCTTGAGCTGGCGGAGTTTGTTCTCGGACTCGTCCAGCTGAGCGGATACCTTGTCGACTTCGCTTTGCAGGAATTGTGTGGTTCTCCGGATCTTTTCCCGACCCAGTTCGTTGTCCTGGGCGATGAATAGCGAGGTCAGCGTGTTGGTGATCGTCTGCGCAAGCTCCGGCTCGCGATTCTGATATGCGATCCGGAAAAAGTAGGTCTGGTCCACATTGGAGTTGCCCTGACGCTGCTGATCGACGGTGATCCGGATCTGGTCTCGCAACTTCAGCACTCGCTCATCCAGATTGAACCGGTCGAGTTCCGGCATTCGATCGCCGAAGTCATTCAGGATCTTTACCAGTACCGTCCGGCTGAGCACGGTTTGTTCGATGGCCTTGATGCGCTGTTCGGTCGACTCCGGAATAAGCCGGGGAACCATGTTGCCCGGCACGTCCGGCGGCCGGACCATGATCAGCGTTTCGGATACAAAGACCTTTGGCAGAAAGAAAATCAGCAGACAGGTCATACCCGTCAAGGCAAGGAAGGGGCCAACCACCCACCACTTCCTGCGGACAAGCAGCGCCAGGAAATCTCTCGAGTTGTTGATGCTAATTTTCATGATCGTTTTGCTGTTGTCGTGGCCGCCGGACGTCGGCGGTCGCCATTGGCTGGCAACCGGCCGTCGTCATAGCCGCCACAGAGTTGGATTGTTGAACTGCAACGACGCGAAGATGCGCTGCTCGCTGAAACTGAATTCCGCCGATTGGCCGTAGCGTTGAAACTGCGATCCGACCCGGAAATACGCATATCGGGATAGCCGGGCCCCGACCGAGGCCGCCGCCGAGCCGCCCACGGTGCGCACAACGTTTTCGAAACGCCCGCGGGTATCGAACGCGCCGACATCCACAAAGATCAGCACGGCCCGGGCATCGCGGCGGAGGCTGAATCCGGCGCGTTCCGTGTCGGAAATGGAGCCCAACCCGCTGGACCGGCCGGTTTCCCGGGTGAAATAAATGGTATAGGAGGCGTTCTTGAGTGTCCGTTCAAGACTGCCGCTGACATCGTAACTGCTGTATCCCGACGTCGTGCCGACACTGGCCACCCTGGATCCTCCACCTGAAAGATTGAGGGTGACATTGGGCGTGAGCCGTCGCGAGAACTGCAGGCTGACCATGTGGGATTGCGCCGCGTTGAAGTCGCGAAAAGTCGAATACTCCCCCGTGTACCGGATCGTCCAGGCGCTGCGTTCGCTGACTTGACGCGAGTATGAGCCGTGTCCCTGGACCGTCTGCTGGTTGGAGAGGGTTCCGTGAACTCCGCCTGCCGACGCGCCATAGTTGCGAAGGGAATGCGTTCCGCCAAAAGACCAGGAGGACTTTTCGCTCGCCGTGTAGCTGACATCGGCGCCGGCGGTATTCGTCGCCGTCGACAGACGCAGCGCCACCGGATAAAAGACGAGTCCGCTTCCGCCTTCCGGAATCACCGCCTGCAGCGCATAGAAGGCCGACGCATTCTTCGTCAGCTCGTAGCTTTCCGAGAATCTCAATGTCCATCGGGGCGTCGCCTGGCTGGTGAACTGAGCAGTTGCCGCGTGCGAGTTGGAACTCTGCGCCAGCGAGGAACCGGAACGGTCGAAGCCGAACGTGTAGCCCGCTCCGAAGGACGATTTCTGTCCCACGGTGCTGAGAGTGACGGATGGATAAACCGCCCCAAACGCGGAGAAGGTCCCCGGGCCGCTCGTATGGGGGTCAGACGCTCCGCCTACCATGTTCACACTGGCCCCGACGGTACTGGTTTGCGCCGCCGCTCTTCCGGCAAACGAAAGAACGAGCAGAGCGAACAGTCCTGGCCGGACGATGTGCGCCGCGCCTCGACGATGCCTGCTGCTATTCGCGATGGATTTCATCAGGGGTCTCAATTTCATCAGGGGACAACGATGACGTCGCCGGATTTCAGGAGCATGTTCTGATCGAAGTTCCGGCCCTTGATCATTTCGCGATAGTTGAACTTGAAGGACGTGTTTTCGCTTCCGTTGTTGCGGATGATCACGGTTTCATCCGTGTTGGCAAACTCGGTAAAGCCGCCGGCCAGCGCCAGCGCCTGAAGGACACTGATGGGTTTCTCCGCCATGATCGCGCCGGGCTTGGCGACCTTGCCGGTCACAAAGATCCGATAGCTCTGGATGGCCTCCACCACGACCGTCACAGTCGGAATCTCGATGAACTGCTTCAGCCGGTCCTCAATCCTCTGCTTCAGCTCTCCGGGGTTGAGCCCGGCGGCCTGCATGTCCTGTACCAGCGGAATCGAAATCCGTCCATCCGGCCGAACGACCACCTTCCCGGACAGGGTGGGTTCTTTCCACACAAAAACCGAAAGCTGGTCGTTGGGCTGAATGATGTACAACGGCTCCGTTCCGGCGGTATTGCCCGTGTTCGCCGGAGCGCCGGCAGGCGCCGGCGCCGCGGTGTTTGCGGCCACCGCAGGCTGGGTCGCGGGCCGAGCCCCTTCGGTCTGAGCCCGGTTCTGACCATGGAGCGCTCCCAGCTGGAGCGCGAAAATCAGGAGTGTTGCCGGAGCGATGCCCCGAGTTCGGATATTCATAGGTTTTCTTGGGAATTTAAAGGTTGTGGAGGGAATTGACGGCGGGCTACCGCCATTTTGGTCCCATCCTGGGTCCAACCGGAAAGTCCAATTCCGATTCATCAGGGGCAGTCCAACGACCGCCCGTCCTTAACGGTCCGTCAACCGATTCTGTGTCCGACCTCGGTCA
Source organism: Terriglobia bacterium (assembly GCA_036274645.1). Classification (GTDB taxonomy): domain Bacteria; phylum Acidobacteriota; class Terriglobia; order 20CM-2-55-15; family 20CM-2-55-15; genus DASUFH01. The sequence goes on from DASUFH010000046.1 coordinate 11,400, forward strand.
TTGGCTGCTCCGACACGGTTTCCCGGGTGGAGGAGACCACCGCAAACGCCCGCTCTTTCACCCCGGCCATCCCCAGCGGCTTGACCGAACAACGCGGGACTTCCACCGAGACCGAACGCATCAGGAGCGAAACAGACACGATCAAACGGTCCAGGCCTTTCTCGCGGAGAATGATTCCGGAAAGGCCTTCCAGTGGTCCGTCTTCAATTCGCACCATCGCCCCGGTCCGAAGATAGGGCCATGGCCGCGCGGCAATTCCCGAGTCCTGAACCAGCCGGATCGCAGCGATTTCCGAGTCGTTGATCGCTTCCGGACCCGCGCTGCCGACCACGAAGTTTACCCCAGGTGTGACCAAAATCGGCAGTCTTTGGGTGACATCGAATCGACAGAATACATAGCTGGGAAACAGTGGAAGCGAAATCGCTTTGACGCGATCCGACCAGCGGCGCCTGGAAACGTAGCTTGGCAGGAATACTTCGTACCCCTTGCCCGTCAGATGAGACTCGACGTGCTTTTCAAAGCGGGACCGGACATGCAGAGCGTACCACTGTAAATTCATATCAGAGTCTTCTCAGCGCGAACGGCCCAACGTATCAAACCGAGACTCCATTTTTCAACCACACAAACTTCTGTCAAGCAGAAATTGGCTGCGGCTGCCACGCTCTTCGGAGTTCGGGATTGTTGGTTCCGTTTGTCCATTTGTTTCAATATCTTACGCCAGCGCTGGACCGGGCTGTTGTCCGGGTCCACCGGGCAGATAAGGCAGTGTAGTTTAGTGACATCGTTTTCAACTCGGCCAAAGGTCCCAGACTCAGGGACTTTGGGACCATAACGGCAGGGTCCAACCCGCCAATAGCCTGATACAATGTGCTGCCGGAATGCCGCATGGAAGCATCTGCAGCGCTTAGCGTTAACGACCTACTTCGAGAGATTCTGACGAGCCGGGTTTACGAGGCCGCTCGTGAGACCCCCCTGGACTTTGCCCCGCGCCTCTCCAGCCGGCTGGACGCCTCGGTGTGGCTGAAGCGCGAGGACCAGCAGCCGGTCTTCAGTTTCAAGTTGCGCGGGGCTTACAACCGGATGGCGCGACTTTCCGCTCAGGAGCGGAACCGCGGGGTGATTACGGCCAGCGCCGGAAACCATGCCCAGGGAGTGGCGCTATCCGCCAGACGGCTGCAAATAAAGGCGGTGATCGTCATGCCCAAGACGACACCGGCCATCAAAGTGGAGGCTGTGCGGGCGCTGGGGGGCGAAATCGTGCTGGTCGGGGACCATTACTCCGAAGCCCAGGCGCATTGCGATCAACTGGCGGTCGAGAGAGGAATGACTTTCGTCCATCCCTTCGATGACCCGCTGGTCATCGCCGGCCAGGGCACTATTGCCGACGAGATCGTTCGCCGGTGTCCGGAAGGGCTTTCCGCGATCTTTGTCCCGGTCGGAGGCGGAGGCCTGATCGCCGGCATCGGCGCCTATGTGAAAGCGCTCCTGCCCGGGAAGATCAAGGTGATCGGCGTTCAGCCCAGGGATTCCGACGCCATGAGACAGTCGCTGGTTGCCGGCAGCCCGGTCACCCTGGATCATGTCGGCCTGTTCGCCGACGGCGTGGCCGTCCGGAAGGTGGGGCGCCATACGTTTCCGATCGTTCAGAGCACGGTGGAGGAGATCATTGTTGTCTCCAATGATGAAATCTGCGCGGCAATGAAGGATGTGTTCGACGATACCCGGGTCATCGCCGAGCCCGCCGGCGCGCTCGCCGTAGCCGGACTGAAAGCCTACGTCGCGCGCAGCCAGCCGAAAAACCGGAACTTTGCCGCGATTCTGAGCGGCGCCAACGTGAATTTCGACCGGCTCCGGTTTGTGGCCGAACGCGCCGAACTGGGCGAATCGCGGGAGGCTCTCATTGCGGTCACCATCCCGGAACGCAAAGGCGCTTTTCGCCAGTTCTGCGCCACGCTGGGCGCGCGGGTGGTCACCGAGTTCAATTACCGCCTCAATTCCCGCGATCGGGCGGAGATCTTCGTCGGACTGAGTGTGGAAAACCGCGAAGATACGCGCCGCGTCCTCGAGGGCCTGAATGCCCAGGGATACGAGAGCGTCGATCTCACCGACAACGAAATGGCCAAGCTCCATGTGCGCTACATGGTGGGCGGCCGCGCCAACGCCGCCGGCCGGGAACGTGTCTGCCGGTTCGAGTTTCCCGAGCGTCCGGGCGCGCTGCTGCAATTCCTCGACACGCTGGGTGGGCGATGGAATATCAGCCTGTTTCATTACCGGAACCATGGCGCGGACTTCGGCCGGGTGCTGGCCGCCTTTGAGGTTCCGCCCGGCGACGACAGCGCGTTCGATGGTTTTCTGAGCGCGTTGGGTTACGCGTATCAATTCGAAGATGGCGACGACGCGTATCGCCTCTTTCTCGGAAAATAGGCAGGCCGGCTATGGCGATGTCCGACTACATGCGGCGCATCCGCGAAAAGGTCGGACACGACCTGCTTCTGCTGCCCTCCGCCGCCATGGCCGTCTTTGACGAGGAGGGCCGGGTCCTCGTCGGCCTGCATGCCGATCACAACATCTGGATTCTGCCCGGTGGATTGATCGAGCCCGGAGAGTCTCCCGCCGACGCCGCCACCCGCGAGACCTGGGAGGAAACCGGTCTGATCGTGGAGCCGCTTGCGGTAATCGGTGTGTATGGCGGGCCCGACCTGTTCGTCGACTACGCGAACGGCGACCGGGCCGCCTACATCGGAATCGTCTTTCGCGGCCGTATCGCCGGCGGTGAACCCCGCCCGGATGGGGCGGAGATTCTCGAACTGCAATATTTCAGCCC
>DASUFH010000047.1:0-22974 GCA_036274645.1 Terriglobia bacterium
CGAGTCCGGCTGGAGCGCGCGGCCCCGGCGCAGCACGCGCTTATATCGTTTCCGGATGAGGGTTCGGGCGGCGTCGGCGATTGTTGGCGCCCGGAACCGCGCGAGCGCGCCGGGCGACGGTCCGCGTTCAAGAAAAGTGGCGAAACGGGTCTTCAATCGCTGGTATCGGCGTCCCGAGAGGCATGCCAGGAGTTCCCTGCGCGCGGACTCCCACTGCTCTTGCAGGTAGACGTTGTAGGCGCCCAGGAGTTCGGTTTCTTCTTCGGGGATCTCCCGGGCGTACCGGCTCAGATTCTCCCGGTACACGTCCAGATCGCGCACTGCGCCGATAACGCGGGCCACGCGCTGAAACTCCCGATTGGCGAGCCGCGCCAGGCGACGGGGCAGGACATCCCCGAATACGCGCAGAGCGGCGCGCAGGCGGCGAATGGCGACGCGCATCTGGTGCGCGCCTTCGGGATCATCGCCCTGCCAGGTCCGCTGCTCTTCGGCGATCATCGCCTCAAACTCCTCCAGGAGGCGTCGATACGCGAGGTACAGTAATGGATCCGCCGGAGTCACTGCGCTTCCGCGCAACGCGCGCAGGAAGGGCGTATCTTCGAGTCTCGCCGGCCCGGCGGGACCGCTGACAAGGTCCGCCGGCAAATCCGGCCGCTCAACGATTTCAGGATGAGCCGACTCTTCCGATGCCGGCGGAGATTCGGGGAGCGCAAAATCGGGAGTGGAATTCGGGTTCATCGTGGTTCCTGTACCCCGCGAAATGACTTGCTATCTGCCGCCGCAGCAACACGCGTTCGCCGCTGTGCCCGGGGTTGAGCACGAGTGTAGCAAATCGAAAATGTGAAGGGCGAACGCGAAAGCGACGAAAGCGCTTTTCCGGCGCGTGGAAGGCGCGCTTGGAGCGGGATGTACAATCGCCCTGTCGTTTTAACGTCTGTCCGTGAGACCGAGCCATGAAAATCAGTGGAAAGAAGCAGTGGACCCTGCGGGTGAGGCTGGCCGCCAGTCTGGTTCTCGTGATGTCCGCTTTTGCGGCCGCCGTGACGGCGGCTGAAAACTGGCCCCAGTGGCGTGGCCCATCCAGTTACGGCGTGTCTTCGGAATCGAAGCTGCCGGTGGAGTGGAATACTGAAACGAACATCGCCTGGAAGGTCGGGCTTGCCGGTCTCGGAACGTCCTCGCCAATTGTCTGGAATGACCATGTCTTTGTGACTTCGCAGACAGGCGCCGTTCCGCTCGCGGGCGCCGGCGGTCATCCGCAGCTGGCGCGTGACGACCGGGCGCTGGCTGCGCAGGAGAACCCGATCGGCGGCCGGCGTCTGGAAGCGGACCGCGCGGGCGCCGAAGTCTGGTTCGTCGTGGAGGCGTTTCGCCGGTCGGATGGCGCGCGCCGGTGGGAATACCGGGTGCGCGCATCCGGGCCACTTCCCGAAGTTCATGAAAAACACAACCTGGCCACGCCAACGCCCGTGACGGATGGCGAGCGGGTTTATGCGTGGTTTGGCAACGGCCAGCTCGTCGCGCTGGATATGAATGGCCGGCTGGTCTGGTCGCGCCATCTCGGCCTGGAATATTCGCGGTTTCAGACGCAGTGGGGCCATGGCAGCTCGCCGGCGTTGCACGGCGATCTTCTGATTCTGCTGTGCGACCATCTCACCGACGCGTACCTGCTTGCGCTGGACGCGCGCACGGGACGCGAACGCTGGAAGGTGAATCGCGGCGACGGCCGCGTCTCGCACAGCACGCCGCTGGTGGTTCCGGGTCCGCGGGGGCCCGAGCTGGTGGTGAACTCGTCAGAACGTATTGACGCCTATGATCCGGTCACGGGCAGGCTGCTGTGGTACACCGGAACCGAGCGGCAGACACCCATTCCAACCGCCGTGTTCCACGACGGCCATATCTATATCAGCCGGGGATATCGCAACAGCGACTATATGGCCATCCGGCCGGGCGGCAGCGGCGATGTGACCCGTACGCACATTGAATGGCGACAGGATTCGGGCGCCTCCTATGTGCCTTCACTCGTCTACTACGACGGCTTGCTGTACATGACGAACGAAGTTGGCGTCGTCACGTGCGCGGACGCGCGTACAGGGGAACGTGTCTGGCGTCAGCGGCTCTCCGGAGTATTCTTTGCCTCCCCTGTCGCCGCGGCCGGCAAAATCTATATGGTGAGCGAAACCGGAGAAACCTTCGTGCTGCGCGCCGGCCGGACGCCCGAACTGCTCGCAACAAATGATCTCGGCGAGCGCTTCCTCGCTTCACCCGCGATTTCGGGCGGTCACATCTTTCTGCGCAGCGATCGCAGCCTGTTTGCGATCGGCTCATAAAGTCGCTCTGGTAGGGGATGTCTATGACCGCCCGGCGTCTCAGGGTGACACTCTGTGAAATACGAGATTTCCACCCCGAAACATCGTGGGCGGTCATCGACCGCCCCTGCATTTCAGCGGAGGCTCTTTTCCAGACGGTCGAGCACACGCATGGCCGGCAACACCTGCGCGACGCTCGAGTTTGGTTCACGGCCTTCCTTGATTGCGGCGATGAACTCGCGGTCCTGCAGTTCGATACCGTCCATCGAGACATCCACTTTGGAGACGTCGATCTTCTGTTCCTTGCCGTCGACCAGATCGTCGTAACGCGCAATGTAGGTGCCGTTGTCGCAGATGTAGCGGAAGAACGTTCCCAGCGGTCCCTCGTTATTGAAGGACAGCGCGAGGGTGCAGACTGCGCCGGAGGGCGTCTTCATGCTGACGCTCATATCCATGGCGATGCCCAGTTCGGGATGGATCGGTCCCTGGAACGCGTTCACTTCCGACGGCTCCTCTCCGGTCTGGTAGATGAACTGATCGACGGTATGACAGGCGTGATGCCAGAGCAGGTGATCCGTCCAGCTGCGGGGTTTGCCTTCCGCGTTCATGTTGGTGCGCCGGAAGAAGAAGGTTTGAACGACGAAATGCTGCAGCTGGAGTTCTCCGGCCTGGATTCGTTTGTGGATCCACTGGTGGCTGGGGTTGAACCGCCGGGTGTGGCCGCCCATGGCGATGAGGCCGGTTTCCTTCTGGACCGCCAGGACACGTTCGGCGTCGGCGAGTGAATCCGCGATCGGAATCTCGATTTCAACATGTTTGCCGGCGCGCATCACTTCGATGGCCTGCGAGGCGTGTACCTGGGTTGGCGAGGTGAGGATGGCCGCCTCCACCCCCGGCTCGCGGAGCGCTTCGGCCAGGCTCGTGGTCCAGCGCGGAATGCCGTATTTTTTGGCGACGGCTTCGGTTGTTTCGGGAACGCGTCCGACAATGACCGCGACCTCGGCTCCCGGTATCCGGGCAATCCCGTCGAGGTGTTTTTTGGCAAAAGCGCCCGTACCGACCATGCAAAGTTTCATATGATTGCCTCCGGCTGTTGGATTCAAGCCGATAAGGATAACCAATAAGGTGGGTGACTTCGACAATGAACTGGCTCATCAAGGAAGAACCGGAACACTACAGTTTCGATGATCTGACGCGCGACGGCCGTACGGCCTGGACGGGCGTGCGCAATCCGGTTGCGCAGAAGAACCTCCAGGCCATGCGCAAGGGGGATCGCGTTTTCTACTACCACACCGGAAAAGTGAAGGCGGTGATCGGTGTGGCCCGGGTGGCCGGCGCGCCGTATCCGGATCCGGAGTATCCGGCCGGCAAGTTTTACGCCGTGGATATCGAGCCGGTGAAGAAGCTGAAATCGCCGGTGACGCTGGCGGCGGTGAAGGCGGACAAGGCGTTTGCGTCGTTTCCGCTGGTGCGCATTGGAAGGCTTTCGGTCATGCCGGTGACCGATGAGGAATGGAAGCGGATTGAGTCGATGGCGTGACGGTGTGATGGCTCAGCCCGGCCAAGAGAAATCGGTACGCTTTGCGATATTCGAAGGTATTGGGCGGTCATAGACCGCCCCGACATTGGGGCAGGGAGAGGGGAGGCAAGCCTTCCCACTACCGCCGTCTTCGTCGCCGTCCCCCTTCAGGGGGCCTGGGCGCCACCCGTTCCGGTTCGTATCGTTCTTCCTCCGGTTGCGGGGGCGGGGCGTGCAATGTCTGCTGGTAATAGTCATCGAGCAGCATGGCCAGCAGCGCGGATTCCTCCGGACTCTCCGCCAGTTCGCGCGCCAGCCGGCCAAAGCGGCGGCTGCGTTCAATCTGAACCATGTCGCGCTGGCGGAGCCGGGCTTCCAGCAGCGCGGTGACGCGCTGGGTCACGATCTGCTGGACGTCGAGGTCGGTGGGCAGTGATTTTTCTTGCAGGTCGATCTTGTACTGTTTGGCGATCCGGAGCAGGTTCAGCTTCTCCAGATCCGTCACCAGTGAGATCGCGACGCCGGAAGCGCCGGCGCGTCCGGTGCGGCCCGCGCGATGGATGTAGCTTTCCGGATCCTCAGGCGTTTCGTACTGGATCACGTGCGACAGTTCGGGAATATCGAGCCCGCGGGCGGCCATATCGGTGGCCACGAGGAACCGGAGGGTTCCGCGACGCACCCGGTCCAGGACACGTTCGCGGCTCTGTTGCGCCAGGTCCGCGCTGATCTCATCCGCGTCGTAGCCGAACCGCTGGAGCACAACGGCCACGTAGTGCACTTTGACCTTCGTATTACAGAAGATGATTGCAGACGTCGGGTTTTCGATTTCGATCACGCGCACGAGCGCCCGGTCCTTTTCCATGCCGGGCACGGTAAAGAACACGTGCTCGGTGCTGGCCACGTGAACCTGTTCGCCGCTCAGCGACACCAGTTCCGGATCGTCAATGAACTGGTTTGCGGTCCGGATGACATCGGCGGGAAACGTCGCTGAGAACATCGACGTGTGAACGTGCCGGCGCGGCAGGTAGTTCTGAACCGCCTTCATGTCGGGATAGAAACCCATCGACAGCATGCGGTCGGCCTCGTCGAAAATGAACATCCGGATGTCTTCGAGCGAGAGCGTGCGCCGCAGCAGGTGGTCGAGGATGCGGCCCGGTGTGCCGACCACGATGTGCGCTCCCTGGCGGAGCGCGTCGATCTGGGCGCCGTAGCCGACACCGCCGTAGACCGCCACCGCGCGGAGCTCGCCGCCGCACATGGTGTCCACGGCCTGAAAGACCTGGCGCGCGAGTTCGCGTGTGGGGACCAGCACGAGGGCCTGGCAGACCGCCTGCGACGGATCGAGTTTTTCGATCATCGGCAGGACGAAGGCGCCGGTCTTTCCGGAGCCCGTTCGCGCCTGGATCATCATTCCGCGGCCGGCCAGCAGATAGGGAATGGCTCGCGCCTGAACGGGCATCAACGATTTCCACCCGGCGCGTTCGGCCGCCTGGCGGAGACGCTCAGGCAGCTGTTCGAATGTGATGTCGGGCAGGGGACTATGCAGATTTTCCGTGTCGCTCAATAGAAAAGACTCGCTGTGGGATGAACGTGAATGTGTTGGATCAGGAATCCCTCGGAACTCCGTTCGAAATCTCCGGCGCCGCGGCGCTCCATTGCGTTTGCCGCGGCCGGCCTGCTGTTCAGGGCGACGGCCATCAATCGGGGCCAGACCGCCTGGACTCATGACGCCGCGTCCCAAAATGGAACATCGCGCAGCGTTCATGTGTTCCAGAGTATACCCCTGATCGACGCCAGGCTGGCGCGAAACGCGCTCCAGGACGCGACGGGGCAATTCGCGACTGCCCGCGACCGGCGTCAGGCGGACCGGAAGAAGGTGGTTGCGCCGGCGCGCCCTGTTGCGCCAAATTATTAGCCGATAACCGTTCCCCCAACGCCGGCCGAAGACCGGCGTACAATCGAAGGCACTCCATCGCAGGAACACAACTGTGTCGGATTGCGAACTGCCCATCGAACGGAGGTTCCGCCGGCCATGCTCAATCGCGGCGCGACGCTGCTGATGACACTGCTCATGCTCTCGGTCGTGGCGATCGCGCAACGGCGCGGCGGCGCGGAGGAACCGGATATTTTCGGACTGACCACGCTCCACCACGTCCGAGTGAGTATCTCGCGTGACGAATGGGCCGCGCTGCAGACAAGCAATGGCCGGGGCGGAGGCCGGGGCCAGCCCGGCAAGGACTACACGGATTCCAATGGCCGGATGGTTCATGTGGGCGGCGGTTTTCAGGGCTACTATCCCTGGGTTCACGCGGACCTGCTGCTCGACGATGTCGAGGTGAAAGACGCCGGCCTGCGCTATCGGGGAAACTTCAGCTTCACACAGTCATCCGCCGCCAATCCCCTTCGCGCCAACTTCAAGGTAAAAACGGACCTGTTTAGCGGCGCAGGCGACTGGCGCGGCGTCAAAACACTCAACTTCAACGCCGGGGTGCTGGATCCGTCGCTCATGTGCGAAGCGATGGCTTTCGCCCTGTTCCGGGCGGCGGGCGTGCCGGCCTCACGGATGGCGTATGCCGAAATCACCTTCCGGGCGCCGGAGGTTTACGCGGACACGCCCGGAGGCCTGTATCTGCTCGTTGAAAACGTCAACAAGCGATTTCTCAAACGCGCTCTACCTCCCGGTGGCGGACTCCTGTTCAAGCCGGAAGGATTGCGCGGCGGCATTCAGTTTCAGGGCGAAGGCTGGGCGTCCTACGAGAATCTGTTGCGCCCCAATCGCGAAACGACGCCGGAGGAACAGCGGCGCGTGATCGACTTTGCGCGGCTCATTTCCCAGGGGGACGACGAGGCGTTTCGGACCCGTATCGGCGCGTATCTCGACATCGACGAGTTTCTGCGCTTCGTGGCGGTCCATGCGTTCATCGTGAATACGGACAGCTATATCGCCAGCTACCACAACTACTACCTGTATCTGGATCCGAAGGACGACCGGTTCCGCTTCATTCCGTGGGACCAGGACCTTTCGTTGGGGACGCGCGGCGCCACCTACGATATGCAGCGGCCGTATACGGGTAATCATCCGCTGATTTCCCGGTTGCTGGACGACCCGGCCGTCGCCGAGCAGTACCGGGCGATCCTGAAGGAACTGAGCGAAAAAATTTTCACGGGCCCGGGGCTTCACCGGTTGATCGATGAACTGGAACAGCGGGCCGGCGACGGCCGTGGGGCTCCGCTCCGCAGCTTCGTCGATTCACGAGTGTCGTCTCTGCAGAAACTCGTGGCGCCGTAGCTTCGGCTGTCAACTGTCAAATGTTGTGATGTCGAATGTCCAATGTACCTGACCCACTGTCCCACTGAACCAATCTCCCTTAACGCCCCAATAAGTGTCGGAGAAACTGTGTGCGCATGATCTCACTCGACGTTCCCGAAAGCGTGCCCCGCGTCTCTGGGAGAGACTCCAGAGGCGTCCCCCACGGAGGAACTGGGAAACTGACGCGTGTGCGGGGGGAGATTGGCTCAAGTGAGGGACGGCCCCGAAGCGGTAGAGGGCATTGAGGCGACCGCCCTCGCAAGCTTTGATGATGCCGTTGCCTGGTCTACGATCGCCCCGGCCAGAATTCAAGAGGCTCTTGAAGCTGATGCGACTGATGAATACGAAGAAGACGAGATATAAAGCTGAAGACGAGTGTTCCGTCTGTTTCGGGGACTCGAAGGTTTCCGTATCGTCCGTTTAAGCGGGAAAATCCTTAATAAAGAGATTGTCGCCATAACGTTCTCAGCGACGATTGCCGATCGCCTTTACGAGCTGTCCAGCAGGTTGGGATCTGAGCGGAAATCCCCAATGCACGAAAACCGACATGATTGATCTGCACTGAACGCAGTGGCGTGATAACCTTCCCCCTCTTCGGGTCGCGAAGAAGCTTATTTTTTGAGGATCGGCTGGAAGTGGTGGTTCAGGTTGAAAAGCAGTTGCCAGATCGGGCGCCCCAGGTTGGAGACCTTGTCCATGTGCGCTCGCGCCGGTGGCTGGTCGAAGAAGTTCTTACTCCGGACCCGCCGGGCGGAACCTCGATCGTGCGCCTGGCCTGTGCCGACGACGATGCTCAGGGCCAGACGCTTGAAGTCTTCTGGAACTACGAACTCGACCGCCGGATTCTCAAGGAAGAAGGCTGGCGGGATCTCGCCGCCAGAGGATTCGACCCGCCCCGGCAGTTCGCCGCGTTTCTCCACACTCTGCGGTGGAACTGCGTTACCGCGACAGACCCCAATCTCTTCCAGTCGCCGTTTCGCGCCGGCATCACCATCGATGCCTACCAGATGGAGCCCCTGCGCAAGGCGTTGCGCTTGCCTCGGGTCAATCTCTTCATCGCGGACGATACGGGCCTTGGAAAAACCATCGAAGCGGGACTGATCGCCCGAGAGCTGCTGCTCCGCAAGAAGGTCAAGAGCATCGTTGTGGCGGCGCCGGCCTCGGTGCTGGAACAATGGAAGGGTGAGCTTGAAGACCGATTCGGTCTGAGCTTTCAAATCCTGGACCGCGCCTACCTCACGAAGATGCGGCGCGAACGCGGTTTCGGCGTCAACCCGTGGCGGACGCACAGCCGGTTCCTCGTCTCCCACAATCTGCTGATCGACGAGACCTACACGAACCCGCTGTTCGAATGGCTCGGCAACAGGCTCGCCGGAAGCCTGCTCATCGTGGACGAAGCGCACCATGCAGCGCCATCCAGCGGCGGACGCTATGGCATCGAGACCAAGTTCACACGCGCCATGAGGGAAATCTGCGGACGCTTCGAGCACCGGCTCTTCCTGTCGGCCACGCCGCACAACGGCCATTCGAACAGCTTCTCCACGCTGCTGGAACTGCTCGATCCCTACCGCTTCACCCGCGGTGTGAAGGTCCGAGGCAAGAAGGTGCTGGAAGACGTCATGGTCCGGCGGTTGAAGGAAGACATCCGGCAGGTGCAGGGCGGAGGCTTTCCGTTCCGTCGCGTCGAACGCGAAGCGATCGAAGGGCTTCCTCTTGACGCGCCGGAACTCGAGCTCTCGCGGCTCCTCGACGAATACCGCACGACACGCGAGCGCCGTCACGCCGCCAGTTCCAGCAAGGCGCGCGCGGCCGCCGGACTGCTGCTGGTCGGCCTGCAGCAGCGTCTGCTTTCCTCTACCGAAGCGTTTGCCCGAAGCCTGAAAGTCCACCGCCAGACCGTCGAACGGCAATGGGCCAAATCCGCCCAAACCGATGACCCGTCGCCCGACGCGAAGGCCGAGGCGACACTGTTCACCACCGCGCCCGACCCCGACGACGAACGCAACACATGGACCGGCGAGCAGCTCGAAGCGGAAGAGAACGCCGAAATCGAAGCCATCTCCGCGGCAGCCGAATCCGGAGCGTCCCGCGATCCCGCAGCGGAGCAGCTCTGGCGGGAGGAGCAGCGTCTCCTCGACCGCATGCAGGAGATCGCCGAAAACAGCCGTCACCTGCCGGACGCAAAAGTGCGCTGGCTGATCGACTGGATCCGCCGGAACATGTGTCCCGGCCTTCCGGAATACAGCGCCGCGGCCAAAGGCAAGCCGCAGTGGAGCAGCTGGAATAGCCGCCGAGTCCTGATCTTCACGGAGAACCGCGAAGGCACCAAGCGCTACCTGAAGAACATCCTCGAAGAGGTTATCGAAGGCACGGACCACGCAGACCAGAGAATTGCGGTTATCGATGGCCTTACCAGCAGCACAAACCGAAAGGAAATCCAGAAGCGATTCAACACCGACCCGGCCAAAGATCCGCTGCGCATCCTCCTGGCCACCGACGCCGCGCGCGAAGGACTGAACTTCCAGGCACATTGCGCGGATCTCTTCCACTTCGATCTTCCGTGGAATCCCGGCAGGATCGAACAGCGCAACGGACGCATCGACCGCAAGCTCCAGCCCGAGCCGGAAGTCCGCTGCCACTACTTCGTTCTTCCCCAGCGCAGTGAAGACCGCGTCCTCGAAGTGCTGGTCCGGAAGACGGAGACCATCAAGAAGGAACTTGGCAGCCTCTCCAAGGTCATTGACGACGACATCGAGCGCCGGCTCCGGAGTGGAATCCGCCACAGCGAAGCCGACGCGCTGGCCCGCGAACTCGAAGCCATGGACCTCGATGCCGAACGCAAGCGCGTCAGCGCCGAAGAACTGGAAGACGCCCGCGAGCGTCAGGAAGATCTGAAGGCTCAGATTGAAAACTGTCGCACACTGCTCGAACGATCGCGCGCCTGGGTGGGCTTTCAACCCGAACCCTTCCGCGAAGCGCTTTCCTGTTCTCTGGAACTGCTGGGAGCGCCGCCTTTGAAGGAAGACCGCGATGAAGCAGGCCATGCGGTCTGGACGTTCCCGCCGCTCGACCGCATCTCCAAAACGGACGGGAGCTGGGCCGCCACCATGGATACGCTCCGCGTCCCCCGGAAGACCGACCAGAAACTGCCCGACTGGCGGCGGGAGGCGCCGATCCGTCCCGTCGTGTTCAAGGACGCGGAGGTGTTGAGCGAAGACACAGTACACCTCCATCTGGAACAGCGTGTCGCCCAACGGCTCCTGGCCCGCTTCCGGTCCCAGGGCTTCGTGTGTTTCGACCTTTCCCGAGCATGCCTCGCTCAAAGCGGGGATTCGATTCCCAGGGTCATCCTGCTGGGACGTCTCTCGCTGTATGGACGGAACGCCGAACGGCTCCACGAAATCATCGTGCCGCTGGCCGCGCGATGGGTGGAGCCTTCGCAGCGGCGCGGCCCGCTGCGCGCGTATGCGCGCGAGGCGGAGCTGCGAACGCTGGATCTTCTGGAAGAGTCTCTGGGCGCCACCGTGCGCGAGCCCGACCCCGTCATCCGCCAGAAGCTTCTCGCCGCCGCCCCGGCGGACGTCGAGGACCTTCTGCCCCAGTTGAAGCCTCGCGCCGAGGAGATGGCGCAACTCGCCATCCAGCGGTTGCAGGAGCGCGGCGCCCTCGAAGAACGCGAACTGCGGCGCATCCTTGAAGACCAGCGGAAGCGCGTGCTCGAAGAGCTTGGGAAGCACGAAGCGGGTTTCAAGCAGCTCACGCTGAATTTCGACGAGGACGAGAAGCGGCAACTCGAACTCAACATGCGCTCCTGGCGCACGCGCCTGGAGCAGTTCGAGCACGACCTCCAGCAGGAACCCGATCGTATCCGGCAGTTCTACGAGGTTCGGGCGCGGCGCGTGGAGCCTGTCGGCCTGGTCTATCTCTGGCCGGACACGAACTGAGGCGGATTAAGGACGATGGCCAGACTCGATCCCCATGTTGCGGCCCACCTCGAATGGATCGGCTTCGTCCGTCCGACGGGTCTCGTGGTTTCCGGGCCCGCCCTGGTGCGCGCGGGCGTCATTCTCGATGCGCGCGACGTTGAAGGACACCGGCTGCTCCGCGACGCGATCGTGGAAGAAAAACCCGACGGACATCTTAATAATCGCAACGCCGTTCCGTTTCTGCCGGACTTCCAGACCTTCGCCTCCTCGGTGCTGGGCTGGTCGTTCTCGGCGAAAGGTTTTGCGGGCACGGCAGAGCGCCCCATTCCGGCAGCGCTTGAACTCCACCTTCCCGACCACGTCGAGACGCTGCGTCCCACCTTCGCCGTGCGCGAAATCGAGCCTCAGGAGGGGCGTCCGGAATGGCAACTGCTCGTGCAGGTAATCGACAAGGGGCAGGACTTCGATCAGATCGTGCGTGGACAAGGCCAGCTCGAAGCCTCTCCTCACGGCCGCCTCGAACGCCTCCTGCGAAAGACGGGTGTGCTGGCCGGCCTGTTGTTCAATGGCCACGCGATGAGACTGATCTCCGCGCCGTCGGGCGAGAACTCCGGCTGGCTGGATTTCCGCGTTGCCGACATGGCGCAGACGGCCGGCCGGCCCATCTGCTCGGCGCTGCGGCTGTTGCTGAACCAGCCGGCGCTGCTGACGCGTCCGCGGCACAGTCGGCTCACCGCGCTCCTCGAAGACAGCCGCAAGTTCCAGAACGAAGTCAGCGAACGGCTTGCCGAACAGGTGCTGCACGCGCTCTATGAACTGTTGCGCGGATTTCAGGCGGCGCACGACGCGTCGAAGGGCGAGTTGCTGCGCCGCCCGCTGAACGAACACCCCGACGAAGTGTACCGGTCGCTGCTGACGGTTATTCTGCGGATCGTCTTCCTGCTGTTCGCGGAAGAACGCGACATGCTTCCGGAAGACGAAACGTTCCTGCGTCATTACTCTCTGGCCGGCCTCTACGAACGGCTCCGGGAAGAGGCCGCGCTCTTCCCGGACACGATGGACCAGCGGTTCGGCGCGTGGTCCCAGCTGCTCGTACTGTTCCGGATGATCTTTGACGGCGCGGAATACGGCGGCACACGCCTGCCGAAACGTCACGGCGTCCTGTTCGATCCGGATCGCTTTCCATTCCTGGAAGGCCGGACGTCCGGCGGCGCCATGCAGATCACCGATCGGTTGGAGGCGCCCCTCGTCCCCGACGGAGCGATCTACCGCGTGCTCGAAAACCTCCTGGTGCTGGACGGCGAACGCATTTCCTACCGCGCCCTCGACGTCGAGCAGATCGGCTCCGTCTACGAGACCATGATGGGCTTCCGGCTCGAAACCGCCCGCGGCCGGTCCATTGCCATCCGGCCCAAAAAGAAGCATGGCGCGCCCGCGGCGATCAACCTTGAAGAGTTGCTGTCGGAACCCGCGGAGAAGCGCAGGAAGTGGATTCAGGACAATGCCGGACGGGACCTGACGGATCGCGTCAAGAAGGCCGTCAAGGAAGCGGCCACCATCGCGGACCTGCACGCGGCGCTGAATCCCGTTGTCGATCAGTTCGCCACGCCCGATCTCGTTCCTCAGGGCGCCATGCTGCTGCAGCCCAGCGAGGAGCGCCGCAAGTCCGGGTCGCACTACACGCCGCGCGTTCTGACGGAGCCGATCGTGCGGATCGCGCTGGAACCGATCTTCAGGAATCTCCGAGGTCCGGAGGATCGTCCGCCCCGACCCGAACAAATTCTCGACCTGAAGGTCTGCGATCCCGCCATGGGCTCCGGCGCGTTTCTCGTTGAGACCTGCCGCCAGCTCGGCGACGCGCTGGTGGAAGCATGGGCGGCGTACGGCGAACATCCCGATGTCCCGACCGACGAAGACGAAAGAATCTTCGCCCGACGCCTCGTGGCTCAACGCTGCCTGTATGGAGTGGACCGCAATCCCGTCGCCGTCGATCTCTCAAAGGTCTCCCTCTGGCTGGTGACCCTGGCCAAAGACCACGCGCTGACCTTCGTGGACCACGCCCTGCGTCACGGCGATTCCCTGGTCGGACTTTCGCGGAAACAGATCGAAGCGTTTCACTGGGACCCGGACGCGCCGCGATTTCAGGCGGGGTTCGAAGCGATGCGCATCCGGGAACACGTGGCGAAGGTTTCCGAGTTACGGCAAAAGATCCGGCTCGCCGACGAGACGGTTCCCGATTGGGAACGCCGTGACCTCTGGGACCAGGCGCAGTTCGAGTTGAGCCGGATTCGGCTGTTCGGCGATTTGGTGCTGGCCGCGTTCTTTGAAGAGCAAACTGCAAAGGATCGTGAGGGAAAGCGGAAACAGTTTGCGGAGCAAGTCGCCGGCGGCCAGGCGGATCAGCATCGCAGGCGTCTCGAAGATTGGCGCCATGACGATCCCCCACTCTGCCCGTTTCACTGGGAGCTCGAGTTCCCCGAAGTTTTCGATCGAGACAATTCAGGGTTCGACTCGATCGTCGGAAATCCGCCGTTCGCCGGAAAGAACACGACCGCCAATGGCAACGTGATCGCATATCCGGATTGGCTTAAAGACCTCCATGCCGAAAGTCATGGAAACGCAGATCTCGTCGCGCACTTCTTCCGCAGAGGATTTCATCTCAACCGTCTCAACGGTACTCTCGGACTAATCGCGACCAACACCATCGCTCAAGGCGACACACGGTCTTCCGGGCTTCGCTGGATTTGCCAACATGGCGGCGAAATCTACTGCGCACGTAGGCGGGTCAAGTGGCCGGGCATGGCTGCCGTTGTCGTGAGCGTGCTGCATGCAATCAAGGGACGATACGTAGGAATCAAGAAGATCGATGACCGGGAAGTCGAAACGATCACGGCATTCCTCTTTCACCGCGGCGGCCACGGTGATCCCGCGCGGCTGGCTGCAAATGCGGGAAAGAGCTTCCAAGGAAGCATTGTTCTGGGCATGGGCTTTACCTTCGACGACACCGACTCTAAAGGTGTCGCATCATCATTGGCCGAAATGCACCGACTAATCGAGGGAAACCCGCAGAACCAAGAGGTAATCCTTCCCTACATCGGCGGCGAGGAACTGAACACGAGCGCTACTCACGCCCACCATCGATTTGTAATCAATTTCGGTGAGCGAACCGAAGAAGAATGTCGGGAGCGGTGGCCCGGTTTGATGAAGATTGTTGAGGCGAAGGTCCGTTCAGAGCGAATGGCGCAGAATGATCGCGGCGCCAAGGAAACGTGGTGGCAGTTCATTCGACCTCGTCCGGAACTTCACGCTGCCATCGCGCGGTTGGAGCGGGTGCTGGTAATCGCTCGCGTTGGTCAGCACGCCGCAGTCACATTCTTACCAGGTGACATGGTCTTCTCTGAGCAACTGATTGTCTTCCCGCTCGCCGCCAATTCCGCGTTCTGCGCGCTCCAGTCGCGTCCGCACGAAATCTGGGCGCGGTTCTTCGGATCGTCGCTGGAAGATCGGCTCCGTTACACACCATCCGACTGTTTCGAGACGTTCCCGTTTCCCGAGAGTTGGGAAACGCATCCCCAACTCGAAGCTGCAGGTAAGACCTGTTACGAATTCCGCGCGGCACTTATGATTCGCAACAACGAAGGTCTCACTAAGACCTACAACCGGTTTCACGATCCCGACGAGCGCGATTCCGTCATCGTGACGCTCCGCGAACTCCATGCGGCCATGGACCGCGCCGTTCTCGACGCGCACGGCTGGACCGACATCAAAACGGACTGCGAGTTCCTCCTCGACTATGAAATCGACGAAGACGAGTGGGGCGACAAGAAGAAGCCCTTCCGCTACCGCTGGCCGGACGACGTCCGCGATGAGGTGCTGGCCCGCCTCCTCGAACTGAATGCGGAGCGCGCAAAACAAGAGACCCTTTCCGGTGCGTCCGCGGAGAAGCGCCCAGCCAAGTCGAAGAAGACCAACCGAAGCAAGCCAGCCGAGGACCTGTTTTCATGACGACGCGACGTTACGGATCCACCGCCTGTCAATTCTGGAATGAGGCTTCCGACCAATCATTGAGGAGTAGCGACGAAGGCCCGGAGACCCTCGTAAAGACACACCAGCACCCCTCCGAGGTGAACACATGAGCAGTAATCCAGCTGGATCGACCTGGAAGAAGTGGGATCTTCACGTTCATACTCCCTGTTCTCTCGTTCAGAACTACGGCGGCGACACCGAGGACACTTGGGAAGCCTTCCTCGGCGATCTCGAGCAACTGCCGTCGGACTTCAAGGTCCTTGGAATCAACGATTACATATTCATCGAAGGTTATGAGCGGGTCCGTAAGGCAAAGCGCGAACATGGGAGGCTGCGGAATATCGATTTGATTCTTCCCGTTGTTGAATTCCGCCTGGACAAGTTCGCCGGAGTGGTCAAGAAAGACAATGACGGGAAATACTCACGATCGGACTGGAACCGCGTCAACCTCCATGTGATTTTCGACGAACTGGAGCCCGACTTAATTCGGCAACAGTTTCTCAACGCCCTGGCCCCTAGCTACAGCCTCATTCCGGACGCAACGCATCTGAATGGGAAATGGCAGGCGGTCATCACACCAGAAAGTCTCAAGGAACTTGGGCAAATGATTATCGGTGCTGCCCCCGTCGACAAGAGGGCAGCATATGGCAGTCCACTTCAAGAAGGATTCAATAATCTCTGTGTCAGCCTTGAATCCATCAAGAACGCCCTCGCAAAACATCCCCTGGCGAATCGTTACCTGTTGGCCGTTGGCAAGACGGAATGGGACAACATGAAGTGGGATGATCAGTCGATTGCGGAAAAGCGCAACGTGATTAATGGGGTGGAGTTGGTGTTCACGGCTTCTCCCAGTCCGGAAGCGTACGGGAATGCTCGGAAACGGCTCACCGAAGCAAAGGTCAATGACAGGCTCCTGGACTGTTCAGACGCCCACGCGCTCAGCACGTCGGAGGACAAAGACAGGATTGGCAATTGCTTCACCTGGATCAAGGCGGACTCGACCTTCGAAGGACTCCGCCACGCCGTGACGGAATTCGACGAGCGCGTGTTTGTGGGCGACTTGCCGCCAAAGCGGCTTATGGTCACGGGAACTCGGACCAAATATGCTTCTGCCGTTACCATTAAGAAGAAGGCGGGTTCGCCGCTCATCGAAGAGTGGTTTCATGTTGATCTGCCTCTTAATCACGATCTCGTCGCGATTATCGGAAACAAGGGAAGCGGCAAAAGTGCGCTCGCCGACGTAGCTGCGCTTGCAGGAAGCACGAGGAACTACGAGAAGTTCTCTTTCCTGACGGAAGACCGTTTCCGTGACCCGAAGGCAAAACTCGCTGGGCACTTCATAGGCACACTCCGTTGGGAAGATGGGAAGGAGTCTTCGCGCGAACTCCACTTGAATCCGTCATCGTCGGACGTGGAGCGGGTCAAGTATCTTCCCCAAAGCTACCTGGAGGCCCTTTGCAACGAACTCGTTGGCGGCGGCTCGTCGACGTTCGACCGTGAGCTACGAAAGATCATCTACACACACGTACCTGAGGACGAACGGCTCGGGTTTCATTCGCTCGACGAACTGCTCAACTTCAAGGTGGCCGAGATCGAAACCGAACGCGAGCAGGTGATGCAGCAGTTGTCAAAGCACAATGAAGAAATCATCGCCATCGAGAAGAAGCTGGCGCCCGAGTTTTTCGAACGTCTGAGGGCTCAACTTGAAGCCAAAGAGGGTGAACTCCAGTCATTGGAGGACGCGAAACCTGCGGAGGTGGCGGATCCGTCCGCATCTGATGCGGCGAGATCCGAAGCCGCCCTGGCAGGGGCCAAATTGCAAGGACTGGAGGGAGAACTCGCAAGTATTCGCGCCCAAGAAAATGCGGCCAGGGACAAGAAGGCGAGCGCCACCAAGAGGGGTGCTCTGGTTAATCGCGCAGTGCAAACCCTCAGAAACTATGAGAGAGCGCATCAACAGTTCTTGGATGATTTAGGGGGGGCACTTAACGATATCGGCGGCGATTTGGCGGCCGGTGACCTTGTTTCTCTAACGATCAAAACTACGAAGCTGGAAACAATTGGGGCAGAGTTGAAGGCCGAGGCTGAAGCGCAGGACAGGAGGTTAAACAGTCAGGATGAGACTGGCATTATCCACCGTCGGTTCGCCGTTGAAGCCGAGATTACAGGCATCAAGGGAACGCTTGACGAAAAACAACGCTTGTTTGTGGTTTATCGAGAGCAGCTTGCCCAATGGGAGCGAGCGCGTGCCGAACTGATCGGCACAAGTGACAAGGTCGACTCCATCGAATGGTTCAAGGCGCAAACGCAAGAGCTCGAACGGCTGCCGGACAGACTCAGTCAGTTGCGGAAGACGCGCGAAGCCACGGTACGCCGATTACACGAACAGATTGAAAAGAATGTCGCGGAATACGAACGGCTATATCTTCCCGTGCAGGATTTCGTCAAGTCCGCGGCAATCATGGATATGCCTCTCCCCCTGGCCTTCAACGTGCGGATCGCAGAAGAGGGTTTTCAGGATAACTTTATCAATCGGATTAATCGTCAGACGCGCGGCAGTTTCTCTGGGATCGATGAGAGCAACCAAGTTTTGCACAACGTTCTGCGGGAAACGGATTTCGGTGATCCCGATGCAACAATTGAATTCGTCAAGCGAATCGACGACATGCTGCACTTTGATCGTCGCGACATCGGAAACGGGACTCAGATGCAGCCTGCTGACCAGCTCCGAAAAGGAAATGAGCTTAAGGACGTTTACGACTTCATTCATGGACTGAGCTATTTGCAGCCGCGATACTCGTTGACGTATGGGGAGCAGGAGATCGCACGGCTTTCCCCTGGGGAGCGCGGACTCCTCCTGCTGGTCTTCTATCTTTTGGTCGACAAGGACGACATTCCGCTCGTGATTGACCAGCCGGAGGAGAATCTCGATAACCAGACGATTTTCAAGATCCTCGTCACCTGCATTAAGGCGGCTAAGCGGCGTCGCCAAGTCATCATGGTTACCCACAACCCGAACTTGGCCGTGGTATGTGATGCCGAACAGATCATCTGCGCAAGTTGCGACAAGGCGAACAGCGTCTTCAATTACGTTTCAGGGGCCATTGAATCTCCTGGGATCAAGGCGAAAGTTGTTGAGATTCTCGAAGGAACAGAACCCGCTTTCGTGAACCGCAAGCGGAAATACGGACTTTGAGGAAGGAAGTCGACTCGTGACGCCCATACCGGCCAGTCCCAAGAGCGACCGCATCAAGCATTGGAACGACTGTCCCGGCTCTCATTCCGAGCGCCAAAGGGTAGGCCTCATCCTCTGCGCCGATTGGGGCAAAGAGACGACGAAACGGGCGCTCTATGCAGCAGATGTAGGAGCCCCCCGGGTCTATAGGCTGCCCCCGCCCTCTTCGGGGTGGACCCTATCCACCGTTCTCGAGGCCGCGCGCGAGCGCGCCAACTCTGGCTCTGCGCTCTGCACATTCGATGTCCCTCTTGGTGTTTCCGAAGGTTATCTGGCCGCCACTCTCAAATCTCGGAACCGACAAGGATCCGGCTTCCTTCAGTTTCTCCAGCAATCCGCAAGGTTCCCGGACTTCTTCAACCCCGTTCATAACGCTGAAGACTGGTCCGTCGAGCGACCATTCTTTGCTGTACCCGGCGGCCCGGGCTCACTGAATGCCTTCCGCAGAAAAGCCCAGGAGTTGGGTGTCGACCAACTCGAGCGGCAGATCGACAAGGTCACTGACGCGAAACCGGTCTTTATCGCGTCTGGAATTCCCGGCAGTGTGGGCAGCGCAGCCATCGCGCTCTGGCGCGAACTCGCTCCGTTGCTCCTGAAGAACCGGACGTTCCGAGTGTGGCCTTTCGAAGGAAGGTTGACTGATCTCCGGCGAACGCCAGTGATCGTCGGCGAGATCTATCCCGGCGCGGCATACACCTCGGCCCTTGCGGAAGCGATTCCTGCGCCGCGCCTCCGCCTCGCCAAGACACGCGCCGAAACACGACGGTCGGCCTTGAGTGTTCTTCACTCAATGCGCTGGGCTCTGGATCTTGACGTCCGGTTCGACGGTGTTCAGGAAGCGGAAGAGTCTGAGGACGATTTCGATGCCTGCCTCACCGCTGCCGGTCTCCTGCGATGCGTCCTTCAGGGGTTGCCTCTGTACGCGATATTCGAGGATGTTGCCGGGGTGGAAGGCGGAATCCTTGGCGCCGGCACGATCGACTTTTCGCGCCCGGCTCAAGGTTTCCCCGCCGATGCAGCACAGGAAACACCCCAGCCACCGAGGAGCGCAGCCGCTCCGGTCACGGGCCAGACTTTCCGATGCCCAATTTCGGGCTGCGACAAGGTCTTCCAGAAGTCACGCTGGGGTTGGGACGCTCACGTCGGTTCTCTGAAAAAACATCCCCAATGGCGTCCCGACCTGACTTCGCCACCCCTGCGCTGTGAAGCCTTCAGGCGCGAATTTCCTGAGTTTTTCGATCAGGCATCGAGCGCTCAGCTGGACCCATCCGAAAGGCAGCGGAGACAAATGCTTTCGTTGCGACAACATCCCACTGCGATTCTGCCGAAACGCAGGCGACGGGCGTTGCGACCAACGTACAAGCGGTCCGGTGGAGCGGAGAGCGGTTCAACGTGACGTCTCCGCCAGCAAGTCCCAAGATCTACCACATCACCCATAGGCGGAATTTTCCGAGCATCATTCAGGATGGCGGCCTGCTCTGCGACCGCGACATGATTCTCCGACAGGGACCTGCGATGGCCATCGGCATCCCTAACATCAAACAGCGTCGGGTCGAGGAACTAAACGTTCCCTGCCATCCGGGAACGAGAGTTGGGGATTACGTGCCGTTCTACTTGTGTCCGCGGTCCGTCATGTTGTTCCTGATTTACAAGAGGAATCATCCGGACCTCCACTTTAGGGAAGGTCAGAATGAGATCGTCCACCTGGAAGCGGACCTTCTGAGCGTAGTGGCGTGGGCGCAAGCGCAAGGTCGACGTTGGGCCTTTTCTCTTTCGAACGCCGGCGCCCGGTACACGCAATTTCGGGCCGACGTGAACAGCCTCGACGAACTGGATTGGACCGCGATCGCGGCGACTGATTTTCGGGATGCGCAGGTCAAGGAAAGGAAGCAGGCGGAATTTCTGGTTCATGAGCGTTTCCCATTCGAACTGGTGGAACGTATCGGCGTGGAATCCGAGGCGGCGCAGGCGCGAGTTGTGGCGGCTCTTGCCGGCGCTCCCCATCAGCCTCTGGTGGATGTGCGCCGGGATTGGTATTTTTGAAGGGAAGGGAGTTACGCCATGATCAAGTACAAGACGGGTGACATCCTTTCAGAACCTGTCGACGCTCTGGTCAACACGGTGAACTGTGACGGATTCATGGGGCGCGGGATCGCGCTGCAATTCAAGCAGGCGTGGCCGGAAAACTTCGAGCGCTATGCCGCGGCTTGCCGCCGCAAAGAAGTTGAGCCCGGACGAATGTTTATCTACGAAACCGGACGCCTCACGCCGCCGCGGTTTATTGTCAATTTCCCTACCAAACGGCATTGGCGCGGGAAGTCCAGAATGGAAGATATCGAATCGGGACTGGCCGCTCTGGTGTCGGAGATTCGGAAGCGCGGTATACGCTCCATCGCGATCCCACCGCTGGGAGCGGGCCTGGGAGGCCTGAACTGGACGGACGTTCGTCCACGGATCGAGCGGGCTGTCCGTGAGGTTCCGAACGTGAAAGTCGTCGTGTTCGAACCGCTCAACAGCCCATTCAAGACAGCCGCTCGCGGAAAGGTTCGCGGAATGACAGCCGGACGCGCGGCGCTCATCGGCCTGATGGACCGGTACCTCGCGGGACTGATGGATCCCTTCATCTCCCTCCTGGAGATTCATAAGCTGATGTACTTCATGCAGGAGGCCGGAGAGCTGCTCAGGCTTCGTCTGGTGAAGGGACCCTACGGCCCCTACGCGGAAAACCTCCGCAACGTGCTGGCCGCCATGGAGGGTCATTTCATATCCGGTTATGGCGACGGAGGGGATGCGCCGAACAAGACTCTCGAACTCGTTCCTGGCGCCGCCAAAGATGCCCGCACGAATCTTCAGAAACGGCCGGACACCAACGCGCGCTTCGAGAAGGTGGCGCATCTGGTCGAGGGGTTTGAATCGCCATTCGGGTTGGAACTTCTCGCCACGGTTCACTGGGTGATGCAGCATGAGGGCGCGCGCTCCCTCGAACAAGTCGTTTCCGCCATCTACGACTGGAACGAACGAAAACGCCAATTCGAGCGGGAGCAGATCAGGCTCGCCCAAAGCATTCTGCTGGAACAGGGGTGGATCACGGCCGAACCCCCGGTGGAACCTGAGAGATCAGGGGATCTTCGATGAGGAACATATGCGTGAGGAACGCCTGAGCCGCAACCTATCTGAGATGCGACAGCGACTCACCGGTTTGTGTATTTGTGAGAGTCGCCAGTATTAAGCTCGGAAACGTTCCCCCGGTCCTGCGCTTTGAGGTCGAGGGCCTCTCAGATCTTGTCGTTATCGCTGGGCCAAACGGCGTCGGCAAGTCCCGGCTAGTTTCGGCGATGCTGCGCTATTTTCAGACATTCAATGAAACGAGCACATCGTTCGAGATCGTGTCGACGAGTGATTCCGAAACCAGGGCATGGGGTAAGGACCGCCTTCAAACGTCAACCCCAAACGATGCGCAGAAACTCCGAGCGATGCTGGAACAGAACCAACGGAGAAGGAATCTAACCAGCACGGTGCTTTACTACGAGAGCGACAGGAGCATTCATGAGGTTAAACCACTGAAGTTCCAGTTCGACTACTCGGATCCCTGGGAAGAGCAGATCGGGCAACGTTTCTCATTCAATCCGCTCAAGAGCAGGTGGCAAGACACCATCCACGCGATTTTCAAGAAGATCCAGAATCAGAAGAACTCGATCGCATCCAGAGCGATTCAGCTGAAGGAGGCAGGGCATTCGACCATGAATCTGGAATTCGCTGATCCACTCGACCCATTTCGCGAAGCCTTTGACAGGTTGCTCGGCCCGAAACGACTAGTCGGCGTGGACATCCAAAAACAGACCCTCAGGTACGCGGAGGGCGAACGAGAAGACAACGTAGCGTCCCTCAGCAGCGGAGAACGGGAGGTGCTGAACATCATCTTTGATTTCATTCTCCGCCAGCCAAGCGATTGCGTCGTGTTTTTTGACGAGCCGGAGTTGCACCTTCATCCAGAGCTGCTTCACAAGCTGATAGCCACTCTGAGGTCTGTAGGAAAGAACAATCAGTTTTTCCTTGTTTCTCACTCTCCATCGGTCATTTCGGCATCTATCGAGGATTCGGTTGTGTTTCTTACGCCTCCGAAAGGGGACGGATCAAACCAGGCGGTCCTGGTCAAGCCTGATGACCTAACGTCAAGCGTACTGCACAAGTTGGGTCAATCTATCGGAGTCGTCGCTCTTGGCAGAAAGATCGCGCTGATAGAAGGCAACGAGTCCAGCCTCGACAAGCAGACGTATGGGCAGATTCTTGAGAACCGTTGTCCGAACATAGTTCTTCAACCGGTGGGTGGTAAGGATCAGCTGATCTCCTTCGAGACAGTCCTCAACAACATACTCAATAGGACCATTTGGGGCGTGGAGTTCTATATGCTCGCCGATAGAGATGTCGCCCCGCAAAGTCTCCCCGTCCCGGATATATCAGCAAGATCCAACGGTCGGTTTAGGGTCCTCGAACGCTATCACTTGGAGAACTATTTTCTCGACCAACGAGTGTTAGCTGCCTGCTTTGAGGATCAAGAGCCAGGAGGTTCTTGGCTGCGCGACGAGGTTCAGATCAGTACTAAGCTGATCGAGATCGCTAAGTCGTACTTGAGTTATGCGACGGCACTG
>DASUFH010000048.1:0-18656 GCA_036274645.1 Terriglobia bacterium
ATCGTCGGAGCGATCACCCTCGACGGCGTGGAGTTCTCTTACCGGAGGTTCATTCTTTCCGGAATTGTCGCGCAGGCGCTGCTGTTTCAGGGTTTCTTCGAGGCGGGCTACGGCAGTTTCATCCGCATGTACTATCAACGCATCTTCCAGGCCATCGCCGTGACGCCGATCACGCTTTCGGAAGTGCTGTGGGCGGAATTGATCTGGGACGCTTCCAAGGCCACTTTCGCCGCGTCGGCTGTGCTCCTGATCGGTATCCTGATCGGGGACTTCCGGCCCCTCGGAGCCCTGGCCGCCCTGCCTCTCTGTTTCGTCGGGGCGTTGATGTTCGCGTCCATGGGCCTGTGGGTTGCGGCGAAATCGCGGACGATCGAAGAGATTTCCTATCCGCAGTATCTGTTCGTATTCCCGATGTTTCTGTTCTGCGGTGTGTTCTTCCCGATTTCGAGTCTGCCGGTCTACCTGCAGTGGTTCGCGCGCTTGCTGCCCCTGACGCCGATCGTGTCACTGCTCCGCGCCCTGACACTGGGAGCAACATTTCAGGTCTGGGACATTCCCGTTGTTCTGGTGTGGCTCCTGGCGGCCGCGCCGCTGGCGCGGAGGGCGATGAGTCAGCGGCTCATCAAGTAGCCTGGGGACTCGGCGAGTCCGTATGCCCCTGGCGAAGTCTGGCTTTAACTTCGTCGATGCTGAGGTCCCGCCACTTCCGGTTGAAATTCTCGACAGACATGAACGACCGCGCAATCATCCGGTCGATGTAGAGGTTGCCGTGGAGGTGATCAATCTCGTGCTGGAGGATGCGCGCGTACCAGCCCTTGCCCTCGAGGGTTCTTTTTTCCGCGTTTTCGTCCAGGCATTCCACCCGCACGCGCCGGTAGCGCGGGACCAGCGCGGTAAAACCGGTCAGGCTCAGGCAGCCTTCGAAGAACGCGGCGTCGGGTTCGCCGATCGGCGTGAGCTGTGGATTGATGATGACGTGAAACGGAACCGACTCGCGTTGCCGTTCGGCCATCTGTTCCGCCGTCAGGTTCTGGCCATAGTCGCTCAGGTCTTCGATGATCGCCAGCTGGATTCCAAGTCCGATCTGCGGCGCGGCCAGCCCGACCCCTGGCGCGTCACGCAGCGTTTCATGCATTTCCCGGATCAGTCGCCGGATCTCCGGCGAACGGATTTCCTTTGGCGTCAGTTCGCGGGCCTTCTGGCGCAGAACCGGTTCCCCGGCCTGAAAGAGTTTAAGCAGCATGACGGGAGTATATACGGACGCTCTCGGGCCGTGGACGCGCGGGACCGGAGTTTGCGCATTGATGGTGGGAGGGTGGACCGTCTTCGAATTCCTGCCGGACAAAACGTTGGTAATTCGTGTTTTTCCCGCGTGAATTCGGAGGCTGTCCCCACCCGCAAACTCTTTGACTTTGCGTGATCCTTCTAGTATTTAAATTTTCTTTTCACGGTTGCTTTGCCGGGGTGGCGAGGCAGCTAATCATTATCTATTGGAGCGTGGCGTTGGTCGCGCGAGGAACTTCATGAGCTCGGAAATCGCCTACTGTCCACTGTGCGCTGGGAAGCTGGAAGACGACGACGATCGGTTTCGCTGCCTGGAGTGCGAAACGGAATTTCTCATTCAACTGGTCGAGGAATCGGATGACGATGAAGACGAGGAGGAAGAGGAAGAAGAGGACGACGGCGACGACGATGATGAAGACGACGAAGAAGAGGACGAGGACAACGACGAGTACTGATTATTCCTACAACCGGTGCTCGTCCTGCTTGTAGATTTTGCGGAAATCGTCTCCGCTCATCACCACTGTTTTACACATTTCGTACAGGCGTGAACGCATCGGTTCCCCGATGCGTTCGGCCAGCGTATGCCCAAGGCCCTTGCGATGGCTCTTGAAGTCGTCCTGATCCAGGTAGTTGGTGGTCAGGATGGTCACGCGGTTATTCTCGTATCGCCGGTTCAGGATGTACGCCACGGTGTCTTTGACCCAGCCCGACGGATTCTGCGCTCCGAGTTCGTCCAGAACGAGGGTGTCTGTTTGCAACACCGGGCGCAGAAGCGACATTTCTGAGAATGAACTGACCGGATCGTAGGAGCCGCGGATTTCCGCCAGCAGATCCGGCAGCGTCCGGAACAGGCAGGGGACCGACTTTTCCCGCATCAGGTGTTTCATGATGGCCACGGCGAGGTGGGTCTTGCCGATTCCGGGCGGGCCCATGAACAACAGCCCGAACGGCGTGGCGGTCGGGTATTCGTGAACAAAGCGCTCGGCAATCGCCTTGGCTCTTTCCAGGGACTGCGTGCGCACGCGTTCGGTGAATTCAAATCCTTCCAGTTCGCAGTGTTCGTAGCGTCTCGGAATTCCGGCCGTGCTGAGCAGCCGATCCGCTCGTCGCTGCCTGAGGCAGTCGCACCGGGAGACTCCGCTGACACCGTCGCGGGAAACGCGAACCCAGCCCGAGCCCTGACATGCGGGGCATTCTGTCGTGGTCACCATCGCATTGTACTTGATCGAAAGTCCGGACGCGCGGGCGCAGCCGGGTAATTTCTAATCGATTTTGGCCGGCCTACCAAAGGCGCCGCGGGGGCGGACAATCAGCGTTTCGCCGGAGGTTCGTTTGACCTCGAGAAGGATGCCCTTCCGGACTTCCCCTTTTTTCGGAGACACCAGCGCGGAGAGTTTCTCTCCGGCCTTTAACGTCGACACGGTCCACCCCTGGCTGGTGAGATAGCTCGGCGGAGCGCTTTCAATGCTCCATTCCTCCGGCCCTCCCTTCTCGGGAGTTACTGTGAGCGTCAGCCAGCTGTGCGGATTCATGAACGTCCATTCCTTGACCGTTCCGGACAGGCTGACCTCCTTGTTCATGTCATATTCAGACGTGCCGTGATGGGCCAGGAGCAACGCCGCGCAGACCACGATCGATGCTCCGGCGAGAAGCGCCATTCTCAGTTTCATCGGTTCTCCTCAGGTGAGGATATAGGTTCTCACACCATGGCCGTTCTTGCGGTATCTTCCGTTCTACCGAAGGACGTAGTGTCCCTTTCAGGTCGGCGCGTCGCGATGCCCAAACCGGGTGCGAATGAATTCGAGGACGTCGCGATCGATCCTGGCCTCATCGGTCCAGCGCGGCCGAGCCGACCGCGAGGTATTTGCTGGCTACCGCGACGCCGCATTCACCGGTGGCGGTGTCGAGCGCGGCAACGGAAAATGTCGAGGAAAACGGCATTGCCAAGTTTGGAAAGGACCGGACCGCCTCGCCGGGTCAGTTGAGGTAGCCCAGCAACTGGCGGGCGCGCTGCGACCGCCGCAGTTTTGCGAGCGCCCGCTCTTCGATCTGGCGTACGCGCTCGCGCGACAGCTTGAGGTCCGCGCCGATTTCAGCCAGCGTTTCCGGGTCGCGTTCGCCGAGACCAAAACGGCGCTCGACGATGAGTCTTTCCTTGGGATCCAGCCGATCCAGCAACGCGCGCAGTTGCTGCTCGAAGGAATCGCGGATCAACGCTTCGTCCATTGGCGTGACGGTGGAGTCTTCCACCAGGTCCTTCAGTTCCGTGTCCTTTCCTTCGGCGAGCGGCGCGTCGAGAGAGATCTCCCTGGGCGGCCCTTCGATCATCGACCGGACATCGTCTTCGGTCATCTCCAGTCCCTTGGAGATCTCTTCCACGCTGGGCCGGTGTCCGAGTTCCTGTGTGAGCTTACCCACCTTCGTTTCAAAGCGATAAAGCTCATGTTTCAGTCGTGGAGGAATATGGAACGCCTGTCCGAAATGCGCGATCGCAGAGAGAATCGCCTGCCGGACCCACCATCCCGCGTAGGTGACAAACCGGACTCCTCTGTCCGGATCGAAGCGCGACGCGGCTTCGATCAGCCCCATGTTGCCTTCGTTGATCAATTCGTGGAGCGGGTAGCCTGAGCGCGAATACTTCTTCGCCATCGATACGACGAAGCGGAGATTGGATTCGATCAGCCGGCTCAACGCGACGCGGTCGCCGAGGCGCACACGTTCTCCCAGATCCCGCTCCTCCTGGGGAGTGAGCTGTGGAAAGCGGGAGATCTCCTTCAGATAAATGCGCAGAGCATCCGGCCCTTCTGCAACGGATGCATAGGAAAGGCGCTTCATATAAAAACTCCCGAATCTTACTTCGGCGTTACGCGAATGATATGCGGAGGAGTGACTTTGACCAGCGCGCGCTGCATCTTCTGGTTGAGTTCGGGCGAGCGGTTGGCCATTTCCTTTTCGACGTGCGCCACGAACTGTTCGATTTCCCGCTGCATTTCCTCCATCCGCCGGCGCATGTTGAGCACCACTTCGACGCCGGCGAGGTTGACGCCGAGGTCGCGGGTCAGGCTGAGTATCAGTTCGAGTTGTTCCAGGTCCTCCTGCGTGTAAAGGCGCGTATTGCCCTCAGAGCGCGAGGGCTTCAACAGACCCTCGCGTTCGTAGAGCCGGAGCGTCTGCGGATGAATGCCGTACGTCTCCGCGACGGAACTGATCATGTAGGCGCCTTTGTCTTTTTTGGTCGCGCGCATGTCCTCAAAACACCTCATCGCGCGGATTTTCGGGATTCAACCGCGCGAGTTCCCGCAATATCGCTTTCGATCGTTCGTCCCCGATGCGGGGAACCACCACGCGCACCGTGACGAGCTGGTCGCCCCGGAAGCCCGGATGGGCCAGAGACGGCGCGCCCAGTCCGCGCAATCGAAGCGTCTGGCCGTTCTGCGTGCCGGGCGGTATCCGGAGGATGGCCCGGCCATCAAGCGTCGGCACTTCGATCTTGGCGCCCAGGGCGGCCTCCCAGAAGGCGATCGGGATGACGCAATGAATATTATCCCCGGCTCGATTGAACGTCGGATGCGGAGTAACGGAAACGATCACATAAAAATCGCCCGGCGCGCCGCCGCGTATTCCGGCGTTACCTTTTCCGTCGATTTTCAGCCGCGCGCCGGAACTGACGCCGGCCGGCAATTCCACCTCAATGATTTCCATGGCCGGGGCGCGGCCCTCGCCTCCACACGCGGCGCAGGATTTCCGGGTGCGGCCCGTTCCCGCGCAGGTCGCGCAGTTGGCGGAAAAACGCAGCCTGCCGCGGACCCGGGGCAGGCGGCCTTCGCCGCCGCAGTCCGGGCACGCGGTTTCGGCCTGGGATTCATGGCCCGTTCCACCACAAAGCCGGCAATGTCTTTCACGCCGCGCAGTGAATCGGGCCTTTAATCCGGACATCGAATCGGCAAAGCTGATCGAGACCGGATACTCGATGTCTTCGCCCCGCGCCGGTCCGCGGTCAACCGGACTGCGGAAGAACTCCGCAAACGTTTCCGGGGCCACGGACATCGATCCGGCGAAGTCGAAGCTCTGAAAACGAAAAGCCGCGGTCGGCGATACGTCGGGTACTGAATCGGGCTCGGTGTAGTAGCCATGTTCGTCGTAGAAACGACGCTTGGGCGGGTTGCTCAGAATCTCGTACGCTTCAGAGATCTGCTTGAACCGTTCTTCGGCAACCCGGTTTCCGGGATTGATGTCGGGATGATAACGCCTGGCCAGACGACGGAACGCACGCTTGATGTCATTGAGGGACGCGGCCCGCGCGACATCGAGAATGATATAGAGATCGTTGGAAGCGTTCATGACTCCAATTCCATCCAAACCGGTCGGGCGGCAGACTGGACGCGTTCATTAGGCCGCCTTCTTCAGGGGCGCTGGCGAACCCTCCCGGGCGCTGGCCCGGGAGGGTTCGCCACTGTCAGTACTTCTCTGTCAGTTCTTGCTCTTGTCGTCGACGTCAACGTATTCGGCGTCGATGACGTCACCGTCGGACTTGCCGCCGGCCTGGCCGTCCGGGCCGGGGCCGCCGCTTTCGGGAGAAGGGCCTCCGGCCTGCGGCCCGGCGCTCTTGTACATCGCTTCGAAGACCTTGTGGGACGCCTGATTCAGGGCGTCGACCGCCTTGTTGATCCGGTCGGCGTCGCCCGACTCGAGCGCCTTCTTCGCGTCCGCGATTGCCGCGTCCACGGCCCTGGCGTCGGAATCGGCAACTTTGTCCCGGTTTTCCTTCAGAGCCTTCTCGACCTGATAGATCGTGGAGTCGGCCTTGTTGCGCGCTTCGATCTCCTCCTTTTTGTGCTTGTCCTCTTCGGCGTGCGACTCGGCTTCCCGCACCATCTTGTCGATCTCTTCCTTGTGCAGACCGCTCGATGCGGTAATCGTGATCTTCTGCTCGCGGCCCGTTCCCAGGTCCTTCGCCGAGACGTTCACGATGCCGTTGGCGTCAATGTCGAACGTCACTTCGATCTGCGGCACCCCGCGAGGAGCGGGCGGAATGCCCACCAGCTGGAACTGGCCCAGGGTACGGTTGTCGCGCGCCATGGGGCGTTCGCCCTGCAGTACATGGATTTCGACGGAGGGCTGACTGTCGGCCGCCGTCGAAAAGACTTCGCTCTTGCGAGTCGGGATCGTCGTGTTGCGCTCGATCAACCGCGTGAATACGCCGCCGAGGGTTTCGATCCCCAGGGAGAGCGGAGTCACGTCGAGCAGCAGCACGTCTTTGACTTCGCCGCCGAGCACCCCCGCCTGTACCGCTGCGCCGACCGCCACGACTTCGTCGGGATTGACGCCCTTGTGCGGCTCCCGGCCGAACAGCTCGCGCACGATCTGCTGGACCTTCGGGATGCGGGTGCTGCCGCCTACCAGAACGACCTCATCAATCTCGCTGGTCTTGACGCCGGCGTCTTTCAACGCCTGCTGGCACGGGCCGACAGTCCGCTGCAGGATGTCGTCCACGAGGGCTTCGAACCGCGAACGTGTCAGCTTGAGGTTGAGATGTTTCGGTCCGGAGGCGTCCGCCGTGATGAAGGGCAGCGTGATTTCCGTTTCCTGAACGGAAGACAATTCGCATTTGGCTTTTTCCGCGGCTTCCTTGAGCCGCTGCAGCGCCATCTTGTCTTTCGACAGATCAATGCCCTGATCCTTCCGGAACTCTTCGATGATCCAGTCGATAATGCGGTGGTCAATGTTGTCCCCGCCCAGATGCGTGTCGCCGTTCGTCGACTTCACTTCAACAACGCCTTCGCCGACCTCCAGGATGGAGATGTCGAACGTGCCGCCACCGAAGTCGTACACCGCGATCGTTTCGTCTTTCTTCTTGTCGAGGCCGTAGGCCAGCGCGGCCGCTGTCGGCTCGTTGATGATGCGCAGGACCTCGAGTCCGGCGATACGCCCGGCGTCCTTGGTGGCCTGGCGCTGCGCGTCATTGAAATATGCCGGCACCGTGATGACGGCCTTGTCGACCTTCTGTCCGAGATAGTCCTCGGCGGAAGACTTCAGTTTCTGCAGGATCATGGCCGAGATTTCCGGGGGAGAGTATTCCTTGCCCATGGCTTCGACCCGCGCGTCGCCATTTGAAGAGCGGGTCACTTTGTAGGGGACCATCTTCATTTCTTCGGTGACTTCGTCCGAGCGCCGTCCCATGAAGCGCTTGATGGAGTAGATGGTGTTCTCCGCGTTGGTGACCGCCTGGCGCTTGGCCACCTGTCCGACGAGCCGCTCGTTGTTCTTGGCAAAGGCGACTACCGAAGGAGTTGTCCGGCCGCCTTCCTGATTCGCGATAACGACCGGCTCGCCCCCCTCCATGACGGCGACCACAGAATTTGTGGTTCCCAGGTCGATTCCAATGATTTTGCTCATTTCCTTAGATCTCCTCCCGTTACTTGAACAGGGTGAAATATAAGATGTGAGTGGATTGGTGTCAACCTGATTTATAGGAGCGATGTAGCCTTCAGGGCAGACTAATCATCGGGTCAGGGGCGAGCCTGACTTTAAGTGTCTTTTCGTTATTGAGTTAGGAGGAACTAACCCGGTCGAGACTACGAGTCGTAGATCCGACGAACCTTCCGGGCATAGTCCGCAGCGGACTGCTGGGATGCCGGGTTGTCTGAGAAAAAGCCTTTGTATCTCATGACTCCTTCCCAAACACCGCTCTCCGCGATGTAGTCGCCAAGGATGCGGGCGCCCAAATCCACGTTGTCTTCAAGTTTGAACAGGTTGATGCCCTGTTCGTCGGCCATGGCGCCCCAGGTGGGGAGATGGATCTGCATTGCGCCGATAGCCCCTTTTGAAGATACGGCATAAGGGTTGGCGCCGCTTTCGACGATCATGATGCTGGCAAGCAGCCGTGGTTCGACTTTATGACGCCGTCCGCTGGCGACAATGGCGCGAGCCGTACGGCTGATGCGTTCCTTGTCGACATCGTAGCGGGCAAGAAGGTTCTCGACGGCGTTGATCGCGGCGCGGTCTGCCGGCGCGACCGGTTTGACCGTGGGCTGCGGGACGACGGGCAGGGGAGCCTGATTCACTTCTGCGGTGTCGACCGGCGATACGGTTTCAGACGGGTTGGCGGAAACGGGTTCGCTCTGAAGGAGCGCCTTCGACATGGGTAGAAAGAAGAAAAAAGACAGAATACCGAAGACAATGGATAACTTCGAAGCGCTCGGCACCCATTCCTGGCTGATCGGTCGGCGCAACATGGCTGCAGCGCCCCAGCCAGCCCGAAGGCTGTGGCGACGCTTACAGAATCCAAGTGGCTGCATATAAATCCTCCAAGGGGTTAATTCCGCAGCGCCGGAATACAGGCGCGGAGAACGCGCTGGACGCTGCGGCAAAATTCGGAACTGCAATCGCTCCGATCGAGGCTAACGGCTGCTAATGATACCGTCGCTGGAAAGAATTGCAAGTCTGGAATGGTCTCTGCCTCGATACGGAAGATGGCCTGGCGGTTAGCGCCGGGCGGAGCGGCGGGTGATAAACATTCGTGCTTGTATCATTTGCGGGAAGTGTTTACGCTGCCTGCCTACCATGAGCCTGCCGGATTCGATCAAGTCTGGAGCGTCTCCTGACCATGCCTGAAACAGTTCCCTCCGGCCGTGAAACTGCGGGATTGCGCTGGTCGCTGCCGGTTCTGCTGGTGATTGCCGCTTTCGCTCCCATATTCAACAACGGTTTTATCGCGGATGATTTTGTCATTCTGCGGTGGGCCGAAGGACTCAAGGTCCATCCATTATACCTGTTCGATACGCCGCACTACACTTTTCGCACAACATTGTTTGTGGTCTTTCTGATACTCAAGTCCCTGTTCGGCTATCACACGTTTGCCTTCTACGCGTTCAGCATCCTGTTGCACTCCGCCAACGTTCTGCTGCTGGGCTACCTGGTATGGACATTGACGGGCGATTCCGAGACGGCGTTCTGGGGGAGCTGCTTTGCCGCCGTCTTTTCGGCCCCTCAGGAAGCCGTCATGTGGCTGTCGGGCATGACGGAGAGCCTGCTGGCCTTTTTCCTTCTGGTCACGCTGATTCTCTGGTTGAAGGATCGTCCGCTGCTGGCCGCCTGCGCGTTTGTGGGAGCGCTGTTCTCCAAGGAATCTGCCGTGATCGCGCTCGCCCTCGCGCCTCTGATCGATCTCTATCGCGGCCGGCGCGTGGTTCGGCCGGCGTATGTGGCCTTGTTGGTTCCCGCCGCGCTGTTTGGTGTGAGTTTCCTGGCCACGTGGCATTCCAACGGGATGATTAACGAAGGCATCTTTACGGTCGGGCCCCAGGCGCTCAGCGTCCTGGCGTTGACGGCGCATCGGATGCTGTGGCCCTGGTTCTACATCGTCGTCGTCGTCATCCGGTTCGCCGGCGGCGCGTGGCCGTCCTGGGGATCGGTTGGGCGGGCGCTGGCGTGCGTCCTCCTTTTGCTGGCGCCGTATATTTTCATTACCTATGCCCGGAGTCTGCCAAGCCGCAACGTGTATCTGGCGTCGGCGGCGCTGATGGCGGGGTTTTCCGTATGGCTTGAGCCGGTCCGTAAAACGCGACTGTTTTCGGTATTTGCCGCGGCGTTCATCGCTTTCAACGTTGGATACCTCTGGATCCGGAAGGATCGCCAGTTCGAGGAGCGCGCGGCGCCGACGACAGCGTTGCTGCGGGCGCTCGCCGGAGTGAAGCCGCAAAACACCCTGATCATCGATTTCCCGTACCCCTATCCGGAAATCGCGCGGGAGAGCGTCCTTCTCCTGCCGGGATGGAGTCCGGACGCCATTCAGGTCGGGGACTCGCCGGCGGTATGTCCGGATTGCCGGCAACTGAAGTGGAACATGGCATCTCAGGACTACGAGGGGCCGCGCTGAGCGCCGTGGGTGAGCCGCTTCTCTCCCGGGGAGTCGCATTGTTCAATGAAGGGCGCTACTTTGAAGCGCATGAGATCTGGGAGGATCTGTGGCGCGAAACACACGGTCCCCTGAAGACGGTTTGCCAGGGGTTGATTCACGCTGCTGTCGGCCTTTATCACATCCAACGCGACAATAAGGTGGGAGCGCGGAGCCAGCTCCGCAAGGCGCTCGATAAGCTGAAGGCTCATCCGGCCTCCGCGCCGAACCTGGACGTGCCGGATCTGATTTCTCAGATTGCGGGAATCGTTGACGCGCTGGACCAGACAGCGGAGTCGGGTATGGCGCTTCTTCAGGCGTCGGAGGTCCGGATACGCGCGATGTAAATGCGGGTTGTTATGGTAGAGTGCGGAACGCCCACTGAGGAGAGATGTCCGAGTGGTTGAAGGAGCACGCTTGGAAAGCGTGTGTGGGGGTAACTCCACCGTGGGTTCGAATCCCACTCTCTCCGTCTGACCGTATCAGGTCGGGGGGCTGTGCAATCGGAGCCCGCAAACCCCGCCAGGTCCGGAAGGAAGCAACGGTAGCAGGCCAACCCGATGTGACACGGTTTCCCCCGCCTGGCCCTCATATTGGAATGAGCGGGGCGCACGAAGCATGAAATACCAGGTAATAGCCCGCAAGTTCCGTCCCCAGGTCTTCCAGGACATGGTCGGCCAGACGCCGATCGTGCAGACTTTGCAGAATGCGATCCAGACGAATCGTGTCGGGCACGCCTATGTCTTTTCCGGTCCACGCGGAGTCGGCAAGACCACGGCGGCGCGCATTCTCGCCAAGGGGTTGAACTGCCAGGAGGGACCGACGGCTTCGCCGTGCGGGGTGTGTCCCTCCTGCAAGGAGATTGCGGCGTCCCAGTCGATGGACGTGCTGGAGATCGACGCGGCCTCGAACACCGGTGTCGACAACATCCGCGAGCTGCGGGAAAACGCGCGCTACGCTCCGGCCAGAGACCGGTACAAGATCTTCATTATTGACGAAGCGCACCAGCTGTCGTCGGCCGCGTTCAACGCCCTGTTGAAGACGCTCGAAGAACCGCCTCCGCACGTCGTCTTCATCATGGCGACGACCGAGCGGCACAAACTGCCGGCGACGATTCTCTCCCGTTGTCAGGCGTTCGTGTTCCGCACGATATCGAGCGCCGAAATCCACGCGCATCTGTCGCGGATCGCCGAACGTGAGGGTGTGGTCGTCGATGAGCGGGCGTTGAATTACATCGTGCGGGCTTCCGAAGGCAGCATGCGCGACGCGCAGTCGCTGCTCGACCAGATCATCGCCTTCGGAGGGCAGAGCGTGGGCGCCGACGACGCGCGCGCGGTGCTCGGGTTTATCCCCGGCGACCTGCTGGATCGGGCTCTCGACGCGCTGGTGGAAAGCGACTCCCGCCGACTGCTCGAACTGGTGGCGGAAATCGTCGATCAGGGGTTGCACCTGCAGCAGTTCGCGCGTGAGTTCACCAGCCGGATCCGCGACATCCTGCTCATCAAACTCAAACTGGACGACAGCGTGCTGGCCAATGCCATGGAGAAAGAGGAACTCGGGCGGCGGGCGGCGCTGTTGTCCGAACAGGACCTGATCCGCTACTTCGACCTGCTGTTGCGGTTGGAAAACGAACTGCGATGGACGGCGCAGCCACGGTTTCATCTGGAGGTCGGGCTGGTGAAGATGGCGCGGATGGGCCATCTTCGCGATATCGAGGAAGTGCTGCGCGACCTGCGGCAGGGAAGCGCGCCTGCCCCGGCTGAGCCCGAGCGGGGCGCGCGACCGGCTGTCCGGCCGGAGCCGGCCGCATCGAAGCCTTCGGCGACGGAATCGCGGCCGGCGGGGCCGCTGTCGGCGCTGGCGGACCTGCGTCCGTCGGGGCCAAGGCCGGCGCCGCCCGCGTCAGCCACGCCCAGACCGGCGCCCCCAAAAGCCGTCCCACCGGATACGCCCAGACCGGCGCCCTCAAAAGCCGCTCCGGCCGAGACGCGTTCCACGCCACGGTCCGAGCCGGCCGGACGTCCGGTTCCGGCGCCCCCGCCCGAACGGCCCGCAGCGCCGAACCCGCAGGCCGATGCTCCGGCCGGAAGCGGAGCAGCCAGCGAGCCTCTCGTCCGGCGTTTTTTGGAAGTGTTTCGCGGCGATATCGCCCACGTGAAACCGTTGAAGGAGGATGACCAATGAACATGCAGCAGCTGATGAGGCAGGCGCAGAAAATGCAGGAACAGCTTCAGAAGCAAATGGAAGCCACAGTCGTTGACGCGAGCGCGGGCGGCGGCATGGTTTCCGTCCGGATGAGCGGGGCCAAGAAGCTGCTTTCCATTCAGATCGAGCAGGAAGTGTTTGCCGGCGGCGACAAGGAGATGCTCCAGGATCTGATCGTGGCCGCGATCAATGAGGCCGCGCGAAAAGTCGATGAATCCCTGCAGGGCCAGATGGGCCAGCTGTCCGGCATGAAGCTTCCCGGTTTCTAAAGCGATGTCGGATGTGGCGGCGCCGGTAACCCGGTTAATCGATCAATTCAAGAAACTGCCTGGTGTCGGCGCAAAGACGGCTCAGCGGCTTGCGTTCTTTGTGCTGAAGATGGACGCGGCGGACGCCGGAGCGCTGGCCGAGGCGATTGTCGAAGTGAAACGTTCCATACGGCGCTGCTCGGTCTGCAATAACCTGACCGATGTGGACCCGTGCCATTTCTGCACACACCCGTCCCGATCCGACAAGGTGCTGTGCGTGGTGGAGGAATCCAACGACATTCTGCCACTGGAGAAAACGCGCAGCTTTCAGGGGCGCTACCACGTGCTGATGGGCGCCATTTCTCCGCTGAAGGGCGTCACCCCGGACCGGTTGGCCGTGCCTTCATTGCTGCGGCGGCTCCAGAGCGGGGAGGTGGAGGAGGTGATCGTGGCCACGAATCCCAACGCCGAAGGGGAAACCACCGCCATGTACCTGTCGCGCCTCATCAAGCCCCTGGGGATTCGCGTGACCCGTATTGGACTCGGACTTCCTGTGGGTGGCGATCTGGAGTACGCGGACGAGGTGACGATGTCCAAGGCCCTCGAAGGCCGGCGGGAAATCTAGTTCGCGGCGTTGCCGGGAAATCTATTTTGTCCTGGCGTTGCCGGCGTTCGCTGCCTGACGCAGTTGTCTGACGCGTTCCAGCAAGGCCGGCGTATAGCAGTCCGCTTCCCTCAGCGTGGCGCCGCTGGCCAGAAGCCCGCTGCGAAACTGCTTCTCGGTAATTTCCCCGAGGTACTGCAGGAGCCAGCGCGCATCCGCGACGTCGATGCCGTCCATCAACTCTCTGTCGTGCTTTCCTCTGAACTGCCAGCGTAATCGGCCTTTTCGGTTGGAGACGAAGTCCCGGCTCTGTTTCGCGAATCCCTCGCATTCCCCGACGTTCCGCAGCAGCGGGATTCCCCATTTCCCCATGGAACTGCCCCAGTCGATGACGGCGAAGAGATAGCGTTTTCCGTCGCCGTCCTCTTCAAACACCCCGAGATTCGCGTCTTTTGCGTCCACGTTGGAAACCAGCATGGTGAGGATTTTCAGCCCGGCCAGTTCCCGTGTGCCAACGAATGGATTCTCGGCCCATTCCCAGCCCTGGTCTTTCAGAAATCGCGGTGATTTGGCGCGCAGCTGGAAACGCGCGTTTTCAAACCAGCCGTCGGGCGCAACGTAGGCGCGGGCCCGGCGCAGGTCACGCGCGCCGGCGATGTATCCGTAAGCGACGAAATACTCCGGCGCCGCGACGTATCCGCAGGCCCATGCCAGACGCGTGCAGAACGTGCTCGGAAAGACCTCCCGTCCCCACTTGATGTTCCATGAAACCCCGCGCGCGTCGATGACGTTTATCTTGGCGGTGGTACCCGCCATGTCCTCGTCTACGAACTGGAAGGGAGAGACGGGTTGGCGGTCTTTTCCCCCGGGACCATATTCGAAGTCCAGCGAAGCGACGTCGCCGGGATCCATCCACAACGTCTGCTGTCCCGTTGAAGACGGTTCCCGGACGTGGTTTTCCGGAGGCTCCTGCAGCGAAGTGGAATTGGCGCTGGGGTCCTGATGAATGATCGCGAGCAAGGCGACTGCGAAAATCGCCAGCGCGCGTCCGGGAAGGGAAACTGCGCCCATACCCTGCAGGAAGCAACGTCGTTGCCAACTGTTGAAAGTGAGGCAAGACCGGGCCAACTTTCTCGGACCCCGCAAAAACACTGGCCGTGGCGCGGCTTTCGGCGCAGCGCGCAGGTTGTGTTCCGGCGGCCCGACGCGGGGCCGCCGCAGTTTCCGATGTCCGTGAAAAGGGCGCCCGGCATCCCGGTTGGACGAAAAACTCCCGGTCGCGGAACTCCGGAAAAACTTTTTTTTGCAAATTTCCTGTTGAAGGTGGGAATCGGGTTCCGTAGAATCGTAAGGTTTTCCTTGCGACCGGAATGCGTACAGGGAACGGTAGTCATTGAGGAGTAACGGTTCGTGCCAACGTTCAACCAGTTAGTTCGACAGGGCAGAAAAAAGCCCAAATATAAGACGAGTAGTCCCGCATTGCAGGAATGTCCGCAGAAACGAGGCGTGTGCACCCGTGTATACACGTCAACACCAAAGAAGCCGAATTCGGCCCTTCGCAAAGTTGCGCGTGTGCGTCTGACCAATGGGATCGAAGTAACAACGTACATCCCCGGTATCGGCCACAATCTGCAGGAACATTCCATCGTCTTGATCCGCGGCGGTCGTGTTAAGGATTTACCGGGGGTTCGGTACCACGTAATCCGGGGCACGCTCGACGCGGCGGGAGTGGCCAATCGCAAGCAGAGCCGCTCCAAGTATGGCGCGAAGCGGCCCAAGGGATAGATAGGCCGCGGGTACCCGCATAATTTCTGTTAAGAGGTTTCTATGCCCAGGAAAGCGCATATTGCGCGGCGCGAAGTCGTGTCTGATCCCGTCTATGCCAGCACGCTGGTTTCGAAGTTCGTCAACTGCATGATGTGGGGCGGTAAAAAGAGCACGGCCCAGCGGTTGCTGTACAAGTCGCTGAGCATCATCGAGCAGAAGACGAATGACGATCCGATGAAACTCTTCAAGAAAGCCGTGGAAAACGTGAAGCCGGTTCTTGAAGTCAAGTCGCGCCGTGTGGGCGGTTCGACCTACCAGGTTCCTGTGGAGGTCGGGCCCAACCGCCGGACATCGCTGAGCATTCGCTGGATTCTGACGTACTCGCGGGCGCGGGGCGAGAAGTCGATGGAAGAGAAGTTGGCTGGAGAGTTGATGGACGCCGCCAACAACCGCGGGAATTCAATCAAGAAGAAGGATGACACGCACCGGATGGCGGAAGCGAACAAGGCGTTCGCGCACTACCGGTGGTAGGAACGGAGAGGGCGGAAAGATCCTGACGCTCCGCTAAGACTTATGCCTCGCACGACCCCATTAGAAAGAACGCGCAATATCGGCATCATGGCTCACATCGACGCCGGTAAGACCACCACGACTGAGCGCATTCTTTATTACACCGGCATCAACTACAAGCTGGGTGAGGTGCACGAAGGCACGGCGACGATGGATTGGATGGAGCAGGAGCAGGAGCGCGGCATCACGATCACGTCGGCGGCGACGACCTGTTTCTGGAACAACAACCGGATCAACATCATCGATACTCCCGGCCATGTGGACTTCACGGCCGAAGTGGAGCGGTCGCTGCGGGTGCTCGACGGCGCCGTGGCGGTTTTCTGCGCCGTTGGTGGTGTGGAGCCGCAGTCGGAAACGGTGTGGCGCCAGGCGGATAAATACAATGTTCCGCGCATTGCCTTTGTGAACAAGATGGATCGTCCCGGCGCGGACTTCCGTCGTTGCATGGAGATGATGCGCAGCCGGCTGCAGGCCAATCCGGTGGCGATTCAATATCCGCTCGGCGCGGAAGACACCTTCCGGGGTGTCATTGATCTCATTGAAAACAGGGCCATAATTTACCAGGACGAAACACTCGGCGCTGAATACAAGGTTGAGCCGGTTCCCCAGGAATACGCCTCCATCGTTCAGGAGTTCCGGGAGAAGATCGTCGAGGCGGCTTCAGAAGCCGACGATAAGGTTTTTGAGAAATACGTGGCGGGCGATGCGGTTTCCAGCGATGAGTTGAAGGCCGCCATCCGTAAGGGAACGATTGCGCTCAAGCTGACGCCGGTGCTTTGCGGGTCCGCATTCAAGAACAAGGGCGTGCAGACCCTGCTGGACGCCGT
This sequence comes from Terriglobia bacterium, assembly GCA_036274645.1. Classification (GTDB taxonomy): domain Bacteria; phylum Acidobacteriota; class Terriglobia; order 20CM-2-55-15; family 20CM-2-55-15; genus DASUFH01. The sequence goes on from DASUFH010000048.1 coordinate 16,402, forward strand.
TGTGGCGTATCTGCCCTCGCCGGTCGACATCCCGGCAGTCGAGGGTTTGACGGTGGACAAGTCCGCCACCGAGACCCGCCCGGCCGATGACAAGGCGCCGTTTTCCGGGCTGGTGTTCAAGATCATGACCGATCCCTTTGTCGGTCAACTCGCATTTTTCCGGGTGTACTCCGGAAGCCTGAGCGCCGGCGCGTACGTTTTCAATACCACCAAGCAGCGGCGTGAGCGCGTGGGGCGCCTGTTGAAGATGCACGCCAACAAGCGCGAAGAGATTAAAGAGGTCTACGCCGGCGACATTGCCGCGGCGGTTGGCCTTCGTGATGTGATTACCGGGGATACGATTTGCGACGAGAGCCGGCAGATCCTGCTCGAGTCGATGGATTTCCCCGAGCCGGTTATTTCCGTCGCCATCGAGCCCAAGACCAAGGCAGACCAGGAAAAGATGGGGGTTGCGCTCGGAAAGCTGGCGCAGGAAGACCCGACGTTCCATATCCACACGGACCCGGATACCAATCAGACGATCATTTCCGGCATGGGCGAACTGCATCTGGAGATCCTCGTGGACCGGATGATGCGGGAGTTCAGTGTGGCCGCCAACGTGGGCAAGCCGCAGGTGGCTTACAAGGAAACCATTCGCAAGCGCGCGGAAGCCACCGGCAAATACATCCGTCAGACCGGCGGCCGCGGCCAATATGGCCATGTGGAGATTGTGGCCGAGCCGAGCGAAGTCGGCGCGGGCTTTGTGTTCGTGAACGAAATTGTCGGCGGCTCCGTGCCGCGGGAATACATCAAGCCGATCGAGCAGGGCATCCGCGAAGCCATGGGGAGCGGTGTTCTGGCGGGTTACGAAGTGAAGGACGTGAAGGTCACGCTGGTGGACGGTTCGTACCACGAGGTGGATTCATCGGAAATCGCTTTCAAGATCGCCGGCTCGATGGCCTTCAAGGACGCCTGCAAGAAGGCCGGCCCAGCGCTCCTGGAGCCGATGATGCGGGTGGAAGTGGTTCTGCCGGAAGAGTTCGCCGGCGCCGTCAATGGCGATCTCAGTTCCCGCCGTGGCCGGATCGACGGTTTGGAGAACCGGTTGGGCACGCAGATCGTCAAGGCGGTCGTGCCCCTGTCGTCAATGTTCGGTTATTCCACCGATCTGCGTTCGCGGACCCAGGGCCGGGCCACCTACACGATGCACTTTTCTCACTACGAGGAAGTGCCCAAGCAGATTGCCGAAGAGATTATCGCGAAAGCCCAGGGACGGGAGGTCGAGCGGTCGACCTAGGCCCGGGCGTTACCGCGCGCAGCAATCAGCCGCAAGCGGCTGCGCGCGCTGTTGGAAACATTTTTGGAGAGAGATTCATATGGCGAAAGAAAAATTTGACCGGTCCAAACCGCATGTGAACGTGGGCACGATCGGGCATATCGATCACGGGAAGACGACGCTGACGGCGGTGATCACCAAGGTGCTGGCAAAGCACAATCCGAAGAACAAGTACCGCTCGTTCGACTCGATCGACAACGCGCCCGAGGAGAAGGCCCGCGGTATCACGATCGCGGCGGCGCACGTCGAATACGAGACCGCCAAGCGACACTATGCGCACGTGGATTGCCCGGGTCACGCCGATTACATCAAGAACATGATCACGGGCGCGGCGCAGATGGACGGCGCGATCCTGGTGGTGGCCGCGACCGATGGCCCGATGCCGCAGACGCGGGAACACATCCTGCTGGCCCGCCAGGTGGGCGTGCCGTACATGGTCGTGTTTCTGAACAAGTGCGACGCGGTGGAAGATCCTGAACTGCTCGATCTGGTGGAACTGGAAGTCCGCGAACTGCTGAAGAGCTACGGCTTCCCGGGCGACGAGATCCCGGTGATCCGGGGATCGGCATTGAAGGCGATGGACGACGATCCGGCGTGGACGGTGAAGATCGACGAACTGATGGAAGCCGTCGACAGCTACATTCCGATTCCGCAGCGGGTCATCGACAAGCCCTTCCTGATGCCGATCGAAGACATTTTCTCGATCTCGGGCCGCGGCACGGTGGTGACGGGAAGAATCGAGCGCGGGATCGTGAAGGTCGGCGAGGAAATGGAAATCGTCGGGTTCACGCCGACACAGAAGACGGTCATCACGGGCGTGGAAATGTTCAAGAAGCTGCTCGACGAAGGGCAGGCGGGCGACAACGTCGGGCTGCTGCTGCGCGGGACGAAGAAGGAAGAAGTGGAGCGCGGACAGGTGGTGGCCAAGCCCGGGACGATC
>DASUFH010000049.1:0-5167 GCA_036274645.1 Terriglobia bacterium
GTTGCCGTCCCCGCGCACCGGCCCGTCGAGACGCTGCAGATTGCAGTTGACGACGAAAATGAGATTGTCGAGTTCCTCCCGTGACGCCAGCGTGATGGCGCCGAGCGTTTCCGGTTCATCGGTCTCCCCGTCGCCCACGAAGCACCAGACTTTCGAATCGGAGTGCGGTTGCAGCCCGCGATCCTCCAGGTAGCGGCAGAATCGCGCCTGGTAGATGGCCATGATCGGACCGAGTCCCATCGAGACGGTCGGAAACTGCCAGAAGTCCGGCATGAGCCAGGGATGGGGATACGAGGAGAGTCCACCCTCCGGTTTCAGTTCCCGCCGAAAGTTTTCCAGATGCCGTTGATCGAAACGTCCTTCCAGAAACGCGCGGGCATAGATGCCCGGGGAAGCGTGTCCCTGAAAGTAGACGAAGTCTCCATGATGATCTTTGGTCCGGGCGCGAAAGAAGTGCTGAAAGCCCGTTTCGTACAGGGTCGCGGCCGAAGCGTAGGTGGAGATGTGCCCGCCAATCCCGCTTTCTTCACGGTTGGCGCGGATGACCATGGCCAGAGCGTTCCACCGCACGAGGCTGCGAATGCGCCGTTCGATATCGCGCCGTCCGGGGTAGGGAGGCTGGTCGCCGGCGGGAATGGTGTTGGTATAGGGCGTCGTGGCGGAAAACGGCACCCGGACTCCCGCCTGATGCGCGTAGGCGCGCAACTCGGCCAGGAGGGCATTGACCCTGGCCGGTCCGCGTCGTTGCAACACGTCGTCCAGGGAGTTCAGCCATTCGCGGGTCTCAATATCGTCAAACGCGCGTATCGATTCTTCCACGGTGCTTCCTTTTCTCCGTTCCGAATCTACAGGTCGAGGAGCAGAGCCTCGGGCGTCTCTATGAGTTCCTTGACCCTGACGAGAAACTGGATCGCCTCCCGGCCATCAACCACGCGGTGGTCATACGTCAGGGCCAGGTACATCATCGGACAGATCCGGACTTCTCCGTTGATGGCAACCGGCCTGTCCTCCACCTTGTGCAGGCCGAGGATGCCGGTTTCAGGTGGATTGAGAATGGGCGTGCTCAACAGGGAACCGAACACGCCGCCATTGGTTATGGTAAACGTGCCGCCCCGGATTTCCTCAAGAGAAAGTTCCTTATTGGCGGCCCGTCGAGAAAAGGACTTGATGGCTTTTTCGATTTCGACAAACGACATCCGGTCTGCGTCCTTCAGAACGGGTACCACCAGTCCTTCGGCGTCGCCGATCGCGACGCCGATGTCGTAATGGCGTTTGTAGATGATTTCCTGTCCGTCCGTCTCCGCGTTGAGGACGGGAAAACCTTTCAGCGCGGCAATCGCGGCTTTGACGAAGAAGGACGTGAAGCCCAGGGAAACCTGATGCCGGAGCTCGAAAGCCTCCCTGTAACGATTGCGGATCGCCATCACGGCGCTCATGTTCACTTCGTTGAACGAGGTCAGCATGGCCGTTGTCTGGGCCGCTTCGAGCATGCGCCGCGCAATCGTTCGGCGCCGCCGGGACATCGGCGCCCGTTCCTCCCGAAGGGCGGCGCCGCTCGGTGGCGGGAGGCTTTTCGGCGGCGCTTCCGGGCGTTTTCGCGGCGCTGGGGCGGGAGCTTCCGGATATGGAATCTGTTCTGATCCGGGCGCTTCCCGACGTTTCATCCGTTCCTCCACATCGCTTTTGGTGATCCGTCCGGCGGGTCCGGTCCCGGTGACGTCATGAAGGTCGATATGCTCCTCCTCCGCGATCCGCTGCGCGAGCGGCGATGCGAGCGGCCGTTTCGGTTGGCCACTGGCGCCAGCTCCGTCGGTGGGCGCGGGCTTTTCCACGACAGCGAGGCGTGGGCCCGGGGTCGTTTTGTCATCCTCCGTTCGAATACTCCCGGTTGGCGAGGCCCTCCCGGATCGGGCCGCTTCCAGGACCTGGGACTCCTCGACAATCCCAAGAACCTCTCCGACCCGAACATCTTCGCCGGCGTCCTTGTCGATGCGCGCCAGCCGCCCGGCGTGAGGCGTGGGCACTTCGACGTTGGCCTTTTCCGTCTCGAGCTCGACCACCGCATCGCCTGCCGCGACCAGGTCCCCTGGCCGCTTCAGCCAGCGCGCCACGGTGGCTTCGCTGATGGACTCTCCAAATTCCGGCATCCGGATCTCAACCACGTGGAGTCACCTCGTAGAAAAATCGGGTCGGCCATCGATATTCTGGAGTCCGGATCTCAACCACGTGGACGTACCTCGTGTAGAAAGATCTGGTCGGGCAGCGAATCCATGCCCTGTAAACGGTCCGCGCGCAGCGCCTGTTCGAGGATGGCTTCCTGCGTTGCGGAATGGCTCGTCAGAGAACCTTCGGCCGGACTGGAACTGGGTGGCCGGCCGACATAAGCCAGCGGCGCTCGACGATCCAGACGGGACTCCAGCGCGGCGCGCATGAAACGCCAGGCGCCCATGTTTTCGGGTTCCTCCTGCGCCCAGAGGATGCGGTCTACTCGCGGGTATCTCCGGACCAGCGTTTCCAGTTCGTCGAGTGGATAGGGATAAAGCTGTTCCACGCGAACGATGGCGGCATGGGCGGCGTCTCCATTTTTACGGCGTTTCTCCTCAAGATCCCAGAAGATCTTTCCGCTGCAGAGAATCAGGGTACGGATTTCGCCGGAGCGCGGGGCGGCCTGGGCGTCGTCGATAACCGGCTGCCAGGCGCCTTGCGCGCAATCCTCAAGCGTCGAGGCGACGCGGGTATCGCGCAGCAGGCTCTTGGGAGTAAGCACGATCAGGGGCAGGGGATCGGTTCGGAGCAGCAACGCCTGGCGCCGGAGCAGATGAAAATATTGAGCCGCCGTTGTCGGGTTCGCCACGCGCAGGTTCAGATCGACGGACAGCTCGAGAAAACGCTCAACCCGGGCGCTGGAGTGATCGGGACCCTGCCCTTCGTAACCGTGCGGCAGCAGCAGCACGAGGGACGGTTGTTGTCCCCATTTTGCGCGGGCCGATGTGAGGAATTCGTCGAGAATGACCTGCGCGCCGTTCACGAAGTCGCCGTATTGAGCCTCCCAGATCAGGAGCTGGTCGGGCTTCTGGATGCTGTAGCCATATTCAAAGCCCACCGCGGCATTTTCCGACAGGGGACTGTTGCGAACTTCGAAGGACGCTCTTGCGTTCGGCAGCGCGTGCAGCGGGATGAACTCCTCGCCGGTCTCCTCGTCATACAAGGCGGCATGGCGCTGGCTGAAGGTTCCACGCACGGAATCCTGGCCGGTCAGGCGGATGCCAATGCCATCTTCGAGGATCGAGGCAAACGCCAGGCTTTCGGCAACCGACCAGTCCACGCGGGATTCGTTCTCCAGGATTTTTCTCCGCCGGTCCATGGCGCGCCGGATCTTGGGGTGGGGGGTGAAATTGGGCGGGGTTTCGAGGATCGTTTCCGCCGCCGCGCGCAGGCGGCCAATCGCGGTTGCGGTTTTCACCCGACGCGCGGATCCGCGTGGCGCGAGCTCCGGAATGGGCTCGACGAGTGATCGTTCCGGGTTCAGCGACTGCAGCGAATGCTGCAACTCCTCCATGCTTCGCCGCATCAGTTCGTCGGGCATGTGCGCGGAAATCACGTGTTGGTCCGCGAGCTTGCGGGCGAGCAGTTCGCGCGCCGTCGGATGAGGATCGATCGCGCGATACATCAGGGGTTGGGTGAAGCGCGGCTCGTCGGCTTCGTTGTGCCCCCACCGCCGGTAGCCAATCAGGTCGATCAGGAAGTCCCTCTGAAATCGGGCGCGATAGGCGAAGGCCATGGCGGCGACTTCAAGGCAGGCTTCATGATCGTCCGCGTTGACATGCGCGACCGGGATTTCAAAGCCCTTCGCCATGTCGCTCGCGTAGAGGGTGCTGCGCAACGCTTCCGGAGGAGCGGTGTATCCCAGTTGGTTGTTGGCAATAATGTGAATCGTTCCGCCGGCGCTGTAACCGGGCACTCGACTGAGATTGAGCGTTTCCGCCACGATTCCCTGGCCGCAGAACGCGGCGTCACCGTGAATCAGTATCGGAAGCGAAACCGCGGCGTCAAAGCGCGGATAGCCCGGCTGATCGACCTGGCTGCCGGCCGCTCGGGCCATTCCTTCCACGACGGGATCCACCGCTTCCAGGTGGCTGGGGTTGGGCGCAAGCGTCACGACCATCTTCAGCGGATGGTTGTCCCGAAGGGCAACGTCCGCGCCTGCGTGATACTGGACATCGCCCGTCCAGCCGAGATCCTGCCGCATCTGGCGCCGCCGCGGCGGGTCGGTGAATTCCGCCAGAATCCCGGCGATGTCCTTGTTGAGCACATGGGCCATCACATTCAGCCGCCCACGGTGTCCCATCCCCAGCAGCGTGTTTCGCACACCCGCCTGGGCGGCCGTCCGGATGATCGTGTCGAGCATGGGAGTCATCATGTCGAGGCCTTCGAGGGAGAACCGGAACTTTCCCGGAAACGCCCGGTGCAGGAATCGTTCAAAGGCTTCAACCCGCGTCAGTCGCTCCAGCAGGGCAAGGCGTTCGGCGGGATCTTCAGACGGCGCGAACCGGCGCGACTCTGCGGCTTCGCGCAACCAATCTCGCTCCTCGCGCTCGTGCACGTGGGAGAACTCGTAGCCGATGCTTGCGCAGTAGGTATTCCGAAGTTCCGCCAGCGCTTCCAGCGCGTTGGTCGATTCGCGCGCTGCCGGGCCTCCCACAACTCCGGCGGGAAGGGCCGTCAGATCGGCGTCCGTCAAGCGGTACTGTTCCGCAAGCAGCGCCGGATCTCCCGGCCCGCCCGCTCCCAGTGGATCCAGCTGCGCGGCAAGATGTCCATAGTCGCGGATCGCCTGTGCGAGCCGGGCGGCGGCGCCGAATCGTTCAGGCAGTGCGGCGCCATTTGCCGGCTCGACTTCGTCCGGAGGAGGAGATAACGATTCGAAGACTTCACGAAGGTCGGGCCGCACCGATTCCGGATTGCGCCTATAGCGGTCGTAGAGTTCGAGAGCATAGGCGGCGTTCGGTCCGTGGAATTCAGTCCAAAACGCCATAGGCCCTCCGCGCGGATGAATTACCGACGCATGCAGCCCCCGATTGTCCAATCGGGGGCATTGGTGGACTTCAGTCAGTCTATTTTGCGTTTGAGAAGGGTGTCAACCGGCGGGTTCACGAGGGCGCCCCTG
>DASUFH010000050.1:0-14617 GCA_036274645.1 Terriglobia bacterium
GGGCGGTCATAGACCGCCCCTGCAAGCAGACCGGGCCGGAAGTGGTTGCGCCAGCCGGTTCGGCGCCGTAATCTTCAGTCCGCAACACAGAGTTTTTTGGGGGGATTGATGCGCATCAAAGCACCTGTGACCGTTCTATGCCTGACCCTCTGTTACGCCACCTGTTACGCCACCTGTTCCGCCGCGGTTGGACTGGGTGGACAGCGGGGACAGCGCGGGGCCGGTCCGGCGGGACGGGGCGGAGCGGCGGCACAACGAGGAGCGGCGGCGCCGACAAACTTTCCGGCGCAGCAGCGGCCGGCCGGCGATCCCGCAGTCGTGGCGACTGGCGAAGCGCTTTACGGAATCCACTGCCGCGCCTGTCATGGTCCGGACTTGCGCGGGGGCGAACAGGGTGGACCGAACCTGCTGCGTTCAGAGATCACGTTGAACGATCAGGCGGGCGAGTTGATCATGCCCATCGTCCTGAACGGGCGCCAGACACCGGGCCTCGGAACGATGCCGCCCATTGCGCTGTCGCGCAATGACGTCGGCGCCATCGCCGAATACATCCACAGTGTTCTGGCAAGAGCGCAACGGCAAGGCGGTCCGCCAGCGGGTCCGCCGGCTCAACTGAACGTGCTGGTGGGCGACGCCGCCGCCGGCAAGGCCTATTTCGACGCGAAGTGCGCCTCATGCCACTCCGTTACCGGAGACCTGGCGGGCATCGGTCAGCGCCAGACCAATCCGATGCAGTTGCAGAATTTCTGGATTGCCGGAGGAAATGCCGGGAATCGTCCCGTGACCGCCACCATTACGCTGGCCGGCGGCCAGAAGATTTCCGGACGGCTCAACCGCATCGATGATTTCATGGTTCAGGTCACTCTGGATGATGAATCGGTCCGCACATTCCGGCGCGATGGCGATACGCCTCGGGTGGAGGTCAACGATACCCGCGACGCGCATCGCAACCTGCTGCCGCAATACACCGACAGAGACATCCACAACGTGACCGCCTATCTGGTGACGGTGAAATGAATCTCAAGAAGCTCCTGATTACCTCGGCACTTCTGATCGTTACGGTTCTGGCCGCGGGCCAGGCGCGCGGGGGGCTGGATCCCGCATCGCTGGTCAAGCCCCTGTCCGATTCATGGCCGACCTATTCGGGCGACTACACCGGCCGTCGCTACAGCGCGCTGAAACAGGCGGACCGCAATACCGTGAAAGGGCTGACGCTCGGCCGGATCATGCGGATCAATCCGGCGACCGGCAATGGAACGGTCGTCGGCGGAGAAGGCCTGCAGGAATACGCTCCGGGAAACGTCACCGTCAAGGGCGCGGTTCTGATGGTGGACGGCGTCCTCTACCCGACCGCTCCGGATCACGTCTGGGCCATAGACGCGCGCGACGGACGCCAGATCTGGCACTACTACTGGAAAACCCGCGGCGGAACGCATATCGGCAACCGCGGCGTCGGAATCTGGCATAACTATCTCTTTTTCGAAACCCCCGACAATTATCTGGTTTCGCTCGACGCCCGAACCGGCAAGGAGCGATGGCACGTCGAGATCGCGGACTTCGAACAGCAATACTTCTCCACCATGGCGCCCATGATCGTGGGGGACCATGTCCTGGTCGGCACCGGAAACGATCTCGATCAACCGGGTTTCCTGCAGTCGTTTGACCCGGAAACCGGAAAGCTCCAGTGGAAGTTCTACACGGTGCCGATGAAGCAGGGCGATCCCGGACTGGAAACATGGCCCAATCTTGACGCGGCGTCACACGGCGGCGGTCAGGTGTGGGTCCCCGGTGTGTACGACCCGGAGACCCGGCTGTACATATTCGGCACGGGAAACCCCACGCCCGGCTACACGGGCGCGGGACGTCCGGGAGACAACCTGTTCACGTGTTCGCTGGTTGCGGTGAACGTGGATACCGGGAAGATGGCGTGGTATTTCCAGACCAGCGTGCATGATACCCACGACTGGGATTCGTCACAGACACCCATCCTGGTGGATGCCACCATCGATGGCCGGCCCCGGAAACTGATTTCCACCGCGGCGCGCAACGGCTATTTCTTTACGCTCGATCGCGTGACCGGGAAACAGATCGTCACGACCAAATACGGATCCACGACGAACTGGGCCAAGTCGATTCGACCGACCGGAGAAGTGGACCCCGACCCCGGAAAGGAAGCCACCATTGCCGGATCCCTCGTCTCCCCCGTTGAAGGTGGCGTCACCAACTGGCCTCCGCCGGCCTACTCGCCCGATACCGGACTCTTCTATGTTCAGGAGCACAACGGATTCAACATGCTCTATCTGACCGATCCCGATCCGCGGGGATCCATGGGGCTGGCCGGAAAATCCGTCACCATGCTCGGTTCGCTCGGGGACTACCTGACCGCGATCGACCCCAAAACGGGCAAGGTCGCATGGCGGCACAAGTTCTACGGAGGCGGCGCCGGCGGCCTGCTGGTCACGGCCGGTGGCGTGATCTTCTCCGGCGATGGCAGTGGTAACTTTGCCGCTTTCGATGCGCGCAACGGCAACCCGCTATGGCACACGCCCATCGGTAACATCTCCAACGCGCCGCAGACCTACCTGCTCGACGGACGCCAGCATGTGCTTGTGGCCGTCGGCGATACGCTCTACGACTTCCTGATGTACTGAACATCCTGCCGGGCGGTCATAGACCGCCCCGGGAGTTTGGACTTTTGCCGACAGCTTGGGCCAGTGAATTTCACGTTTACGTCTCGAATCTGCCGCTTCGTCTCAGTGGATTGACGTACACGAAGTGTGACCAACGTTATTGAAGCGCGGATTCCCCGCCTTGGTAACGGGGGCTCAAATGCTTCGCGCTCCGGACAGTCCGGTCAGGGTTGGTAAACGAGAATCCCCCAGGGACTGTCCCCGGCCTTGATCCGCTTGACCACCGTGTTGGTTGCAAGGTCCACAACGGACACGTCGTTGGAAGGACCGTTGGCGCTGTACAGGAACTTTCCGTCGGGTGACAACCCGATGCCCCATGGCCGGTCGCCCACTTCCACCGATCCGGTCACTTTGTCGGTCACGGTATCGATCATGAAGACCATCTTGCCCCGGCCCGTGCTGACATACGCGGTCCTGGCGTCTTTCGACAAGACGATCGACATCGGTTTGATCTCTCCCGCCTTGCCCAGTTCAATCTCGCCAACCTTCTTGTGCTCGACGGAGTCGATGATCATCACCTTGCCGTCGTTTTCGCACGATACATAGGCCTTGGCGCTGTCGGGAAAGAACGCCGTCGTTCGCGGTCGATGACCCACCTCAAAGGACTTGATGACCTTCTTCGTCGCCGTGTCGATAACGGAAATCGTTCCGTCCTCTTCGGAAGTCACGTAGACGACCTTTCCGTCCGGACTCACGGTCACACCCTCCGGCTCATCGCCCACCTTGATGGTGTCGACGACCTTACCGGCCGCAAGGTCGACCACGCTGGTCTCCCCGGAATCTTCATTCGAACTGTAAAGAAACGCGCCATCTTTGCTCAGCGCGAATTCCTCGGGGTCCGATCCCGCCTGAATCAAGCGGAGAAACATGTTCGTCGCCGGATCGACCAGACCGATGCCGTCCGCTTTCTTTTCCGGAGGTGGCAGTTTGCTCTCATCGACGTTTGGACCGCCGATCGGCGATCCGCTGAGCGCGACGTAGATGGTCTTGCCGTCAGGACTGGCGTGAATACCTCGGGGGCGCTTCCCCACCGGCACGGTGGCCATCACTTCGTTGGTCGCGGAATCAATGACGGTCAGGTCGCCCGACCTTTCATTGGTGACGTAGACGCGGTAGCCGGCCGGATTCGCCGCAGGCGTCTCGGCTGGCGTGGGTTCCGAATTCCTGGATTCCGTTCCGCACGCCGTGAGCAAAACAATGGCCAACGCCGTAACAAGAGTCCGCCAGGTCAGAGACACATTAAGAGTTCGATTCACGCAGTTCTCCTCCAGGTCAATCTATTCGGGGTTGCTCAACGAAAGGTAAGGATACGCAACACGAGGGGTCGAAAAAAGCTTTTGTGAGAAAACAGGTCATGATCGTTTCCACCGGTGGAGAAGCGCCGCCTGGCTGGCGCGTCAAGCCGCTTCGTCAAGAACCTGTTGATCGATCTTCCGCCGGAGACGAGCCAGTACCGTACGCGTGGTGGTTCCCTGCCGCGCCGCCTCCGCGCGCGACCAGCGCAACAGTCGCCACATGGTGAACAGTCCGATTCCCTTCGACGTGATGGACATCGTGGAGCCGCAGGGGCAGATGGCGAGTGAAAACGTGCCCAGCGGCCGCATCGGCATCCAGTCTTTCAGTTCCGCGTCATAGGACACGGGGTCTCCGACATGGACCGTCGAGCGAAGGTAGTCCGCCAGGGTGGGAAAGATCCTCCGGCAGGCCGGACAGGTCTTCGGAAACTGGCTTTCAATGTGCTTACGGACCGTTTGAACGACGTCGGCTTCTCTCACGTCTCCTTACGGGCAACTTCCATACCCAGTATCGAACGGCGGCCCCGCGGATCGGGCCGGGCGTGTCAGCCAATTCCCGGAAACCTTAAAGCGCGATCCGAAAAAAGGTCCGCCAGCCTCTCGACCGCAGATCCACGCGGCCACGCCAGTCGGAAAGATCGAAGTCTGCTTTCGTGGCTTTCCCGGTATAAGCGACGCCGACGGCGCCATGGTTCAGGACAAAGAACTCGGCAGAAGCGTTATATGTCGCCGCATGTCCCCGGCTGTTCCCGATGGACACAGTCGGCAGGAGCCGGCCATCGGCGCGCCAGACGAACCGGCCCCAGGGATTTCCCCTGGCGGCCGCGCCGATCATCGGAACAGGCGCGTCGGCGCGCGCCGAGTACCGGCGCGCCTCGAAGCGTTGAGCGCCGATTTCGACGGCGGCGGAGACTTCCGCGTCGAGGTCGAGGACGACCACTCCAAGAGAGGCGCCGATACCGAACTTCTCCCTCCGTGCGAGCCAGCAGGTATACGCGACGTCGACTTCTCCGATGTTGAAACGCGCGTCCACATTCACGCCGGCGGGAAACGCGATTCCGCCAATGACGAGATCCCGCGCGATTGCTCCGGACTGCGACTGCTTGTAGCGGACATAATCCACGCTGATCGAATGTCTGCGGAAAGGCTGCCAGCTGACGTTCATCGACGGCGCCCACGTCGCGCCGGGCAGACCCAGATCCCTTTCCCAGTCCACGTTTGTTCCGGCGATTTCCGAGGCGCCGTCCAATCGCGCCACGTTGTCGGTCGACAACGCATAGGCGCCGCCCGCAGCGCTGAAGACCGGCCACAGGCGCGGACTCTGGGCCTGCGCTGTCGCGGCAGCAAAGGTCAGGCTCAGCGCCAGAACCGAAGTCTTCATGAAAGTCCCTGTCATGACGAACCTCCGTCGCGTCGCTGGTTGAAGGGAACATTCCGTTCACCGATTCTCTGGCCCCCCATACGTCGGGCAAGTCGGCGACCATTGGCCGGTCCCCGCCTGCTTGAATGAATTGGGGACAGCCTCCGAATTCGGTGAAGGTGGCGTTGATAACGCAGCATTTGTCAGCCGAGTTCGGAGGCTGTCCCCAATTCATTCACAGCTTCCATGACCGCCCCCTACAAAAGCAGGCGGGGACCCAAATGCTCCCGTTATCCAAACGCCAGGATGCAATCTGGTCTGTGACTTCTTTGGACACCCTGATCAAATCCTGTCCAGGGCCAAACGCGGCCTATTCGTCGCGTTCAGCCGCGCGAGCGCGGCAAGCGCGTTCAACGCGCTCCTGGATCTCATGAGAGTCCTTGTGAATGGCCAGAGCTTCCAGCGCCGCCCGCGAGTCGCGACGGCCGCCGCGCTCGACAAGATGCAGCAGAAAGGTCAGCGCGGCCTCTTCCCTGGAGGAACCGAGAGCGCGCAGCAGTGTCGCGGCGAATTGGTGGTTGTGTGAACTCTTCCAGTCCGCGATCAACCGATCGACTGCCTTCGGCAGGCGGGACGCGCCCAGCGCCAGCGCCGCTTCGCCCTGAACGTCAGATTCCGGGCCCTTCATGAAGCGCGCGACAAAATCGACGGCGTGCTCCCCTTCCAGTTGAAGAAGCGAATCGAACACCTGACCAATGACCGCCGGCTGGGTGTCGCCGGAGTGGGCTTTCAGGCGGAGAAGAACGACGGCCTCTTCGCCGTTCATCTGCTCGATCGCTCGAACGACCTCGACACGCACCCGATCCGAGGGATCGGCGAGCGCGTCCACCAGGCGCCGGATCGTCTCCGCTCTCGACAGGTCGTCACACTGGACCAGCGCCAGAACCCCTGACGCCCGAAGACTAATGGCCGAGTCCTCCTGTCCTCCCCAGACAGGCTCCATCTGCACGTGACCGGCGGCGCGCAGAAAAGGCGCAGCCGCGGAATGGTCCATGTCGGTCAGCGCCTTGATGATCGCGGTCTTGCCCCAGCACTTGGAGTCGCTCTTCACCGGATCTTTGAACAGGCGGTCGAACGCATCGAGGAGATCGGGGATAAGCCCCGTCAATTTCTGCGTCGCAGCGGTCCTGGCCGCCTCAGCGACGATGAGATTCGACCTGTCCCGGAGCGCCTTCCTCAGGATCTCTTCCGTTCCGGCTCCGGCGCCAAGCCGTTTTAGCTCCTGGATGCGCTCCTCAAGTTTGCCGGCCATGGCTCACGTGTATTCGTCTCCCCTGCGGTTGTCAAGCCGGGAGCTCGTTCCTATCGCAGGCCGGAACGCGCCAGCCAGCGCGCCACGGAATGAAGGCAGGCGTGGACCAGATCGGAGGAGTCTTCGCCGGACCAGTCGATTCTCTCGGCCCTGTCGTCGAACATCACCTCGACGTCGCGCCGGGCCCGCGCCAGTTCCAGAGGCAGCGCCGGATCAATGGGCTTGGCGATGGCGGCTTCCCGCAATTCCGCCAGGAGCGCCTGGGGCTGCTTCATATCGAGGATCGAGATCGGCGCCTTGCAGTGCGCGCAGACCGATCCGGCCGCCAGGTCGATTGACGCGCCGCAGCTGGAGCAGTTGACGATCTGGATGTTCTTTCTCAGTTCCTCGATCTGGGCGCGGTTGAGCGGCCGGATAAAGTCCTTTTCCCGCAGGAATTCGAAGAAGCGAATGAATCGTCCATGGTCGTGGACGCATCGAAAATAGCTGAAGCGGGTGCTCCGCTGCATATCGTAAGTCAGGCGCAGTCCTTCCGCGCAGCGGGGGCATCGCGCGCCGGAATAATCCCGGGGCCCGGATGCCGAGCGTTCACCGATGGTCTTGAGCAATTGCAGGGTCGAACCCGCGGAGAGTTGCAGGCTCTCGTACCTGTCAAACCAGAACGCCTGGCAGGTCGGGCAAAGATCAATGGCGACCTCTCTGCCCTGCCGGCCTTCCAGGGTCATCGCAGTCATCTCTTGTGAGCAGTTTGGACAATTCATGGTCCGCGCTTCGCGTTGACCGCGATCGACGGTTAAGTTCTTTCGTCGAAGGCTCCGTGATCAACACCGCCAATGTACACCGGTGACGGATCAAACCAGCGCATCCGTTCGACCGCAGGGCCGGCAGCGTGCGCCGTAAAGACACGCCCGTGTCCATTCCAAAAATTCCAGCGCTAACTCCAATATCTCTAGGCAAATCTGGCCCGGCGTTATACTCGCGGCTCGCGCAAGCGTAGCGATATGTCGAGAAGCGCCACCACCACACAAGCACCAAACCACACAGAAGACAGCCGCCTGGGCGCCTTCGAGGCGGTCCGGGCGCAGCTGGAGCGCATCTCCCGCGAGATGCAGACCCTCGAAGCGGACCTCAACAGCAGCCTGCGCCAGTCCTTGTCGGACGCGGGCGCCGCCGTAGAAGAGCAGATCCAGAAGGCAGTGAAAACCGCTGAGCAGGCTGCTCGCCAGGAGACGATGAACGCGCTCCGGCAGCGGTACGGCCAGGAACTCGAGCTGGCCATGACCGAGAAGGCCGTGATGGAACGCCGCCTCGAGACCGCGACGAAACGATTCGAAGCGGATCGTCAGTCCTTGTCCGCCAGGCTGGATGAAACGGAGAAGGCGCTCACGGAGACGCGAATCTCGCTCGATCAGGTTCGTTCCGAGAAGGTGGAACTGGAATCGCAGCTCCGCTTCGCCGGCGCGGCCCGTTTGGAAACGGAGCAGCGGTTGAACGTTCTCCAGGCCGAAGCGCGCAACCTTGCCGCCGAAAAGTCCGGCATCGAGGAGCGGCTCCAGCAGTCCGAGGGCAAGCGATTGGAAGGCGAGGTCGCGATTGACCGGTTGCACGCCGAAATCCGCCAGTTGACCGCGCAGAAGCAGGGAGCGGAAGAAAAGATCCAGCAACTCTCCACGAAGTTGGCCGCTACCGAAAGCGCTTCCGCCGAATTGCACACCCAGGTACACCAGCTCGGGGCGGAGAAACTCGAGCTGGAAGCGCGCCTCCATCAGACCGAGGCGAAGTGTGTCGAGGCCGAACAATCCGCCGCCCGTCTGCTGGCGGATACGGGCGAGGCGCAGGCGGGAATGCGGGAGCTCGAGACCCAGATCCACGAGATCCAGAAACGTCGCGCCGAAACGGAGGAATCGCTGGGCAGAGTCCAGGCGGAACTGCAGGTGACTCAGACAGAGAAACAGGAGCTCGAATCGTCGCTCGCCGCTCTGACGGCCTACGCGCAGGAACTTGAGGAGTCGGGCGCCAGGCTTCGCGCGGACTTCGAGATGGAGCGCTCGCGCGGAAAGGAACTGGAGACCAAGCTGTCCGATGCCGGAACCGTCGCAACGAAGCTCGATCAGCTGGCCGCAAACGCCCGGGCCCGAAATCAGCGAGCGGAGGCGGAGCGCGACGACCTCGTAGCGAAACTGACGGAAGCCACGGTTTCACGGGACGAGGTCCGGGCGCGTCTTCACGAAGCGACCACCCGGATTTCCGAAACGGAGCAGACCCTTGGACGGATTCGCGACGACGCCCGGCGCCTGCAGACAGAAAAAGAAACTCTGGAGACCCGGCTGGCCGAAGCCGGCGCAAACCGGATCGACGCCGAGGCCCAACTGAAACAAATTGGCGAACGCGTTGCGCAGGCGGAGGAAATCATCGTCAGGCTGCGGCAGGAGGCCGGGGCGAGTCTGGCCGCGCGCGCCGAACTGGAAGCCAACCTGACGGCGGCCCTCGCCGGACGGAATCAGATGCAGGCCGCGCTCGCCGAAAATCAGTCCCTGAAAGCGCAGTCCAGCGCGTCGGACAGCGCGCGCGCCGAACTGGAAGGCCAGATTCTCAAACTGCAGGAGGAACTGCAGGCGGTCCGGGCGCAAGCCCACGGCTCTTCCGCCGCGCCGAATGCCGGCGCCGGCGCGGGGATGCCGGCGGTTTCACCGGAGCGGATCGAAATCGAGATGGCTCGAGTTCAGGAGAAGCTCACCGAAACCCTGCAGGTCATCGATGACCCCGCGACGGCGCTCTCCACCGTCATGCGCAAGAACCTCGAAAAGTCGGAGCTCGAAGCCTATCTCCGCGGAATCCGCTTCGCGGCGCAGGGCGAGAACACCTGAGTCCTTTCGGATCAGGAGAGACGGAACTCCATGCTCGCCCCCACGGTCCACCGGGAATAGATGTACTGTCCAGGCGTGACGCGGTCGACTGAAGATGTGGATCTTCCCGCGCTTACGGTCATGCGCCAGTAGCGTCCAGGATGCAACAGCACACTACCGCTGAACTGGAGAGGATGCAGTGTGGAAGCGCCCTGCTCCAGCTGCCAGCCCACCGCGACTTCTCCGGAGTAGTCGAGCCAGTGAGTGACCGCGCCGTTGCCCTGAGCAACTGCCAGATGCGATTGAAAGGACCGGGGACTGAAGAAATCGGCTGTCTGCTCATCGTGCCACAGGAGATTCGACCGCCATCCGGCCTTTAGTTTCACGCCCGACTCCGCGACCAGGGTGCGGCTGTATTCGAGATCACCGCGATCGCGGACGACGCCGTCGGAAAACACATAGCGTCCATATCGGCCCTGAAAACGGTCGGCCGGGTCGGGCGCGATCGAGAGATGAACAAAGGCGAAGGGCGCGGTTACCTGATTGGGCAGGGACTGGTAGGCGTCCATCGCGATTTTTCCGCCTCCCGCAGTCAGGCGCAGCGAGTCGTTCAACGCCCACTCCATCGAACCATCGCCGATCAGTTTCCGGTCCGGGCTGCCGGCCCGGTAATCCACTCCGGAAAGCGTGGTGTAGAAATACAGTCGGCTGCCGACCGCGCCGTTCCATCCGGCGTCATACCGGACAAGCGTGCGCTCTTCCCCGGCGAACTGATACCAGCGGTATTGATAACCGGCCCGGATGGCCTGCGAAGGGGTCAGGTGAACTGTGGCTTCCTGGCTCAGCGAACGATCGGTCAAGCCATCGACATCCCTGCTGAAGCGAAATCCGCTCGTCGTCCACTGTCCGTATTCGGCTCGAAGCTCGCTCGACATCCGGCGGTTGGCCTCGGTCGGATACAGCGTGACCAGCCTGCGAGCGTCGCGCATTGCGCCGGTCGGGTTGCCGCCCCATCGGAAAGCGGCGACACGATCTTCGAGGATCTCCCGGTCGTCCCGCAATTCGGGCGACAGGCCTGCTATCATCCGCTGCGCTTCATAGTGCCGCCCCATCCAGTTCAGAATGCGGATTCTGGCGCGCTGTGCTGCCGCCGAGTTGCGCGAAGCTGCCGGAGCCCGATCCAACTCGCTCAGCGCGCGCGAAAAGTTTCCGCTGTCGGCCAGCGAGTAGGCGAGGCCCGCCAGGCCGTCCGCCGACCCGGGATAAAGACTGAGCGCGCGTTCATACGCTTCGACGGCGTCATCGTCGCGTCCCATCCAACGCAACGCGAGAGCCCGGCGGATCAGTGTCTGTTCGGTGGCGTCTCCGCGACGGATGAGTTCGCCCAGTGTCCCCAGCGCGTCCAGGAGAGCGTCTCCAAAAAGATAGATCGCCGAGAAGTCCTTCAATGCCCAGTCCGGTTGTTCGGGCGCAAGCTGTTGCGCCCGCCTGGCGAAGGGAATCGCCTCGCGATACTTCTCCGCCCAGCTGAGCACGACCGCGTAATCCCGGATCAGGGCCATATTGTCCGGTTCGCGCGCGGCGAGATCCTGATAGATCTCCAGAGCCGCTTCCGTGGCGCCCGATCGAGCCAGTTTCAACGCCTCCGCAGCCCGCGCCTCCACGCTGTCTTCAAGCGGCGCCGCCTGCGCGAAAAGCGCAGCCGGGAGCAACAGCGCGCCGATCAGGAAGGCGGCCCACCGCAACCGCGCAAAGGGCCGGCTGGAGAAAGCGGCAGCGACGCGGCAACCGGACATTGCGCCGCAAAAGGGCGCCCGATGGTTAGGACTTTTCCACATACGTATGCTGGATATGCCACCGCGTCGGCTTGCTGAAATCGATCCGCTTGACCAGGCCGCGCGTGGTGTAGATGAAACTCGTCACCGTGAGAAGAAACCAGTAAAACGTCGGGTAAATGATGCTGACGGGATAGTGCCTGACGATCTCCGGATCGTATTTCGAGTCGAGCCACGTGCCGCAAGCCAGCTGAATCAGACAGAAGGTATACAGCAGCATTCCCCAGAAATTCGGAATGGGCGAACCGCCTTTCGGCGGATGTCCCACCGCGTAGCAGAATATCCAGAAGATGGTTACCACTATGAAGGTCAACGCCCACAGGTAGGACAGCGCGCTCTCGATGTAAAGCGGTTGCATGCGCCTTAATCGCCAGTCTGTAAACACCGTGGCGTGCCGCCGCAGAACCTGTCCCAGTCCGAGCGCCCAGCGCTTCCGTTGCTTCCACCACACGCCCATGTCTTCCGGGACGATCATCCAGACCAGGGCGGCGCCCTCGTAGCGCACGTCATAGAAACGACTCTGCAGCTTCCACGTCAGGTCGATATCTTCTGTCGCCATGCCGGGGGTAAACATGCCGGCGTCGGCGATGGCGGACTTTCTGAACATGCCGACGACGCCGGAAACGCACATCACTCTGCCCCAGATGCGCTGGGCCCGCCGCATGAGGCCAATGACGGAGCTGAACTCAATCGCCTGAAGCCGGCTCAGCAGATTGCTCGCGTTACGCACGCGCGGATTCCCCGCAACCGCGCCGACGCGCGCCGACTGAAAGTGCGGAACCATCTTGCGAAGCAACTGCCTGTCGGGAACCGCGTCCGCGTCCATGATCAGGATGAGTTCATGACGGGCGCAGAGAATGGCGTCGTTCAACGCCATGGCTTTCCCCTCGTTGACCTTTTTATCGAGCAGCCGGACCCGGCTGTCGCTCAGGAAGACCCGTACTTTATCGGCCGTGTCATCGGTGGAGCCGTCGTTCACCACGATCAGTTCAAACCGCGGATAGTCCAGCGTGAGGACCCCTTCAACCGAGCGTTCAATGACCTCACCTTCGCAGTAGGCCGGAACTATTACCGTGACCGGGGGGAGGTCGGCGTCAGCGAGCGCCGCGGGCTGGATCGGCCGGCGCGCGTAATAGATAAAGGCCGTGGCGACATAGATCAGGCTCGTGATGATGGGATAGAGCCCGTAGAAAGCCACGGCTACCATGTAGGCGGTGGTGCTTTCGATCGCGGAAAGGGCGTGGTCGAGAGTGGTCCAGGTCATGAGTTAAACGGTAGTCGAGCGTGTCCGGGTCATGGGTCAACGGTATACAAGAACTTCCGGCTCCGCCGGTTGCTCCGGAGTTTCCGGACGGGCCGAGTGATGAATGAAGAATTTTGTGCCGCCGACGATCTCCACCGCGATCTCCTGCTCTGCGCTGAGGTCCACGTGCGGTGAAATCCGGCGTTTCAGAACGTCGCGCGCGCGTTCCACTTCCATGGCTCGGGCGGCCTTGCGCGGTCCCTTCAGCCGGTGAATTCGGACGTTGTGGTAGATCCAGGCGGCCACGAGAAATCCATAGACACTGATCAATCCGCCCAGATAGCTGACGGAATCGGCGACATCCACTCGGGTGGTGATCCAGTAGACACGGATCCAGAGGAATACGAAGTTCGCCCAGAGGATCGCGAGCAGTACCTTCGACGTCCATGTGTTGCCGGTTTCCTTCAAACGCTCCTCCGCGCCAATCAGAAGCGTAGAGTGCGGCGGGGCCATACCCCCCGCAAGGCCTTCTTTTCAGTTAACGAGCTCTCTATCGGCCGGGCGGGTACTTTGCGAGCTTGCGCTGGAGGGACCGGCGATGAATACCCAGAAGCTTGGCGGCCTGCGACACGTTGCCGGAACAGTCGGCCAGGACGCGCTGGATGTGTTCCCACTCCACGCGGGCGAGGCTTGGCACGGTTGCGGGCGCGGCCGGCGTGGGAGCGTCGCGCTGGAGATCCTCGTAGGCGGACACAATCTGGTCCGCATCGACCGGTTTCGTCAGATAGTGATCCGCTCCGAGTTTGAGGGCCTGCATTGCCGTGGCGATACTGCCATAGCCCGTGAGCATGATGACGGCAATCGTGGAATCGGCCTTCTTGACGCCTTCGATCAGGGACAGCCCATCGATATCGGGCATGCGCAGATCGAGCAGAACAAGATCCGGGCTGATCTTGACGGCCAGTTCCACCGCATCTTCGGGTCGTTCCGCCGCCGTGGCCTCCCACCCGCGCTCCCGCAGAGCGCGAGCAAGGCGCGTCCGGAAAACCGGATCGTCGTCAACGATCAGCGCGGCCAGGCGCTCTTTCGGCGATTCCTTCTCAGTGGACATGGCTGGCCCCGGAGACCGGAAATTCCATAATGGCCACGCATCCCCGTCCGGGCCGGGAATCGAACCACAACTGACCGCCCAGACTTTGCGCGAACAAATGCGCAAGGAAAGCGCCGAGCCCCATGCCCTGACCGGGCGCCTTGGTCGTAAAGAAAGGCTCAGCCACGCGCTCGATGACCTCCGGCGTCATTCCATCGCCGCGGTCCACCACCATGAGCCGAAACGAACCGGGACTGGATTCGGCCGTCAGGGTTACAGGCTGTCCTCCGGAACTGGCGTCCAGGGCGTTCTTCACGAGGGCCGCCAGGGCTTCGATGGCGGCGCGGGCCGGAATTCTGCAGCTCTTCTCGCCGCCGTTCAAGGCGATCTCAATGCGATGCGCGTCATTCGGAAAGCGCGCTTTCACGTCGGCAAACAGATCCCTGAACGGCACCTCGCGTGGCGCTTCGCCCAGCGGATCCGCCCCCTGGGCGCCCATCCGCTCCAGAATCAGGCGGCAGCGGTCCACTTCCGAACGGATCAGGTGCGCGTCTTCGGCAATTCCCGCGTGGCGCTGCGCGTTACGTTCGATCTCCCGGGCCGTAACGGCGATCGTGGCGAGCGGAGTCGCCATTTCGTGAGCGGCCCCGGCCGCCAGCGTCACCAGAGAAGCCAGCCGCTCATTGCGGGCAAGACGGCGCTGCATGAGCAGAATCTCCCGCTCCTTGCGACGGGCTTCCTCGGAAACACGGCCGATAAAAAACGAGATCAGGACCGCCCCGCTGGCGAAAGCCAGCCACATTCCGACCAGGTGGGGCGTCAGTCCCCCCGATGACACGTGACTCTGAAACGCCGGCACGTCCCGCGACACCCAGAACAGCAGACCAAACGACAACATCGACAGCGCGCCGAGGGCCCACGTCCACGCGCGGTTGAGAATGACAGC
>DASUFH010000051.1:0-5865 GCA_036274645.1 Terriglobia bacterium
GGTCGACGTATGGATCACCATGCCGTTTTCGGCGCGACACTGCGATTGGTCGACACCCCAGCGCGCCGCGGCTGCCTGAAGCAGCATGTCGCGCGCGGCCGCGCCGGCGCGGCGCATTGGCGTCCATGACGTGCGGATCGCCTGGCTGCCGAACGTGCCCTGCGTCGCTCCGCCATAAAACGTTGGATTGATCGGCGCAAACTCGGTCCGCACCCTGGACCAGTCGCAGTGGAGTTCTTCGGCCAGAAGCATCGCGATGGACGTTTCGGTCCCCTGTCCGTTCTCCGGCTTATGCACGATCAGCGTGACGACATCATCTGCGCCAATGTGGATGAACGCGCTGGGCGGAACCGCTGCGCCGGCGCCCCCCCGGCCGCCTCGCGCGCCACCCTGGCCGGCGGCCTGCCCTGCCGGGAACAGTCCCAGCATGAGTCCACCGGCGGCCGTGACGCCCGTCTTCAGGAAGTCGCGGCGGTCGATTTTTCGGATCGTGGCGCTCATCGGCAGCCTCCTTCATCTCGCGATAAATATCGGCAATGGAAATCTTGACGGAGAAAGGATACGCCCGAGAGGATTCGAACCTCTGACCTATGGCTCCGGAGGCCATCGCTCTATCCAGCTGAGCTACGGGCGCGGACTTAAGTCTTTTAACCTAATTGGCGGTGGGTTGCAACCTGCGGCTGTGGTCCCGCCTGCTGTAGGGGCGGTCTAGGACGGCCCACGATCTCGAAAGCTGTGCTTTCCGAGACATTGTGGGCCGTCCATAGACCGCCCCAACAAGGCAGACGGGGGCGTGGGGAAGGCGGGCCCCCCGATCGCGCTTTTTTTGTTCACCTGGACCAACGCGCCGGCCGGCACGGTCCGCTTCGCCGTTCATATGCCGGATCCCGACGTTTCCATTTGTTCAGGCGTCCCCAGTCGGGGTCGCGTTCAGATGTCCATGAAGCCGGTGCGCACGTTGTAGCTCTGCTCCACCGGAAGAATGAAGATCCGTCCATCGCCGATCTCTCCGGTACGCGCGCTTTTAGTGACGACCTTGATGATGTCGTCGACCCAGCTGTCGTCCGTGAGAATCTCGATGAGGACCTTGGTCAGGAGAGGGACCGAGTATTCGACGCCGCGATACACCAGTCGGTGACCCTTTTGGCGGCCAAACCCGCGTACTTCGTGGATGGTAATGCCGTCAATGACGCTTTCCAGGCTGTCGACCACTTCATCCAGTTTGTCGGGCCGTACGATGCATTGAATTAACTTCATCGTGTTGAACCTCGAAAGCTGAAAGTATAGTTACCCGGACCCGGAGCGGGTATTCGGAAAAAACACTACAGGGAGTTCAGAACATGGCCACTAACGATACGTGTTGCACGATCGTTCCGTATTTCAAGGTTCACGTCGGCCAGATGCCGGCCTTCGAGGCTTTGTGCGAGCAGTTTGTGGAGAAGGCGCGGACCGAGCCGAAGTGTCTCTTTTACGGATTCAGTTTTGACGGAGATCACGCGCACTGCCGCGAAGGTTACGTCGACGCCGAAAGCGCCCTGGCGCATCTGGACAATGTCGGGGCGTTGCTCCAGGAGTTTTTCAAGATCTCCGACGTCGTGCGTCTGGAAATCCACGGTCCGGAGCAGGAACTGTCCAAACTTCGTGGCCCCTTGTCCGGCCTTAACCCGCAGTTCTACACGCTGAAATACGGATTCCGGAATTCGTAAGGAAGAATTTGAGCCCCCGTCTGCTTGCCGGGGCGGTCTATGACCGCCCGACGTTTTGGAAGTGTAACCCCTCCGAAACACTGGGCGGTCATGGCCCGCCCCTACAAGCAGACGGGGACCCAAAACGTTGGGGGGCTCTACCGGCCGACTTCTTCCCGGCTTCTTTCAATCTCCCGCAGCTTGATCGCCCGCAGCCACGCCGCGTGCGCGGACAGCGCGGCGTAGGTCAGGCCCGCATGCCCGTCGAGCCATGCGCCTTTGATCCCGACCCGCACCAGCAGCTCCCAGGCCGGCCGCAGATGATCCAGCGGCGAAAAGCGACGGCCGCGCGCAAACTGTTCTTCCGCGGCCAGCGTGGAATATCGGTTGCACTTTTCGAGGTACTCATCGAGGGTCGGAAACGAAAGGTGTTCCAGCGGATGCTTCAGACGTCCAACCGCGCCCTGCACCTCGATGCGTTCGTGGACCCTCAGGCTGCGCAGCGTTCCGCGCTCCCGGCGAAACAGGCGCAGCACCCAGTCATTGCCCTGGCCTCCAAAACGGAGATGCCGGCGCAGAAAGTAGAAATTCCGGCGCACTTCGAAGCCCGCCTCCGGCCGGTCGTCGCGGATGACCGCGCGGATTTCATCCGCCAGCGCCGGCGTGACGCGTTCATCCGCGTCAATTGAAAGCGCCCAGTCGCCGCCGGTCTGGTCGAGGGCGAACTGTTTTTGCGCGCCGTATCCAGCGAAGTCGTGGACGATCACCCGCGCGCCCATGCGGCGGCAGATTTCCGCGGTGTCGTCTTCCGAGTGGCTGTCCACCACGACCATTTCATCGGCCAGGCCGGTAACGCTTTCCAGACAGCCGGCGATGTCTGCGGACTCATTCTTCGTGATGACAAAAACGCTGAGCTGCGGCATCCGCACGCATTCTAATGTCGTTCACCGGATGTGAACACGGTTTGCTTTCCCTCTCGAAAAAAGACTTCAACGATTGGCGCCGGGCGCCGGTAATAGTTTCAAGAAAGGCGGCCGGACATTCCGGATGTCCAAAATACAATAGGGCGGTGCGCAGGATTTATCTGATCGGATTCATGGGGGCGGGGAAGACCACTGTAGGGCGAGCTCTGGCCGCGTTGCTTCACTGGGAGTTTGTCGACCTGGATGCGGAGATCGAACGGGAGCAGGGCATAACCATCCGCGAGATCTTCGAGAAACTCGGCGAGCCGCGCTTCCGTCAGATCGAGCGCGAAACCCTCAAGACCGTTTCGAAACGTACAGATGCGGTCATCGCGGTCGGTGGCGGCGCCTACATCGATCCGGAGAACCGGGCAATCGCGGATTCCGCCGGCCTGACGGTGTGGTTAAAAGTATCGTTCGCAAATGCGGTGAGTCGTGTGACAATAGGCGGAGCGCGGCCTCTATTTCAGGATCGTGAAAAAGCCGAGCGGTTGTATCACGACCGGCTGCCGTTTTACCGGCGAGCCCGGCTTCATGTATCCGCGGATGGCGAGTCTCCCGAGGCGATTGCCCGTGAGATCGACGCGCTCATTGCTCCATACCGTTCATGAGAACTGCTGCATCGCTGCTTCTGTTTCTCACTGTATCCGCTGTTAAAGGCGCTGCCCCGGCCGGGCCTGTGGACGTCAGGACCGAATCCGCTCGCTTTACGATCCTGCAGGATGGAAAAAAGATCGGGCAGGAGGACTTCTCGATCAGCACGCGTCGCGGCGGCGGATATATCGCGGAAGCAACGACGAAGCTGAAAGATGAATCGACCCCGATCAAATGCCGCATGGAGCTGGACGATCAGTTGCGGCCGATTTCGTACGAGTACCACAAGGGAACAGGCGTCATTAAGATGAAGATCGACACGCCGCTCAGCGAATATGAAACGGGCAACGGCGATAAAACCGCCAGCGTCAGTTTTCGATTTCCTGAGGACGGCTTCATTGTCGATCACAACTTCTTTCACCACATTGAATTACTTCTCTACAAAGTCGGCCGGAAGGCCGGCGAGACTGCCATCGTTGTGCCGCAAAACATGACCCTGGGGTCGGTGACGGTCCGTCCAAAAGACAGTCGAACATTTGATCTCGAGATGGGAGATGTCAAGATGCAGGCCACGATTGATCCGAATGACGGACGTCTGTTGCGTTTAACCGCTCCTGCCGCAAAGGTGGTCATCGAGCGGTGAGATTCCGGTTCCGGTTCACCCCCACCCTCCGCTGGATTGCGGCGATCGCGACGCTCAGTGTCGCCGTTGGGTGCGCCCACAAGCGGGAGGGACGGCCCACGGCGACGATAACGCCGATGGTAGAACGCGAAGGAGTCACTCCAGGCAGCGTCTTGCGCGTTGCGCTCAAGATTGGCCTGCCGGAGGGCGTGCACACCCAGTCCAACAAGCCGCGTGATCCGCTGCTGATTCCGACGACGTTGAAGATCGAGACGCCTGATGGTCTTGCCGTCGATGAGATCGTCTGGCCTGCCGCCACGGATCTCGCCCAGACCGGGCAGGACGAGCCACTGTCGGTTTTCGAGCAGGAGTTCCTGGTCGGCGCCGGGATCGCCATCGACCCGGCGGCGCCTGCCGGCGATCAGATGATTCCCGCGAAGTTCCGCTATCAGGCGTGCGACGAGGAGACCTGCTATCCGCCGGTCACGGCCGAAGTCCAGTGGCCTGTTCACATTGGGGCCAGCGCGGGATCGCCCGTCCATTCGGATGTGTTCAACGCGATTCCGTTCGGTCGCGGCGAAAAGCCCGGCACGGACGGGAAAACTTCCGGCGCGCCGGCGGCGAAGGTGGTGGAGACCGCATCGGATCCCCTGGTTGCGCTCAACGATTTCCGCACTCTGGCCTCCACGGGAGGCTACCTCCGCGTGGGCGATTTTCTCGGCTTCCTGCGTAACGCTGAAAACGGCGTGGTCGAGAAAGGACTCTTCGATGGCCGCGGCCCTCTGGCCATTCTGCTCATCGTGTTCATCGGCGGCCTGGCGTTGAATCTCACGCCCTGCGTGCTGCCGATGATTCCGATCAATCTGGCCATCATCGGCGCGGGCGCCAAAGCGGGATCGCGCGGCCGGGGGTTCATCCTTGGCGCGGCCTATGGCGGCGCCATGGCCCTGGTTTACGGCGCGCTCGGCCTCATCGTGATCCTTACCGCCGGAACATTCGGAACGATCAACGCGTCGCCCTGGTTCAATATCGGCATCGCCGCCCTGTTTGTCGTGCTCGGTCTGGCCATGTTCGACATCCTGTTGATCGATTTCTCCGTCTATTCGAACTGGTTTCAGACCGATGGCAAAAGCCGGGGAAGCCTCGTGCTCGCGTTCTCCATGGGCGCGGTCGCCGCCCTGCTCGCCGGCGCGTGTGTCGCGCCTGTCGTGATCCAGGTGGTGCTGTTTGCGAGCAACCTGTACGCTACCGGAACCACCGTCGCTCTCGCGCTGCCATTCCTGCTGGGAATCGGAATGGCCATTCCATGGCCTCTGGCCGGCGCGGGGCTCGCGTCATTGCCCAAGCCCGGACCATGGATGACGCGCGTCAAACAGGCGTTCGGCGTCCTGATTCTCGTGACCGCCGCCTATTACGCGTATGTGGCTTACGACCTGTTTTCCAGCCGCTGGGTCGATCCTTCCGCGGTGGCGAGCGGCGTCGAACAGAAGCTGAAAGAAGGCTGGACCCCATCCCTCGAACAGGGACTGGCCCAGGCCCGCCGCGAAGGAAAACCCGTCCTGATCGACATGTGGGCGACATGGTGCAAGAACTGTCTCACCATGGACAAGACGACCTTGAACGATCCGTCCGTCGTGAAGGCGCTCGACGGATACGTGAAGATCAAGTTCCAGGCCGAAACTCCCGATGCCCCCGAGATCAAGCCGATTCTCGACCGGTTTGGCGTAATCGGACTTCCCACGTATATCGTTCTCCGGCCGAAAAGCTGAATCGTCCAAACGGGGCCCCTGTTCCCTCACTTATTCGTTAATTGTTGGCTGTTCACCATTAACTGCTTCACTTGATGCATTTGCGCATTTGTCGGTTAGTCAGATTCTGTCGCCGGAGCGCACAATGCATGAACTGCCCGACTCGATTTGAGTTCTCGTTCGTCGGTTCGTCATTCGGCGCGGGAAGCGCAAATGCATCAAGTGAAGCAGTTAATGGTGAACAGCCAACAATT
>DASUFH010000052.1:0-12382 GCA_036274645.1 Terriglobia bacterium
GACATCATCATCGAGGCGGTGTTCGAAAACATGGCGCTCAAGAAGCAGATCTTCACGGAACTCGATCGGGTGGCCAAACCCGATTGTGTGCTCGCGTCGAACACGTCCACACTCGACATCGACGCCATCGCCGGCGCCACATCGCGTCCGGACATGGTGATCGGACTGCACTTCTTCAGCCCCGCGCACATCATGCGCCTCGTCGAGATTGTCCGGGGCGCCCAGACCCGCACCGCCGTGACCGCCACGGCTCTGGCGGTCGCGAAAAAATTCGGCAAAACGGGCGTGGTGGTTGGAAACTGCCGGGGCTTTGTCGGCAATCGCATGATGTTCCCGTACATGCGGGAGGCCCAGTTCCTCGTCGAAGAAGGCTCAACGCCCGCTGAGGTCGATCGCGCTTTGACCGGCTTCGGCATGGCCATGGGAATCTTCGCGGTGGACGACATGGGCGGAATCGATGTCGCATGGAGGGTCCGGCAGGAATACAAACACCTCGAAGACCCCAGGCTCCGCAAACCTCTGGTGGCCGACAAGCTCGTGGCGATGAATCGTCTCGGACAGAAAACCGGGGCCGGCTGGTTCCGCTATGACGAAAATCGGAAAGCGACTCCCGATCCCGAAATCGAAGCGCTGATCCGCGAGACCGCGCGGGAAGCAGGGATTGCCACGCGGACGATCTCATCGGAAGAAATCATCGAACGCTGCCTCTACGTCATGATCAACGAGGGCGCGCGCATCCTCGAAGAGGGCTTCGCACAGCGCGCGGGCGATATCGATACGATTTACCTCAATGGCTATGGCTTCCCCGGATATCGTGGCGGACCGATGTGGTACGCCGACACGGTGGGGCTTCCGAAGATCTACGCCCGTGTGCTGGAGTTCGAACGGCAGTTCGGCGAACTCTGGACGCCGGCGCCGCTGCTGGCGCGACTGGCGAAAGAAGGTGGAACATTCGCGGCATGGGATGCCGCCAGGGAGCTTCAATAAGGTTCCTTCCCCGTGCAGGGGCGGTCTAGAAAGAAAACAAAACGCATCTAAAGGACTTAACGCGGATTGTTTCATCCTTGCGAGTGTTCCCCCGGAACATGGCCAACTATGACCGCCCAAACCGTCTCGAAAAGTCCGCCATGACAGGATTGAAGAAAATTGAAGGGATAGAAACCGAAGTCGGTTTCTGTCCCCAATTCCTTCACGCCTTCATCGCCTCTGGCTTGATTTTCCCCGCACTTCCGTTTTAGCTTCGCGCATGACAAATTTCCAGCAAGCCATTGGAATTCTCGCGATGATCCTCGTTGCTGCGCCGACCGCATCCGCTAAGATGCGGTCGAAGCCCGCCTCCGAATCCGAGTTGGCGGAGATTGCGGCGCGCGGACGGCAACTGGCGGAATACGACTCGGCGTCATGGCATGGTACCGACGCCGTGCTGGCCTTGAAACCAGACGTCGCCAGGCTTGGCCGATATGTCGCCCGAATGGTAGGGGGCCAATGGACCGTAGTGTTTGGCCGTTTCAGCGAGAAGAAGGATGTCTTTCTGATTTCGTACGAGGCAACCCAGATCAACGGCGGCAGCGACTACAAAGCCGTAAGCCACGATCCCCCCAGGCCGGACACCGGGTACTACCTGTTTGCCGCGAGGGCCGCGGACAAGGCCTTCCAGGAATTCAGACCGAAAGATCGACAGTACAACGTTGCGGTGCTACCCGCGCCGAAAGATCGGTTTTACGTGTACCTGATGCCCGCTCAGACGAGGACAGGCGTTTATCCAATCGGCGCCGATGTCCGCTATTTGATCTCCACAGATGGTCTGAAGATTGTTGAAACACGCCGGCTCCACAATTCCATTGTCGAATTCACGACCTCCGGATCCAGGTTGAGTGTCCTTCAGTTCACGACCCGCACGGCCGTCCTGGACAATATTCCCGAAGATACCGATGTCTTTCACGTGCTGGCGCGTCAACCGGCCGTTCCCGAGTTGCTCATCACGCCCAAATACGTGTACCTGATTTCTCAGGATGGCGACGTCAACTACCTGATGACCGCAGATAAGTACAAGCAAACCAAGGTTGGCGTAGTCACAGTACAGCAAGACTGAGATTCTTTAAGTCCGGGCGCCGGAGGAGCGAGGGGATCGCCCCGAGTAGCGCTGGTTTCCACGGAAAAAGGCGGCTCCCGTTTCGACCGGGTAGAGCCTGCCTTCCGGGAAAGACAGTCAGCGACCGCGGCGTTCGGAATCGATCCGGATCAGGCGATCCAGTTCCGTTGTCAGCTGCTTGATGCGCTGTTCCCGCTGCTGCGATTCGGCGGACAATTGGCGGGATTCCGCGGTCAGACGCTGGGTTTCCGCGGTCAGCTGCTGGGTTTCCGCGGTCAGCTGCTGGGTCTCGTTCATCAGACGCTGGGTTTCCGAAGTCAGACGCTGATTCTCCGTCATCAGGCGCTGCGATTCCGCCAGCTGACGCTGGTTCTCCGACATCAGGCGTTGCGATTCCGCCATCTGGCGCTGGTCGTCCGCCATCAACTGGGCCACTTCCTTTCGCAGCCCCAGGATCAAGTCCGCGGTTGGCTTGAGCGGACTCGCCGGGAATTCCGTGGCCAGTTGTCTGAAGTAATTCCCTACTCGCTGCCAGTCCTGCGGCGCCTCACTGGGCAACGCATAGATGAGACCAAGATGAAAGAGGGCTTCATCACGATGGCCGCCGGCCGGCACCAGGGTGAGGTACTCCTCATAGGAGCGCGCCGCCGGCAGGTAGTCGCCGTTGGAGAAGTCCCTGTTGGCGGCCTCGAGGGCCAGGGTATCGAGGGCAACGACCGGATCGGGATTCGACGTCTTGGCCCGGGGCGCAGTGGGACCTGCGCCCCGATGGCAGGATGCCAGCGTCAACGCTGCCGCAAGCGCGATGCATGCCGTTTTTACGCCCATTTTGCCGCCCTTTCCTCCTCGGACACGGCAGCCAGCTCAACCCGAAAGATGCTGCCGCCGCCCGGATTGTCTTCGACCCAGATACGCCCGGAATGCGCGTCCACGATGGTCCTGGCGATGGCCAGTCCCAGACCGACGCCCTGCCCGGATGCCCGCTTCCCGCCGCCGTGCGCCTGGTGAAACTTCAGAAATATATCCTGTTTGTGCTTCTCGGGCACACCCGGACCGCGATCGGCGACCGACAGCATCACCAGAGCCCCGTTCCCGATCGTCTCCCGCGAAAGGGTGACATGAATCTTGCTGTGTGGAGGCGAGAATTTCAATGCGTTATCGAGAAGGTTTCCGACCACCTGCACCAAACGGTCACGGTCGCACACCACCGGCATGACGGGTTCGGCGGAAGTCAGCACGATTTCGATCTTGCGTTCCTGCGCCCTGATGGAAAGCTCATCGGCAACGTCGCGGGCCAGAGACACGATGTCCTGGCGGGACATTTCGAATTCCATCGTGCCGGCTTCCAGCCGCGAGACATCGAGCAGATTCGCCACAATGGCGCCGAGGCGCTCCGCGCTCTTCCGGCTGAGTTCGATCAACCGGCGCTGCTGTTCGTTGATCGGCCCCGGGGCCTCGGCCAGGACCACGGCGAGCGTTTGCCGGATGGCGGCAAGCGGAGCGTTGAGTTCGTGCGAGACATGAGCGACGAAGTCCTTCTTCATCTGGTCGAGTTCGCCCAGCCGCTCGGTCATGGCGTTGAAGTCGCGGGCCAGCCCGGCAAACTCCGTGGGACCGTCCACCGGAAGCCGGTGCGAAAACTCTCCGCTCGCAATGGTGCGGGTTCCCCGGATCAATTGCCGGAGCGGGCGGTTGACGGACCGGAGCGTGATGGCCGTCACAATGATCCCGGCGACCACGAACAGCGCTCCGGCAAACAGCGAAACCGTTTCAGCCTGGCTCCCCATGGCCTGGTTGCGCCCGACCTGCTCCTCGATGCTTTTGATCACGGCGTCGTAGGAAAACCGGACTCTCAGCTTGAGCTGCGTGATGGCCAGGTCCAGCTCAAGGGGAAGATCGTCCACGCCCCCTTCGACCGGCAGGCTCCTGGCGTGATCCATCTGGCGTTCGTAGTCCGCCCAGGCGGAAGAAAGCAGGGCGACTTCAGCCGGCGCCTGCCAGGGGCGCAGCGCGGCTTCGAGCTTGCCGGCGTGCGTCTCGAAGAGTTTGATCCGGTCGTTGAGCGCTTCATCGAACCGGGCCCGGTTGCCCAGATCGCTGACGGCCATGTACTTGCGCGACATGCTGTCGACTTCTTCAGCCGCCTGCGTCAATTGCAGCAGTTCCGCCGCCGCCACGAAGTTCACGTTGGACAGCTCATCGTTGATGCGCTGCATGCGAAAAACGATGTGCAACTGGTAACCCAGCGCGCCGAGCGCAACGCACATCAGCAGGCCGACGCTGAGCACCACGCGACGGGATACGCTCATGACTCGATTTTGTAGGCCTTGACCTTGTTGTAAATCGTTTTCACGTCCACACCCAGTTGCCTCGCCGCTTCCGCCTTGTTGTTGCCGGTCATTTCCAGCGTGCGGGTCAGCAGTTCGCGTTCGGCGTCGGCAATGGTCACGGCTCCGACGTCGAGCACGAGTTTTTGCGTGGGACGCGCCGCGGCGCGGATGTACGGAGGCAGCGCGACGCTGTCGATCCATTCCGATCTGGCGATCACTACGGCGCGTTCGATGATGTTACGCAGTTCGCGAACATTGCCCGGCCACGGATAAGCCATCAGCAGGGCCGCGGTTTCTTCGGAAATCCCTTCGATCTGGAGATTATGCTTGCGATTGAACTCGGTAATGAATCGCTGGGCCAGCAGGGGAATATCCTCCTGCCGGTCGCGGAGCGGCGGCAGCGCCACAGAGAATACATTCAGGCGGTAATAGAGGTCCTCGCGAAGCCGTCCTTCCCGGATCGCCTCCAGGGGATCGCGATTGGTCGCGACGACGACACGCACGTCGAACGCAAACTCCTGACTGCCGCCCAACCGTCTCACCTTGCCGTCGGCGAGCACACGCAGCAGCTTCGGCTGCAGGATCATCGGCATTTCGGCAATCTCATCCAGAAAGAGCGTGCCGCCGTGCGCCTGTTCAAAACAGCCGGGACGGGTACCCACCGCGCCGGTAAACGCTCCGCGCTCATGCCCGAAAACTTCACTTTCGATGAGCGTATCGGGAATGGCGGCGGCGTTGACGGCAATGAATGGCTTGCCGTTCCGCACGCTCAGGCGATGGATGGCGCGCGCGACGAGTTCCTTGCCGGTCCCGCTTTCTCCAGTGACGATCACGGGAACGTCACGGGCGGCCACGGTTTCGATCAACGAGAACACGTCCCGCATAGGCTTGCTGGCGCCGACAAAATCGCCCAGCAGGCCCTCGGACTCCGCCGACGCGGCCAGACGGCGGGTCTTGCGTCGAAGATCGATCTCCCGGTTCGCGTCATCCAGCAGCGCTTTGAGCTTCTGAAAATCCGTTATCGGCTTGGTGAGGAAGTCGCGGGCGCCCTCCTTGATCGCCTCCACCGCCATGTCGATGCTGCCGCGCGCAGTCATGAGCAGAACGGGGCGCTCCGGTTTGCCCGCCTTGAGTTCACGCAGCAACTCCAGGCCGGAGAGTTCGGGCATGACCACATCGCTGACCACCATGTCGGGATCATGCCGCGAAACAACCTCCTTGGCTTCGCGGGCGTCGCCTGCGCGCAGGACGTCAAACCCCCAGCTTTCCAGCAGGACACCAAACGATTCCAGCATCGCTGGATCGTCGTCGACGATCAGAATCTTTCTTTTCTTGGCAGTCATTTGGACAAGAGTATCTTTCCTAGCCCTGATTTTCCAAACATCCGGAGCGCTCGGAGTGCGCCATCCCCAGGGATACACGATCATCTCCTATAAAAGGACTTCCCGAACCCTAGGTGGGCCGGGAAAAATCCCACATGCGCGGTCGTCAGCGGCGAGATCAGGGAAATCTTCCCGACCTGCCGGCTCCCGACTGCCGATCCCATCTCGCACGCATCCTCCGCCAACACCGACAAACAATTGATTCATCAAATACTTAGCGTCCAACCCGTCCTGATGGCACTTCTGTTGCTCCACTTTTGAACGGCACGCCGTTGACTCTCTCGGCAACGGAAACTCCAAATGCGGTTTTCGATCGGATAAATCGCATCTTGCGGCCGCAGTACTTCAATACGAGCCCGCATTCGGACGGGCTGAACGCCAAATAAAGAAGGAGGTTCGCCATGAAATGGATTCGAGGAGTTGTTGTAATCGCAATCGCGCTAAACCTCTCCGCGTGTAGCTCCGCTACGGCGGACAATGAGGGCGCCGACGCCCGTCCGGCGCCGAGTCAGGCCGCCAGGGTCACACTGCCTGCCGGCACAACGATCCGGGTGACGCTCAGTACCGGAGTCGGCACGGACAGCAGCGCGCCGGGATCCGAGTTCACAGCAACGCTGGCGGAGCCCATCCTGGTCAATGGCAAAACGGTCTTCAAACGCGGCGCGGAGGTTGTCGGACGCGTGATTGATGTGCAAAAGCCCGGACGGGTGAAGGGACGCGCAAGCCTCAGCCTCGAACTGGCGTCGATCGACCATGAAGGCAAGGCCATTGCCGTAGACACCCAGACCTATGTCGGTGTCGCTCGTTCAACCACCAAACGCGACGCTACCGTCATCGGTGGCGCGGCCGGACTCGGCGCCGCAGTGGGCGCCATCACGGGAGGCGGCAAGGGCGCCGCGGCCGGCGCCGCGATCGGCGGCGGAAGCGGAACTGGCGTGGTTCTGGCCACGCGCGGCGACGATCTGCACTACCCGCCTGAAACGCGGCTGACCTTCGTGTTGGCCAAGGCGGCGACTCTTTGATTCACGAAACGAAGTGAGGACTGGTTCTATGAGACTGTTTATCGGCAACATTCCACTCGCCTACGGCGAAATGGAGCTAAGGCAGTGGCTCGAAGGACTCGGCCACTCCGTCACCGCAACTGAAGTTGTCCGGGACCGCCTGACGGGAAACTCGCGCGGATTCGGATTCGTTGAAATCGACGGACCATCGGATCTGCAGGCAATGCTGAAACGATTGAGCGGCCAGCGACTCGCTGGCCGCGTGCTCACCATCGGCCCCGCTACTCCCCGATTCCGCATGACCCCCGGCCACGCATAACTCCCCCCGGCCGCCCGGGGTATTTTTCCCCGGGCGGCGCCCCCCTCTTCTGGCAGGACAGGAATTAAGTCTCTGAAACGACGACGTGAAGGCGATGGAAAGGCGAATGCCCTAACCCCACTCACTGGAGGTACGAAAGGCCATGACGATCATTCAGAAGATTGCGGCTGGGGCTGGAGTCGGACTCCTCGTGCTGGCTTCCCAGTTCTATGGAGACTGGTCCGCGCGTTCGCAGTCCGACATGCGGGCCCGGGAACTCGAAAACGAAATCCAGAATCTGCGTGACGCCAACGCCGCCCGCATTGAAGAGCTGAGTCTTGAGCTGGACATGGTTCAGAGCCGGGTCGGCATCACCGCCGCAGACGTCCGGAAAGCGCAGGAACAGACGGTCGCCGCAAAGCGCGAGCAGGCGCGGGCGGTCGCCGCGTTGCGCGAGACACTCGATGAACACGAACGATCCGTGGATTCGTTGCGCCGCGAATCCGGCGCCAAGATCGCTGAAGTGCGCAGTGAAACGAATACCCAGATCGGCGCCGTCAATGATGAGGTCTCCAATGTGAAGCTCGATCTGAACTCCGTGCGCAGGGAAACCTCCCAGCAGTTTGGCGCGGTCAATGGAGAAGTCGGGGGCGTTCGATCAGACCTCAACGCCACGCGAAACGATCTCGCCGCCAGCCGGCGCGAAATCGCCGACGTGCGCGACTCGCTCGGCCGTCAGATTGCCCACAACGCCGACGAAGTGGCGGCGCTGCGCCGGAAAGGTGAACGGGACTATTTCGAATTCGACATCCGTAAAACCAAAAACAAAGATCTCGAACGTATTGCCGGCGTCCTCGTGCAGTTGAACAAGACCGACACGAAAGCCAGGAAATACGATCTGACGCTGCAGGTCGACGACAACAAGGTTCAGAAGAAGGGACAACTTATCAACGAGCCGGTCCAGTTCTTCGTGGGCAAGAACCGGCTGCGTTACGAACTCGTCGTGAACGCCATCGACAAAGATCGTATCCGCGGATACGTCAGCAAACCCAAGGACGGCGCCGGCGAAGGGGCGATAGCCCTGAATGACCCTGCCCGGAGGTAAGGTCCTGTCGAGCGCGGACGCGGCCGGGCGAACGGACTGTGGTTGATTTCGCCCCTGCCGCCTCGCGCTTCGCCCAGCGTTCATTTCCGCCGAACCCGGGAATGGCGCCGATTGGCGCCGAAGCCATCCCGGGCGGACTCGTCGCGTACAATAGCGCGCGCAAACTATCTGGAAGGAGCTGCATGACAACAAACAACAGGAAGGTATTGGTCGGTCTCTTGGTCACGGTGGCATGTGTTTTCGCGATGTCGGGCACGGCCGAGGCGCAATCCCGGGGGATTCGTGTCGGGATCAGCGCAAATCCGGAACAGGTCTACTTTGGCGCGCATGCGGATGTGGCCGAGGTCGTTCAGGAACTCTGGTTTCGTCCCAATTTCGAGGCCGGTTTTGGAGACGGCCTCACCCTCATCACGCTCAATGGTGAGTTCGTCTATCACTTCCCCCTCAGCAATACCGAATGGCGTCCGTATGTCGGCGCCGGACCGGCGGCCGTCATCGGTACTTTTTCCAACTCGTCGGGCCGGCATTCGCACTTCGGACCCGGCTTCAATTTCCTGTTCGGCATCGAAAAGCCCAAAGGCCTTCTCGCCGAAATCAAGGTCGGCGCCATCGACAGCGCCGATTTCAAATTCGGCATCGGCTGGACGTGGTAATCCGCTCCTGACCCACCAATCCCACTGGCTGCTTACAAGCGCGTAGGACGCGCCGGCGTGATTTACTTTGCGCCGGCGTGTCCCCGCCATAGCCTTCCCGAAGCCGAACGTGTCGACAGATTCCGAAAGGGGAAGGCATGAAAAGACTACTCGCGGTATTTATGGCGCTGGCGGTCGGCGCTGGCGCCTACGCTCAGAACCCGGCCCATACGACGGCGGAACCCCAGTCCTACAAAGCCGGAAAGACAGACCTGGCCATTGCCACACCCGTCACGGACATGGTCGAGGTCGGATACGACGTGCGGGAACGGATGGAACTTTTCGTTCCCGCCACCAACCGGCTTCTGGCGGCCTTCGTGCCGGCGCGCGACATGGCGCTCCTGGCGGACGGACAGCCGCCGGCCGGACTGAAGCGATACGCGATGGCGCAGATCCCCCGCCAGAGCGAATACGTCGATATCGAATCCAGGGAATTCGCGGCTCTTGTGGAAACCGTCAAAGCCCAGTTCACCGGGCCACAGGCCTCCGACGCGTTCCAGTCCGCTCGCCAGGAACTCAACCGCCGCCTGAAGTCCATGGACGTCGAGACGCCGGCGCCGGTCGCCGAACCCGGCCAGCTGGCGCCATTCTTCTCCAAAGAAGACGCCTATGGCTTTGGAATGGTTTCCGCCGTCTCCATCGGCGACAAAACCACCGACGTCGCCATGGGGGGCGCGGTTGTGCGGCTGAAAAAGAAGGTCGTGTTTCTCTATCTCTACACGGAATACCGGCAGGAAGAAACGATGACCTGGCTGCGCAGGGCTACCGAACAGTGGACCAACGCGCTGCTCGCGCTAAATAAATAGCTTTACGCAACACCCGCCTGCCTGTAGGGGCGGTCATAAGCAGACGGGAACCTCGAGGCATTGTCGTTCCGGGAAAAACCCTGTATAAAATCGGTTCCGGCTTTCATCAAACAAGGAGTTCTCCGAAATGACACGACCCGTTTGCGCCTCCAGCGCGGCTGCTCGCTCCGACAGGAAGGCAATAACGATCCATCTGGCGTTGCTGGCTTCTCTCGTGATACTGGCTCCTGGCCTCGCGCCGCCCGCTCAGGCGCAGCGGGCCGGACCGGCCGCTGCGGATCAGCCCGTTGCGCGAACCGATCAGAATTCTCTTACCGCGCACGCGCAACTGCGCGAAAAGGCAAAACAGGGCCGGGTCGATATCTACTTCGAAGGCGACTCCATCGTGCGCCGGTGGGGCGCGACCGACTATCCGCAGCTGCTGGCAAACTGGAAGGAAAACTTCTTCGGCTGGAACGCGGCTGACTTTGGCTGGGGCGCCGATACAACCCAGAATGTCCTCTGGCGTCTGAACGATGGAGAACTGGATGGCGTTAATCCGAAAATCATCGTGCTGCTTGCCGGGACCAACAACATCGGAAGCGGTCCACAACGCGGCGCCATCGACGGGAAAGTGGCCGATGTCACTGCGGGATTGAAAGCCATCATCGATGTCATGAAGGCCAAGGCGCCCAACGCCGTCATCATCGTTACCGCCATTTTCCCGCGCAACGACAACATGAGCGCGATCCCGATCATCGATCGCGTCAACGCCAATCTGGAAAAACTGGCCGACGGCAAAAAGGTCCGCTACCTCAACATCAACAGCAAGCTCGCGGACAAGGACGGCAAACTCTTCGACGGCATGATGGGAGACCGCCTGCATCCCACGCTGCAGGGATATCAGGTGTGGGCGGACGCGCTGAAGCCGATCTTCACGGAGATTCTCGGACCGCCGGCCAAAGAAGACCACGCGCCGCCTCCGACCGGCGATCCCAGCGCCCGGAAGTAGTGGGATTTCAGTTTCGTTTTCCGGAACTCGTCGTCTTGCGCCGGACGGGGCCGGCGCGCATGCCTTCCAGAAAGATCGTGACGAAACTCCGGGCCACCGTGTCGGGCGAATATTTCTTGTGGCTCGACATGCCGACGATCTGCTGACGAATGACATAGCCGAAAAGCATGGCTCCAAACGCGACCACCGCATGCGTCGGATCGATCCGGCGGAATGCGCCCTCTCGAATCCGCAGTGAAATGTAGTCGAGCGTGGGCTGCTCCACTCGCAACTGCCGTTCGATGACGACTTCCGGCCCTTCGTATTGTTCCAGCGCGCTGTACAGAATCAGTCGCGTAATGGACCAGTCGTTTTCGAACCGGGTCAGCAACCCCTGCGCCAGCGCCTCAAAAAATCCTTCGTCATCACGGCGCGCGGCGCATTTCCGCATCTGATCCAGGGCGGTCTGGCGGTTGCGGGCCAGCTTTTCCTCCAGGGTGGCGCGATAGAGTCCGGCCTTGCTCCCGAAGTGTCGGTACAGAACGGCCTCGTGCACGCCGGCTTCATTGGCAAGTTCTCGCGTTGTCGTTCCGCTGAAGCCGTGCTGCGCAAAGAGAGCCTCCGCCGCGTCGAGGATCTGGCGGCGGCGCCGGAGGGTAATTTCCCTTGTTCCGGGGGGAGAGGTCGCCGGTTCCGGCCGTTTCTTCTGAGGAGAGTGGGGCGGTTCTGGCCTTTTCTTCAATGGATTCTCTGGCGATCTCGGGCGCCGTGACACCAACACGGAACGCGTAAGTTACCTGGCACAAGAGTTTCGTCGAGATTGCCCGCCGCGGCAACAGGATCTTCGTGTTGGGCAAGACTTCAAACGGAAACGCTCCGCGCGATCATTACGAAAGATTCAGAGAAACTTCAGACAATTGAAAGACTCTGCGCGGCTATATTCTCCGGACCCCAACGAACGATTGAACCGTGATGCGCATTCTTGTGGTCGAAGACGAACAGAAGGTCGCCCGAGCCCTGCAGGAAGGACTGCAGGACGAAGGATTCAGTGTTGTTCTGGCCTTCTCGGGCGAAGACGCCTTCTTCCGGATCCATACCGAAGACTTCGACGTCATCGTTCTCGATCTGATGCTGCCCGGGCGCGATGGATTCGAGGTGCTCAGCGCCGTCCGCCAGCGTGGCGTGAAGACACCGGTCCTGCTGTTGACGGCGCGCGACACGCTGGAAGACCGCGATCGCGGCTGGAGACAGGGGGCCGACGACTATCTGGCCAAGCCATTCGCCTTCGATGAACTGGTGTCGCGAATCCGCATCCTGCTGCGGCGGGGCCATTCGACCGATGGCCCGCGTCTCGGCATTGCCGATCTCGACATGAATCTCGTCACCCGCCGCGTTACGCGCGCCGGACGAATGATCGACCTCACCGCTCGTGAGTTCGCCGTGCTGGAATACTTTCTGCGGCGCCAGGGGCAACTGGTCCGCCGGGACTCGCTGGCCAGCGACGTCTGGAATGAAACCATGCGCGGAACTCCACTGAACAACGTCATCGACGTTCACATCGCGAGACTGCGCCGCAAGATTGACTCGGACGGCTCCGGCAAGCTGATCCACACTGTCCGGGGCATGGGATTCATGATCTCGGATCGCGCGGCCACGGAATCCACCTGACCGACTCGCGGGCTTACGAGACACCGTATCCGCGCATT
>DASUFH010000053.1:0-28316 GCA_036274645.1 Terriglobia bacterium
CCAGAGCTTCATCACGTCACCGCAGACGGGATTGCTCACTTCGGCGATCGCATCCGCGTTTTCGATCTCGCCGGCGCACCGCGGGTTCTCAAAATAGTCGAGCAGTTTGGGAGAGTAGCTCACGTCAGGCCCGCCTGTAGTAGGGAGACAGTTCGCGCAGACGGCTGACGATACCGGGAAGGACCTCCAGGACGTAATCGATGTCACTTTCCGTTGTCATCGCGCTGAGACTGAAACGCAGGCTGCCATGAGCTTCGTCTGGCGTTTTGCCGATCGCCGTCAATACGTGGGACGGTTCGAGCGAGCCGGAAGAACACGCGGACCCGGTGGAAACGGCCACGCCCTTCAGGTCCAGGGAAATGACGAGGCCTTCACCCTCCGCGTAATCGACCATGATATTCGACGTGTTGGGTAACCGCTCCGCTCCGCTGCCGTTGATATGAATGAGTTCGATTCGTGACCGGAGGCCGGATTCCAGCCGGTCCCGCATCTGGCGGACGCGGGTCATTTCCTCGTTGAGGCCCTCTCGCGCCATGCGGGCGGCGACACCGAAGCCGGCGATGCCCGCGACGTTTTCAGTTCCCGGCCGGCGGTTCCGTTCGTGGCCGCCGCCGGTCATGAGCGGCTTCAGCGTTGTGCCGCGCCGCACGATGAGGGCGCCGGTTCCCTTGGGACCGTGAATCTTGTGCGCGGAGACCGCATAGAGATCGACCTTCAGCGCTTTGACGTCGACGGGAATCTTGCCGGTCGACTGCACGCCATCCGAGTGGAAATACACGTCGGCTTCTTCGGCGATGGCGCCGATTTCGGCGATGGGCTGGATCGATCCGATCTCGTTGTTGGCGTGCATGACGGAAATGAGCACGGTATCGGGCCGGATGGCGCGCCGGACATCGTCCGGATCGACCACGCCATCGGCGGAGACCGGAAGCCACGTCACTTCCCAGCCCTGCTTTTCCAGATCCCGCATGGTGTGCAGCACAGCGTGGTGCTCGACTTTCGAGGTGATCATGTGCCGGCCGCGGCCCTTCTGCGATTCAGCGATGCCCCGAATGGCGAGGTTGTCCGCTTCGGTCCCACCGCTGACGAAAACGACTTCCGACGTGTCGGCGTTCACCAGACGCGCGACTTCCCGGCGCGCGTCGTCGAGGATCGTTTTGGCCTGCTGTCCGTACCAGTGGATGGACGACGGGTTGCCGAAATCTTCGGTAAAAACCTGCAACATGCGGGCGATAACTTCCGGCCGCATCGGGGTGGTGGCGTTGCTATCCAGATACACTCGGCGCATGATGAACGCATGATTATAACCTTAACGACGGACTTCGGCCTGATCGATCCCTATGTCGGAGTCATGAAGGGCGTTATCCTCGGCCTCGCGTCCGCCGCGAACATCGTGGACCTCACACACGACATTCCAAGCTACGACATTCAGGGGGGCGCGTTTGCGCTGGCCAGCGCCGTCCGGCACTTTCCCGAAGGCACAGTCCACGTCGTGGTTGTCGATCCCGGCGTGGGGGGCGCCCGCTTTCCGATCGCCGCGGAGCGCGGCGGCCAGCGGTTCGTCGGTCCTGACAATGGAGTGTTGTCTTTGGCGCTGGGAATGCTGGAAGGTGAAATGGCGGCGCATCGGATCGCCAATGAAAGCTGGTTCCGGCATCCGGTCAGCCAGACGTTTCACGGACGCGATATTTTCGCTCCCACGGCGGCCCATCTGGCGCTCGGCGAGCCCGTCAGCGCCGCCGGGCCTCGGATAGGCGCCATCGCTCAACTGACGCCGCCGGGTAACCAGGGGCGGGGCGCCCGCGTCCTGAACATCGACAAATTCGGGAACATCGTGACCAGCCTTCGCCCAGGCGAACTGGGCCGGGGCTTCGGCCTGCGGATTGGAGGCAGGGAAGTTCGAGGACTGCTGTCGAGCTATGAGGACGCGCCAACCGGAGAGTTATTTGCCATTGAGGGCAGCGCGGGTTTTGTGGAGATTTCACTGAAGGAGGACTCCGCGGCGCTGGCGCTTTCGGTCCGGCGCGGCGCCCAAATCGAAGTAGAAACCGGCGACGTAAATCACTAGAATGCTTGGGCGTTTCGCTCGGAAAAGTGGACTGGACGAGAAGGCCGCGCAGATCAGGAGACACAAAGGGAATGAAGGCCGGGTTAGAGGATGTTATCGCTGGCGAGTCCAGCATCTGTTTTATTGATGGGGATGCGGGCATATTGGCCTACCGTGGATACAACATCCACGAACTGGCCGGCAAATCCACGTTTGAAGAAACCTCTCACCTGTTATGGTTCGGGACCCTTCCCAGAGCGGATGAACTGGCCCGTACGACGCGCCAGATGACCGAGAACCGCGCCATTCCGGGCGCGGCGCTCGACCTGATGCGGTCTTTTCCCAAAACCGCCCTTCCCATGGAAGCCCTGCGGACCACCATTTCGGCGCTGTCGATGTTCGACCCGGAATCGGAGGACATGACCCCGGAGGCCAATCAACGTAAAGCCATCCGGCTGACGGCGCAGTGCGCGTCCGTCGTGGCGGCTTTCGACCGGATCCGCAAGGGGCTGGCGCCGCTGGAACCCCGGGCCGATTTGAGCCACGCCGGCAATTTCTACTACATGCTGACGGGCAAGATGCCGAATGAAACCATCGTTCGCGCGCTGGATATTGCCCTGGTGCTCCACGCCGATCATGAATGGAACGCGTCGACTTTCGCTGGCCGTGTAACCGCCGCGACGCTATCGGATATCTATTCCGCGTCGGTTTCCGCCATCGGCGCGCTCAAGGGGCCATTGCACGGCGGCGCCAACGAAGCCGTGATGCGAATGCTGCTCGAGATCGGAGACGTATCCGGAGTTGATGATTACGTCCGTCGCATTTTTGCCGAGAAACGGAAGATTCCGGGATTCGGCCACCGCGTCTATCACACCGAAGACCCGCGCGCCACGCACCTGCGCCGGATGTCGGAAGAGGCCTGCGCGCGTGAAGGACAGCCGCAGTGGTTTGAAATGTCTACCCGGATCGAACGCCTCGTCAAGGCGGAGAAGCGATTGAATCCCAACGTGGATTTCTACTCCGCCAGCGTCTACTACGTGATCGGCATGGCGATCGATCTCTTCACGCCGTTCTTTGCCGTCAGCCGCATGTCCGGCTGGACGGCCCATATCCTTGAACAGTATTCCAACAACCGGCTGATCCGTCCTCGCGCCGACTATATCGGCCCTCCGCCGGATCTGAAGTGGAAGCCGATCGAACAACGATAGCGCCCGCCCCCCGATGTAGGGGCGGTCTATGACCGCCCGTTCCGGAGTGGAACCCTTGGTTTCACAAGAATTCACTGTGAAACACTGGGCGGTCATGGACCGCCCCTACAAGCAGACGGGGACCCAAAACGTAACAGGAGAAGAATCCGGCGCTCGTCCTGAGTCAGGTATGTTGACGCCCATCATTCCGCGGTCTTGCGTCCGGCAATCGCGTAGTGCGCCACAGGCGTCACGATGAGCGACAGAATCATTGATGCGGCAATTCCACCAATCACCGCGATCGCCAACGGCTGCAGCATGGCGGATCCCGCCCCGATACCCAACGCCAGTGGAAGCATCCCGGCCACGGTAGCCAGCGCCGTCATCAGAATCGGACGCAACCTGCGGGCGCCGGCGCGCGCCATAGCCTCGTCGGGTGGATAGCCTGCCGCGCGGTACTTCTGGTCGGCGTCGAGCAGCAGAATGCCGTTTTTAGCCACGATGCCGATAACCATGATCAATCCCATGAACGATG
The DNA here is from genome assembly GCA_036274645.1 of Terriglobia bacterium. Classification (GTDB taxonomy): domain Bacteria; phylum Acidobacteriota; class Terriglobia; order 20CM-2-55-15; family 20CM-2-55-15; genus DASUFH01. Next base: position 3,770 of record DASUFH010000053.1, read on the forward strand.
AGATGTTGAACGTGACGCCGGTGACGAGCAGCGCAAAGAAGACGCCGGAAGTGGAAAGCAGCGCCGAGGAGAGGATGGCCAGCGGCGCGGCGAAACTCTGAAACTCGAACAGCAGCACGATGAACACGAGCAGAACAGCCATGATCAGAACGACAACGAGATCGTGGAACGAACGCTGCTGCTCTTCATAGCCTCCACCGTACGCCACGCGGATCGATGGCGGCAGTCCCAGCGCGTTGACCGCCTGGCGGACCCGCTCGATGCCGGCGCTCAGGCTGACGCCCTCAAAGCGTCCCGTCACCGTGACGAGTCGCTGCAGGTTGTCGCGCAGGATCTCCGTCTGTCCGGGGAGTTGAGTCATGGTGGCCAGCGAACCGAGAGTGGCGTTTTTGCCGGTGGCGCTGTGCAGCACCAGGTTGCGGATGTCGTCCAGCGACGAGCGCGCGTTTTCGGGAAAACGCACGCGAATGGTGTAGGCGCGATCGCCCGCGACGAGCGGCGTTGCGGATGGCTCCCCCTGCAGGATGGCGCTTACATACTGCTCGACCTCCTCCGTCGTGAAGCCCGCGCGCGCCGCCGTGTCAGGGTCGACCTGAAAGGTGATGGCGGGCCCGCTGATCGTATTCTCGATACCGTCCAGCACGTCGACCACGCCGTCGACCTTCTGAATGGCCTCTCCGACTCTGGGCGCCCATTCCCGAAGTTCGTCCGCATTCTGCGAAAAGAGCTTGATCTCGATGGGTTCCGGCGTGCCTGTCAGGTCGAAGATCATGTCCTGCAGCAGTTGCATGAATTCGACATCGAGAATCGGCTGGCGTTCATGGATTTTCTCGCGTGCTTCGGAAATGACTTCATCGATGCTGCGTGTGCGGTCCCGTTTGAGCTTGACGGAGATGTCACCGCTGTTGGCTTCGGTCACGGGGAAGAAGCCCAGTTCCAGGCCGGTCCGGCGCGAAGTGCCTTCGACTTCGGGAATGTCGGCGAGCGTTCTCTCGACGTCCGTGAGCACGCGATTGGTGTCCGTGAGAGAGGTTCCCGCCGGCATCAAATAGTCCACAATGAATCCACCCTCATCCATGGCCGGCAGAAGGTCGGAGCCGAGACTTTCATAGCAGATCCACGAGGCCACGATGAGTCCGAGACAGAGGCCCGCCATTACCCAGAGATGCCGCAGCGAGCGTCGGATCACGCGTTCGTAGAGATGGACCAGGGCCGTCATGAGGCGGCCGAGCGGCGGCTCTTCCGGAATCGGGCTCGATGGCGACGTTGGTTTGGATTCAACCGGGGCGCGGCGCCGGAGAAAGTAGTGGCTGAGGGTCGGTGTCCAGGTCAGGGCAAGGACCAGGGAGGTGAGCAGGCTGGTTCCGACCGTAATGGCCAGAGCGCGGAAGAACACGCCTTCGACGCCGCCGATTGAAATCAGCGGCAGGAAGACGACGATCGGGGTAATCGTGGACCCGATCAGCGGAGCGCGAATCTCCGCCAGCGCGCTCCGGATCGCTTCGCCGCGGCTCTGGCCGAGATCGCGGTGCAGCACGATGTTCTCGACCACGACGATGGCGTCGTCGATGATCAACCCCACAGCGGCGGCCAGGCCGCCGAGCGTCATCAGGTTGAAACTTTCGCCCGTGACGCGGAGGAAAACCAGCGTGATGCCCACCGTTGCGGGAATGACCAGACCGGCGACCAGTGAGCTTCCCCAGTCGCGGAGAAAGAAAACGAGAATGAGCGACGCGAGAACAAGGCCGATCAGCACCGCGTCGCGCACGCTGGCGATCGACGCCTCGACGATCTCCGACTGGTCGTAGAACGGTTTCAGTTCCACGCCCCCGGGCAAGGCCTTCCGGATCTCATCGATCTCCGTCCGCACCTCGCGCGCCACGGTTACGGTATTCCCGTCGGGCTGCCGGCTGACATTCAGCAGAACGGCCGGTTTGCCGTTGGCGGTTACCGCGATGTACACGGGCTTGACGGATGGCCCGACTTTGGCGACATCGTGAATATGAATGGGCGTTCCGGACGGGCTTGTGGTGACGACGAGATTTCCCAGACTCTCGCTGTTGCGCGCCTGACCGCTGACCAGGGCCAGCACCAGATCGTGGTGGGTTTCCAGCATTCCGGGCGAATCGATCAGGTTGCTGCGCGCGACGGCATCGAGGATGCCGGGAACCGTGACGCCGGCCGCGGCGAGCTTTCCCGGATCGGGCATGATTTCAAATTCGGGCTCCTGTCCGCCCTGAACCACCACGGTCGAAACGCCCGGAAGGCGGTTGAGTCGGGGTTTGACGTCATACGTCGCCAATTCCCACAATTGGGTCGGCGGCAGCGTGTCGGAGGTGAGGCTGTATCCGATGATCGGGAACGACGCGAACGTCAGTCGCGTCGCCGAGACATGCGCCGTTGGCGGCAGCAGCGGTTGCGCTTCGGCCAGCGCCGCGTTGACCAGTTGCAGCGTCTGAATGATGTCCACGTCCCAGGCGAAAAACAGGCTGATCTCGGCGGATCCCCGGCTCGTAATGGAACGGACCCGCTCCAGCCCCGGGACGACATTCACCGCCTCTTCGAGCGGGCGCGTGACCGTCACCATCATCTGATCGATGGGCGCCACGCCGTTGTCGATGGCGACGATGACGCGGGGAAAATCCGTGGAAGGGAAGACCGCTACGGGAATGCGCAGGGCCAGATAGAACCCCGCAATGACCAGTGTGACGGTGATGAAAAGAATCGATTTGCCGAAGCGGCCGGTCCAGTGCGCCTGCTCTTCAGACGGGGAAGTCATTTTGCGTCCCCGTCATCGTGGTGATCGTCGTTCGCTTCGACGATCCGCACGAGCGCGCCGTCTTCCAGCCCATTTCCACCGGAGACGACCACCAGTTCACCGGGCGAGACACCGCTGAGGATCTGGACCCGCGAGGACTCTCGAACGCCGACCTCAACCGTTCGCTCGTGCGCGACGCGGGGAGGCGGTTCGCCCTCGCCCTCTTTGCCTTCCGGTTGTTCGGCGCCCGGGGACTCGACTTTCTCCGGCCTTTCAGGGGGTCCGACGACGAGGACGATCGTGTCTCCTTCTCCGGACTGGAGCAGGGCCGAGACGGGAACAACGGTTGCTCCAGGCAGTGTCTCCGCGAGAATCGACGCGCTGACAGCGCTTCCGGGATGCAGGTCGCCGAATGGGTTATTGATCTCGATCCAGACCTCCACGGTCGTGCTGCCGGGATCGACTGCCGGTCCGGCGACGATGACCCTGCCGGCGGCGGACCGGCCGCCGCCCGACAAAACCACGTTTGCCTGGTCGCTGATCTTCACATATCGCAACTGGCTGCTGGGCACATTGACCCGCGCGATCACGCGGGAGATGTCCATGATGGTCATGGCGGGTTTGTCCGGGCCGGTCATTTCGCCTTCGTAGAGCGGGCGTTCGGAAACGACGCCATCGATCGGACTCACCAGGCGCGAGTACGAGACCTGCGCCGCGGCGCCTTCCGTTCGCGCGCGGGCCGCGTCCACCTGGCTCTGAGCGGACTGTTCCTGCGCTTTGGCGGCGTCGAGCTGGGCGCGCGCGCCATCCACCTGCGCCTTGGTCGCTTCCATCTGGGCGCGCGCGATTTCCACTTCGGCGCGGGCCGACTCGACTCCGGCGCGGGCCTCCTGCACCTGGGCCTCGGCGCTTTTTACCGCTTCTTCCTGTCCGACGGCGCCCACTTTTTGCAGGCTGTCCAGGTGGCTGGCGGCGGTCTCCTGTTCGGTGCGGGCCTGAACGTAGGCGAGATTGGCCTCCTCGACCTGTCGTCGGGACAGCGCGCCTTCCTTGAAAAGCTCGTCCCGGGCGTCGAGGATCTTTTTCGACGCGTCCATGGACGCTGTCGCGCGCTCCAGATCGAGTTTCGCTTTGCGGATTTCTTCAGGGAGCGTTGAAGCCTTGCGGCCGGCGAGTTCCGCGCTCTGGCTGGCCAGCGCGGCCGTCTGGCGATTCAGTTCCGCCTGGTCCTTGTTCAGCGCGGCCTGCTCGCGGGTGAGTTCGGCCTGGGCCCTGACGAGATCGGTGTTCGTGCGAGCAACGTCCGCTGCAGCCGCGCGCAGGGCGGCTTCGGCCTGAGTCACGAGCGCCCGCGATTCGGTCGCGGAAGCCGTCAGGTCCCGGGCCTCGAGATCGGCCAGCAGCTGGCCCTTGCGTACGCGGTCGCCTCGCCTGACGTAAAGGGCGCGGATGGGAGCTTCGACTTTTGCAACCACCGTTGCCTGGTTGACGGGATAGAGCAGTCCTTCGCCGGTGACGATGCGGTGCATTTCGGAACTCTGCGCCTCCGCCACCTGAACCGGAGCGACTTTCTGCTCTTCGCCTTCTTCCGCTTCTTCCGCATGACGGCAACTCGCCGCCGCCAGCGCGCAAATACAGAGCAGGGAAGAGAGCCATAGCCCGCGGGCGTTCCAGATCATGCTAGAAATTCCCCATTAGGATTTGGATGTTGACCCACCGCGTTCGGTAGCGCGTCAGGCCTTCTTCGAGCGCGCGCCGGACTTCAGTCAATGTGGTCTGCGCATCCACGACTTCAAGAACGGTCACTTCGCCGGCCTGATACCGGAGCAGTGTGAGACGGAGGCTTTCGCTGGCGAGATCGGCCGAGTGTCGCAGCGAATCGATGAGTGAACGCGATACCACGGCTTCCTGATACTGGGTTCGCAGGGTGGCCTCGAATTCACGTTCGGCCAGCGCGGTTTCGAGTTCCGCCTGCTGGCGCTTCAATTCAGCCTGGTGAATGCGACTCTTGAGAGCGCCGCCGTTGAAGATCGGAATGTTGAGGGTGGCCTGGGCCTGAGAGCCCAGGTTCCGGACTCCTTCCGAACTCGCCGCAAACCGGTTGGCGTTGATGCCGAAGAAATAGTCGAAGGAAACGGACGGGCGCGAGGCGCCGCGAGCCGCGGCTACACCCAGTTCCTCCGCCCGCAGGTTGTTTCTTGCCGCCTGGATTTCCGGACTGCTGCCCCGGGCCACACGATCGATTTCCTCCAGCGACGGGACGGGCTCCAGCATGTCGAGATCATCGACGACCCGGAAGCTCTGATTGATACTCGGAAAGATCAGCGCGGCCAGCTCGATGCGCGCCTTTTCGGCTTCAATAATCGCCTCTTCGACATTGCGCTGGCGCTCGGTAAAAAGAATCTCCGCCTTGACGGTGTCGGCCCGGGCCACTTCGCCGCCGCGCTCGAGCTTACGCGTCGTTTCAAGGAACATATCGGCGTCCGCCAGACTGCGCTGCGCGATGGCCAGCTGCCGGCCGGCCAGGACGATCGCGTAATAGTTCTCGACGACACTGCGCGCGACGCCGCGGAGAGCGACGTCCTGCTTCGCCTTTGTGACCGCTTCCAGCGCGATCGCGCGCCGGTACTCTGCCAGGCGCTCCGGCGAAAACGGTTCGGCGTGGACCACGCCCTGGCTGGAATAGACATGAACGCCATCGGCGCTGACGAATATGCCGGTGTCCGTTCCGTTGCCCTGTGTATAGATGTACTCATTGAAGAAGGATAGGGAAGGGAGCAGCGCCGCTTTCGCCTGAGTGCGATCTTCCGCGGCAATGGCCGTGTCGATCGCGGCTGCGAGATATTGAATGCTGCCGGTGCGCGCTCTTCGGAGAGCGTCTTCGAGCGAGAGGACCAGATCGGACGGCGCGGACGCATTGCCGGTCGAAGCGGCGGGCGTGCCGCCGGGAGCCGTCTGGGCAAAGGCGCCGGTCGCGGCGCCGGTAACGGCGCATCCAAGAGCCAGCAGCGCCGCGATAACGCAACGGGACAGCGAAAGAATTCTGGCGATTCCCCGGACTGGACTGTGTCGTGGACAGGAGTGAACGTGGGCAGCCGGGCAGCGACGGAACGAGGAGGGGAGAACTGAGAACCGGTCGTGACCCGATTTCGGCACGGAGTCAGACCGGTTCTTCAACTTTGCCTGCCCTTACCTTCCGGTGGGTGTGGTTGTTTCGCTCGACCCGGCAAACATGCGTTTACCGGAATCCGTCATGGTCACGGTTGAGGCATTGACCTGTTTGCTTCCGTCTTTGGCGGCGCTGCCTTGCACCGTTACGAGATCGTCGGCCTTGAGGGAAGTTCGCGACCAGCCCAGGCGCATCAGACTGTTGGGACTTCCGAGCTCGACAGCCCAGTTCGTCACAGCGCTGGTCTGATCATCCTTTACGTCGATGTAGAAGAATGCGTGCGGATTCATCCACTCCACCTTCGTTACTTTTCCCTTCAGGGTGAGGCGTTTCGAGCCGTCATACTCCGCTGCAAAGGAGTGGTGGGCGGTGGCGGGAACAGCGGCGGAGATCAACCCGGCCAGAACCGCAGCACACGCAAGCAATCGTCCGTATCGCATCTTTAAGGAACCCCCGGGAATCGTTTCAAATTACCTCGGCACAGTACGTCTTTTCATCCGACAATGTCAACATTCGATAGGTTATAGCAGCGGGACTCGCGTCCCCAATGTAGGGGCGGTCTATGACCGCCCACGGTCTGGAGAACCCTCAGGAGACGGAGTCGCATGCCGAAACATTGTGGGCGGTCATAGCGGCCCACGCGATTGGTATCGCGACGCATCGCGACAAAAACTAGACCAATAAACGCTTTGTTAAAAACAAAGCGGTTATTGGTCTAGTTCCTTGGGAGACCGCCCCTGCAAGCAGACGGGGACGGGGAATCAGGGCAGCTTCAGGTACTCGTCCGCAACGTCGGTAAAGCCCCACTCCTTCAGCTGCCGCGCCCATTTTCCCAGCGTGCTCTTCGTGACCGGGACCAGTTCCATCTTGTTGATGGCGGGCACATCCTTTTTGAGGTAGACCTTGTCGACGATCTTCTCGACTGAAACGTAGCCCCACTGGTAGGTCGGCTGGGCCAGCAGCATCGGGGCGATGCCCTTGTCCACGTAGGGCAGTTCGGGCGGGAGTCCGTCAACGGAAACGACTTTAACCTTCCGGGGATCGAGATCGGTCAGAAGAGTTTTCGTGAACAGCGCCCATCCGCCGATCATCGCCCAGCCGTTGATTTCAGGGTAGGCCTTCATGACTTCGAGAACTTTGGCCGCGGCGTCCTGAGGCGTCTCGACGTGATAGAACGTGTTGAGGATCTTGATTCCGGGGGATTTGGCCGCTTCCTTGCGGACCCCTTCAGCGCGTTTTTGCAGGTTGGGGGCGTTTTGATTGCCGGCCAGGATGGCGACGTTACCCTTACCGTTCATCAGCTTCGCCAGTTCGGCCATCACGCGTTGTCCGGTTTCGATATCGTCCACGCCGTAGTAGGCGAAGCGCTTCGAGGCCGGCGCATCGCTGTCGAACGTCATGACGGGAACGCCGCGCGCCACTGCGTCATTGATGGCGCCATTGACCTTGGCGGCGTCCGAACAGGAGATGAGAATCGCCTGCGCTCCTTCGTTTACCGCCTGGGCAATGCGCTGAGCCTGAACCTGGCCATCTTCGGTCGGCGGCGTGAGCCAGTTGATCGTCACGTTGATGCCGTGTTTGGCCGACAGCGCCCTGGCGGCCGCCTCCGCGCCGGTTCGTGACGATAGAAAGACCGGATTGGTCGAACTCTTGGCGATCATGGCGATGCGGACATTCTTGCTCTGAGCGGCGGTTATGCCCGGACCCGGCGCGGTCGCCAGCAATGCGACGAGCAGGGCGGCGGCTGCCGTCATTGTTCGGGAGAAGGTTCTTCTGATCATGGCTCCTTGTGTCCTCATTGAGATCGTTCCTTTGCCTTGTGTCCTCATTGAGATCGTTCCTTTGCCATGTGTGCTCATTGAGATCGTTCCCTGGCCATCCGCCTGGCGGCGAGACGGGCGTTGAACTGATCGATTGCAACGGCTGTGACAATGGCGCAGCCGATGATAATCCATTCGTAATTCTGGTCGAGGCGTAATGTCACGATCGACTGGCGGATCAGCACGATCAGCAGCGTGCCCAGCGCCGCGCTGACCGCGCCGCCCTTGCCACCGCTGAGGCTCGCGCCGCCCACCACCGCTGAAGCAATGACATAGAGTTCATAGCCGGTCGCATCGGCGGAAGCGGCGGAGCCATAGTAGGCGCACCCGATGAAAGCGGCGACGCCGGCGGTCAGTCCGGAGATGGCATAGACAGAGATGACAAGGCGGTTGATGGCAAGCCCGGAATAGCGGCTGGCCTCGACATTGCCGCCGATCGCGTAGATGTGGCGGCCCATCGTTGTACGCGACAGAACCACGAAACCCAGCGCCGTCGTTGCCAGCATTGTCGCCAGCGGAACCGGATAGAGTCCGGGGGGAAGCCCGAGCGTTGCCTTGGCCACATCGGTGAGGGCGTCCGGCACGAGAATGCTTTCGGCGTGGCTGATGACGAAGGCGAGACCCCGAAGCGCCCACATGGTACCCAGCGTGATGATGAACGGATGGACGCCGAGGCCGACCGACATCACTCCGTTGAGCAGACCGCAGAGAGTCCCGACACCGAGACAAACCACGATGCCCACAACGACGCTGGCCCCTGTCCCCGGCGCCAGCGCGCGCAGCGTCATGGCCATCGCCACACCGCTCAGCGCATAGATCGATCCCACCGACAGGTCGATCTTTCCCGCGGCAATGACCATCGTCGCGCCGACGGCCATGATCGCGAAAAAGCTCGCGTTCGTCGCGGTCTGCATCAGCGTGTACGAGTTCAGAAAGTTATTGACGGGCGCGTCGGTCGCCGGATCCGGATGGGATCCGGCAAACATCGTCAGCGCGATCCCGAGCAGCAGAATCAGGAGCGCCAGACCGGACTGCTGTCGGTGAACCGGGGCGAGAAGGCGATGCAGGCCCGCCTTCACGGCCGCCCGGCGAGCAGGCGGGCGGCATTCTGCTTGAGGATGAGTGGCCGCACCTCGTCCCGAATCGCAATCTTTTCGAAGTCGGCCAGCCACCGGTCCGGCTTGATCAACGGAAAGTCGGAGCCGAACAGCATTTTGTGTTTCAACAGCGTGTTTGCGTATTGAATGAGCGTCGGGGAAAAATACTTCGGCGACCATCCGGACAGATCGATATACACCTGCGGCTTGTGCAGACAGATCGAGATCGCCTCATCCTGCCAGGGAAACGACGGGTGGGCAAGAATGATCGGCATGTCGGGGAAATCGACGGCAACGTCGTCGATGTCCATCGGATTGCCGTATTTGAGACGAACCCCGCCGCCGCCTGGCATACCCGTTCCAATGCCGCTGTGCCCCGTGTGGATAATCACCGGAAGCCGCGCCTCGGCGAGCGCTTCGTAGAACGGATACGCAATCTTGTCGTTGGCGTGGAATTTCTGCAGCGGTGGATGCAGCTTGAACCCGCGCGCGCCCAACGCGATCAGCCGGCGCGCTTCTCTGGCCGCCTCCGGCCGGGTCGGATCGACACTGGCGAAAGGGATGACGATGTCGCTGTTCCGGGCCGCGAACTCCGCCACTTCTTCGTATGGCGTCATGGGGCGGCCGGTGAGCCGTTCGTCGACGGAAAACACCACGCACCCGATCTTTCTCTCGCGATAGTAATCGGCCATGGCGGGCATGGTCCAGAAATCCCCCGCGCCAAAGTACTTGCCGGCGGCAATGTTGGCCGGGTTGGAGGGATCGGATTCAATGTGAACGTGCGTGTCGATAGCGAAGAGGGAGTCGATGTTCATAATGTTCAATATGCCGAGATTTGATGGTTGCCGGTGGGTCCGTGACCCGATGGCCGCCCAATGATACGGCGCCCCGGGCGGAAGGGCCTACCGTGTTTTCCTGTCGACCAGCTGACGCAGGCTTGTTCTTGTCGAACGTCTGAACAGGAACAGACCTGCCGCAAGGCCGATGTAAATGAAGGAGTAGTACATATGAAATCGCGGATCCGACGACAGCAGCTGCGCCGCGAACAGGACGAACAATCCCGCCGCTTCGAGCAGAGAGAACTCCATGTTGGCGAGCATCACCGTCGCCAGCAGGGACTGCGCGGCGGTAAGAAGCAGTTCGTCGTTCTGGCGATGATCCATGTGCATCGGCTCGAAGCTTCCCGCGGAGATCATGTATGCGATCGGAAGCATTCCGACCAGCAGCGTCCACTGGTTGACCTTCGATGAGAGCAGCGTTCCCATGCTGGCGCCCGGATTGGCTTTGAGGGCAAAGATGATCGCCACGATAAACTCCGGCGATTCCGACGCCAGCGGCGCCAGCCACTGCACCAGGATGAACTCTTCGATTCCCCACAGCCGGCCGGTTTTCAGCAGGCTTTCCGCAAATGGCTCCGCAGCGATGAAGATCGTGAATCCGGAGTAAAGAAACAGCATGATGGTCATCGCGCGGCGGCGAGACTCTCCCCAGGAGGCGATGATCTGCGCCGGACCTTCCAGTTCCGGTTCAACGTGATCGGAGGCGGCGGCCTTCTTCATGTACACGATGAAAATCGTGACAAAGACGGCGGCGTCAACAAGATCGAGCCGGCCCTTCCACGGGATCGTGAACGAATACAGCGTGGCGATTCCCAGATAGAGGATTTCGGTCCGCCGCTCCGGTTCCAGCGCGAACGAACGCCGGCGAGTCTTCAACCAGTACGTGAATACGACCGCTGCCCATCCGACCCCGATCAACAGACGATTGGCGCCTGTCATGTTGGCCAGCGCGTAAGGCGTATAGCTGGGGTCCTTGCCGGCCTGCCAGGCGAAGTACATGTCGACGGCGTATTCCGGCAGAACGGCCACCAGCGCCAGGAAGGCGATCGCCAGACTCTGGGGGATATCGAACTGCGCCAGCTCCGCCGCCCACGAGAGCAGGGAAGCCGCCCCGAATATCCCGATCCCGGCGCTCAGCGCCTCCCAGTGGGGCTCAAGGTGAATCCCGGACAGGTGGATCGCAATCCATTGGAAACAAAGCGTAAACGCCGACCCGAACCAGAGACGGTCTTTCATCGCACACAAAGGTAAGCGATTTCTTCCGGTTCGTCGAGTTGTGTTTGAACCTCGCGGCCTTCACCGGCGATGGGTTGGCAAACTACGGGAACTATTGGGCCGACTTGACTTTACGGGGGCCATTCATTATAAGAGGCCCAGCCCTTGAGTGTGTAAATCCGTTGGGCTACCAGCAAAGGATAAATACTCTGAAAAAAACCGCGAGTCGGGGAAGCACTGCAAAGTCAAAGGGGCGTAAGGTGATTCAATCGAGTGGTTTACGATTGAAATCGGAGGCCGCGAAGCGGCCTGCCAAGACATCCAAAGCTTCAGGTCCGGCAAAAAAGAAGACAGCGAGACCTCCGGCCAGACCCCAGAGAGCGCCGGAGAAGGCCAGGACAACAGGCAAGGCCCGTGGGAGCGCCGCGGGCGTCCGGGCGGCTGCCCAGTCGAAGAAGACGGTCGTTGCTGAAAAGACCCGCCCGAAACCAATGGCGGGCGCCGTCGAGGCGTACGAGCAGGGAATCCGGCTCATGTATGCCGAACATTTCGAAAAGGCGATCAAGATCTTCACCAGCCTGATTGACGACTATCCGGATGAACCCGAGATTCAGGCCGGCGCCAAGGCGCGTATTCAGGCCTGCACGAAGAGGCTGGAACTGAGCGCCCGGGCCGTTCTGCGGTCCGCTGACGACCATTACAACCTCGGCGTCGCCCTCATGAACTCCGGCCGGATCGAGGAGGCGATGGGCCATTTCCAGAGCGCTCTGAAGATGGCTCCCAAGGGGGATCACATTCTGTACGCCATGGCCGCAGCCAACGCGCTCCAGGGAAACGCTTCCCAGGCGGTTGCCTATCTCAAGCAGGCCATTCATCTGAGGAACGAAAACCGCTTTCAGGCCGCGTCTGACGCTGATTTTGCAAGCATTGGAGATGATCCGGCATTCAGAGAATTGCTGAATAACCCGGGGAAGTGAGGGTGAAGTCCCCCAGCATCGTCTCCATCGGAGGCGGTTCCGGTCTGTCCACGCTTCTGCGCGGGCTCAAGAACGGACCCGGCCGCCTTTCGGTCATTGTGACAGTCACCGACGACGGCGGAAGTTCCGGCCGCATCCGGGACGAGCTTGGCGCCATTCCCCCCGGTGATATCCGCAACTGCATGATCGCCCTCTCGGAAGACGAAAACCTCATGGCTCGTCTTTTCCGGGTGCGCTTCAACAGCAAAGGCGCCAGAGGCGAACTCGACGGCCACAGTAGCAAAGCCGCCAGGGGCGAACTCGACGGCCACAGCTTCGGAAACCTGTTTCTTGCCGCCATGGCGGATGTCACCGGGGACTTTGCCGAGGCGGTCCGCCTGACCTCCGAAGTGCTCGCCATCAAGGGAATCATTTATCCTTCGACCAATTCGCTGGTGACCCTGCGCGCGAAAATGCGGGGTGGAGAATGGATCGACGGTGAGACGAGCATCACCGGCGCGCGCGGCCGGATTGAGCGGATCGAACTGAATCCCCGTCACGCCGAGCCGCTCCCCGGAGCGCTCGAAGCCATCGCCCGGGCCGACATCGTGACGCTGGGGCCGGGTTCGCTGTATACCAGTCTGATTCCGAATCTGGTGGTCGAAAAAATCATCGACGCCATTGAGCATTCGCCGGCGAAACGCATCTATATCCAGAACATCATGACCCAGCCCGGCGAAACGGAAGGTTATACCGCCGCCGACCACGTGCAGGCGTTGATGGACCACTGTTGCGGCCGGCTGCTGTTCTCGCAGGCGCTCGTCAACAGCGTCGCGCCGTCGGCCAGGCTGCTGGACCGGTATCGCGCCGATGGCGCGGACGCGGTGGAGCTGGACCGCCCGCGGTTGAAGGCGCTGGGGGTCGAGACCGTGGAATGCGATCTCCTCGCCGAAGACGGCGTTATCCGTCACGATCCGGACCGGCTGGCCGAGGCGGTTTATCGGATGGGAGGGTTTTAGCCATGACAGTCAAAACACCGGGCAGGGAAATGCGCGTTCTCGTACTGGCAGCCGGAAAAGGCACACGGATGAAGTCGAAAAAGGCGAAGGTGCTGCATTCGGCCGGAGGCGCCCTGCTGATTGAACATGTCGCCAATGCGGCGAAGGCGGTTTCATCCCATGTTTCGGTGATCGTGGGACATCAGGCCGATCAGGTCCGGGCCGCCCTGACCGGCGTCGAGTTCATCGAGCAGCAGGAACAACTCGGAACCGGCCACGCGGCGCTTTCCGCGCGCCCGGCCTTTGAAGGCTATCGCGGCGACGTGCTGGTTCTTCCCGGCGATATTCCGCTGATCGAATCCTCCACGCTCGACCGCCTCGTTGCGTTTCATCGGAGCGGCGGGTTCAGCGCGACAGTCCTGACGGCGGAACTCGATGACCCCTTTGGATACGGGCGCATCGTTCGCGGGGCCGGCCAGTCCCTCGAACGCATTGTCGAGCAACGCGACGCCACCCCGGAAATCCGCGCCATTCGCGAAGTCAATTCCGGCGTCTATGTGTTCGACGCCGGCGCCCTCTTCGAATCCCTGGCCGGCGTCCGGAACAGGAACGCGCAGGGCGAGTACTACCTGACCGATGTGTTCGGAATCCTCGTGGAGGGCCAGCGCCCCGTCGGCGCAATCATGGCGTCGAGCGCGCGAGAAATTCTGGGCGTCAACACCCGCCAGGAGCTGGCCGTCGTCGATCGCGAACTGCGCGACCGGAAGCGCGCGGCGCTCATGACCGCCGGGGTGACGCTGGTCGATCCCGCCACGGCCTTTATCGACATGAACGTCGAAATCGGCGCGGATACCGTCATTCATCCATTCGTGCGGATCGAGGGACGCACGGTAATCGGCGAAGACGCCGTCATTCACTCCTTCGCCCGGCTGACCAATGCGCGCGTCGGATCGCGCTCCACCGTGCTCGACGGTTCGATCGTTGCCGACAGCGAAATTGGATCCGATGTTTCCGTTGGGCCGTACGCTCACCTGAGGATGGGCGCAACGATTGCCGATACGGCCCGCGTCGGCAATTTCGTCGAGGTGAAGAAGTCCGTCATCGGACGCAACACCAAGGCGATGCACCTGGCTTATCTCGGAGACGCGACCATTGGCGCCAATGTCAACATCGGCGCGGGGACGATCACGTGCAACTACGACGGCGTCAGGAAGAATCCCACCACGATCGAGGACGACGTGTTCATCGGAAGCGATTCGCAGCTGATTGCGCCGGTCCGGATCGGCAAAGGCGCATATGTCGCCGCCGGTTCGTCGATAACGGAGGACGTTCCTTCGGACTCTCTGGGAATTGCGCGCGGCCGGCAGATCAACAAGCCGGATTGGGCGCGGGAGCGGAAGAAAGGGAAGTAGCATTCAGGGCGAGGGCAGACAATCCCTCGGACGATCCCGCGGCGAAGCCGAATCTACTTTTTCGCTTCCATCAGTTTTGCAAGCAGGGCCGCGGCGCTCTCATGCGGGACACTGGCGCTGCCGTCGAACCCGAGTCCGGGCACGTTTCCGGACGCGGCGTCGAGCGCGGTGCGCTCCTGCCGGTCTTTGGCGAAGAGGTCCGCGCCGTGATCGGCCAGAAACTGGATCACGTCGTCGAAGCCCTGCAGCGCCGCGCCGTATAACGCGGTCCGGCCGCTGGAATCGGCGGCATTGATGTCGATTCCGGCCGCCAGGCAGAGCTTGATGGCTTCAATGATATCGGTCTGGGACTTGTGCCGGCCGGTCGTGTCTTCTTCCTTTGTGCCGACTCCGGCCGCGGCCATCAGGGGATTGATGGTTCGCGACGCGATCGTGGCGTCAGCGCCATGTTCGAGCAGCACCTTCATGACCACGTGATCCGCCGCTTTGGCCGCGCGCAGAAAGGGGGTCGTGCCAGCGGCCAGCATGGTGTCGTCGCCGCGGTCGAGTTTCGTTCGATAGGGAATCTGCCGGCTCAGTTGCGCATTGACGTCCGCGCCCTTTTCGAGCAGCAGCCTGATCACATCGAGGCTGGTCAGCCTGTTGTCGGTTTCCTTTGGCGACGGCCGGTTGGAAATCGGCATCGTGTGGCAGTCCACCGCCGCGTAGAGAGGGGTCTCTCCACTCTTGTGCGCGAGATTCGGATCGGCGCCCTTGTTGAGCAGCGCGGCAGCGGCGTCGTATTGGCCGTTGATCAGGGCGAACAGGAGCGGCGTGTAGCCATCCGGGTCCGTGGCGTTGACGTCGCCGCCGGCGTCGGCCAGGATGGGGATGCAGTCGACACAACTGTCCCGGGCGGCTAAAAACAGCGCCGTCAGATTTCCCAGCGGCAGCCATTTGTCGCGTGGTTCCGCGGTCTGCTGACGCTCCCAGCGAACCTCATTCGATCGCATGTTGACGTCGGCGCCTCGCGCAATCAGTTCCTTCACCATGGCCGGATGGCCTTCAGAAGCCGCCCACATCAGGGCGGTCTGCCCGCGCCAGGTTTCCTTCGCGTCCACTCTGGCGCCGGCGTCCAGCAGAACCCGGGCGGCGTCGACCGCGCCCGTGCGCGCGGCGGTCATGAGAACGGTTTCGCCTTCGACGCCCGTTTCGTTGGCGTCCGCTCCGGCCTTGAGCAGTCTGGCGATCATCTGTGGACTGCCGTTTTGCGCCGCCAGATACAGAGGGGTGACGCTGTAGCGGTTGGCGGCCTTCACGTTCGCGCCCGCGCGGATCAGCCGGTCGGCCATCTCCAGATCGTTGGCGCGTACCGCCCAGTGCAGCGCGGTCGTGCCGTCGATTTCCGGCGCGTTGACGTCCGCCTTTTCTTCCAGCAGCCGGACCGCGCCGGCGTGATCGCCGGTCTTGACGGCCTCGATGAGCCTGGCGTCCGGCGGCGCCGCATACGCGATTGCCGTCAACGTTCCCGCGATGAGAACGGCTGCGAAACCCCGGAGCAGTCTCATAGGTTCTCCATCTTCGAGTTGCTGTCGCCGAGACGATCCATCGGCACGCCAGCCTTGTCGAG
This sequence comes from Terriglobia bacterium, assembly GCA_036274645.1. Lineage (GTDB taxonomy): Bacteria > Acidobacteriota > Terriglobia > 20CM-2-55-15 > 20CM-2-55-15 > DASUFH01. Next base: position 19,643 of record DASUFH010000053.1, read on the forward strand.
CAGCGTGAGCAGCAGATTGGTCATTGGCGTGTGATCGGGATACTTCAGATGCCGTCCGCCCTTCAGCGTTCCGGCGCCTCCGCCCGCAACGAGGATCGGCAGCGGGAAATGGTTATGGGCGTTGCTGTTGCTCATGTTGCTGCCGTACAGAATGATTGAATTATCCAGCAGGTTGCTCGCGCCTTCCGGCGTTGCGCGCAGCTTTTCGAGGAACTGGGTGAAGAGCGTGATGTGGTACGTCTGGATCTTCACGTTCTTGTCCATCTTGGCCGCCTGGTTGGAGTGGTGCGAAATCGCGTGGTGGCCGTCGGAGACCCCGACCTGCGGATAGGTGCGGTTGCTGAGCTCGCGCGCGACCATGAACGTGGAAACGCGCGTCACGTTGGCCCGATAGGCCAGGATCAGCAGGTCATACATCAGCTTGACGTGGTCCTCATACGAGTAGGGAATCCCAGCCGGCGCTTCAGGTAATTCGAGGTCCGCGCCCTGTTCGGTTCCCTGCTTCTGAACACGCCGCTCGATTTCACGGACGCTTTCGAGATAGTCGGACACTTTGTTGCGGTCGTGGGCGCCGAGTTGCGACTGGAGCTGTTTGGACTGCTCCACCAGCGTATCGAGGATGCTCCGGTCCTGCTGGTTGCGCGCGGCTCGCGCCGCGGCGCTTCCGCCCGCGCCGAACATCCGCTCGAACACCTTGCGCGGATTGATTTCCATGGGAAGAGGCGTGGTCGGCGTCCGCCATGAGAGCGTATTCATGTAGATGCAGCCGTAGTCGCGGTCGCACGAGCCGATCAGGCCGGAGTGATCTTCCGTTCCGATTTCCAGCGAGGGCAGAAACGTGTCCTGTCCGATCTTCGCCGCGGCGAACTGATCGGCGGTAACGCCGGCGAACGCGTCCGCGCCCTGCGTGGGTTTGGGCCGGACTCCGCTCAGCCATGTCGTCGGACTCAGCGAATGGACGGCCGTCGTGTCGGCCGCGGCGTGTCCGAGTCCGCTGACAATGTTCAGCGTGTCGCGGAAGGGTTCCAGCGACTGAAGGATCGGGGTGAACTCGAAACCCGATCCTTCCGACTGCGGTGTCCAGCGGTCCATGATCGCGCCGTGCGGCACATAAACGAAACCGATACGCGCGCCTGGTCTTGCGGCCGTTTTGCTCTGGGCCACGAGCGCCGGAACCATCGAGTCCAGCAGGGGCAGAGCCAGTGTGGCGCTCGCGCTCTTCAGGAACGTCCGGCGTGACAGGCGCTTTTTTGCAATAAACATCACTGAAGTTCTCCTCAACCGCCGATTGTCATCGGCGGTCTGATCGATTTCATTCCGCGGCCTGACGGGCTTCCTCCGCCATCTTCATTTGAAACGGCGCGCTCTTGACGATGTTGAGAATCAAGGAGGAAAAGCGATAGTTGCTGGCGGCCGAATCGCGGACGATGCCACGAACCACCGGCATGTCGTAGTACTCCAGCCCACGACCCAGACCGTAGACCATCAGCTTTTCGGTTACCGTCCGGACGAACTGGTCCGGATGCTCCAGAATGGCCTTGCGGAGCGTGATGGGTCCATCCACCTGTCGGCCGCTGGCCAGCACGCCGGAGGCGTCGATGGGGCCGGATTGATCCTTCACGCGCCATTCGCCCGTGGCGTCAAAGTTTTCGAGCGAGAAGCCGAGCGGATCCATCACCGCGTGACAGGTGGCGCAGGTGGGATTCCGGCGGTGTTCTTCCATCAATTCCCGGACCGATTTGGGCGCCCGCGAACCTTCGTCGTTTTCCTTCAGCGGCGGCACATTCGGCGGCGGCGCCGGCGGCGGAGTCCCGAGAATGTTTTCGAGTATCCACTTACCTCGCAGCACAGGCGATGTCCGGTTCGGATACGACGTGACGGTCAGGATGCTGCCCTGGCCGAGCAGGCCGCGCCTGGCCTCATCGGTCACGGTGACGCGGCGGAAATGGCTTCCGTACACATTGGGGATGCCGTAATGGCGGGCCAGTCGCTCATTGACGAACGTGTAATCCGCCGTCAACAGATCGAGCGTCGGACGGTCTTCCCGGATGACGCTCGCCACAAACAACTCGGTTTCCTTCCGGAAAGCCTGGCGCAACGTGTCGTCGAAATTGGGGAACGTTTTGCCGTCCGGCCGCGCGCTTTGCAGATTGCGCAGGAACAACCACTGCCCGGCGAAATTATCCACGAGCGCCTGCGATCTGGGATCGCTCAACATCCGCTTCACCTGGGCTTCGAGCGTTGCCGGCGCGCTCAGCTTTTTCTGTTCGGCCAGTGTCAGGAGTTCGTCGTCGGGAATCGTGCTCCAGAGGAAGAACGACAGCCGGGAGGCCAGCTCCAAATCGGTCACCCTGTAGATCTCACCGGGGCGGACACCGGCCGGATCGGGTTCGGCGCGGAAAAGGAACTTCGGCGCGGCCAGCAGGTATTCGAGCGCCGCTTGGATTCCCGATTCGAAAGCGCCCGTCTTCCGGGACCGCTCGTAAAAACGCATGAGCGTCGCGACGTCGTCCGCGGAGGGCGGCTGACGGTAGGCTCGCCGCGCCAGTGTGGTGAGGATGCGTTTCGCGCATGCCGACTCGTCGCCGGCGCCCGCCGGAACGCAGGAAAATATCCGGCGCCGGCTGGGCGTGTCGCCCGAACTGACGCCGTTGAACGGTCCGAGAATGTTGACGTGATCGATTCGGGGGATCCCGTTCATGTTCTGCAGGTCGTGATCACGCGTGTGCGGTTGCAGCGGCTCGTCGGATTCCGAGGAGTTCTTCCGCAGAAACGTCACAGCGATCGCATGCGGTCCCGCCTTGACGGGAACGTGAACTTTCAGGCGTTCGTCGAGCGCGTCGGCCGCGGTGGCGAAGTTGGCGTCCGACATCCGGTTGTCGTCCGGCCCGCCCACGGGGGCAAGGAACACCCGTTCACCGTCAATGCTCACTTCGAGCTGGTGGGGCCATTCGAGGCCGGTCAGATAACCCAGCACGTTCCGCAGCAGGACGACGTTGATGTCATACTCCGCGTCCAGCGGGAAGTTGTGTTGAATCAGAATGCCGCCCCGCGTTCCCAGCGGAAGTCCTTCGATATGGTCTTCCTGGGATTGATCGGGCGGGTTGCGATAAACGAAGGTTACCGGGAGCGTCGCCGGATCACCCACCGCCAGCGCGCTGATTTTGCGCGACGCCACCAGGTACTGCTCCAGCAGCGACGGGGAGACTCTCAGCACGTCGGCAATGTTGTCGAATCCATCGCTTTCGTCATCCGCCGGCAGCAGATCCGTGACATCGACCTTCAGATCCAGAAGGTCGCGGATCGCGTTTCCATATTCGGTCCGATTCAGCCGGTGGAGGGAGGAGCGTCCCGGGTGCGGTTTTGCCGTCCTGTCGAGTTCCGTCTCCAGCAGCGATACGAAATTCGTCCGGGCTGCATCATCCGGCCGGGGCCGGCCCTGGGGGGGCATCAGCCCACCCTGCAGTTTCCGGATGACCTTCTCCCAGACCGCGGCGTCCTGTGACGCATGCGCCAGATCCAGATTTTCCAGGGTCAGACCGGCGGTCCTGGACCGGTCGTTATGACAGGTGACGCAATACTGGTCGATCATGGCGCGCTCCGGCGCCGGCGAAACGGCAACTGCGGTTCGCGCGACGGGCGCGGCCTGTTCCGCAGGGGCGGAACGAGCCGCAAAAATGGTCATCGAACCGGCCGTCAGGAGCAGGATCACCCGTCCCACCGTTCGTCCGGCAAAACCTTCCCATTGACGTCGCAAACCTGCCTCCTTGGAAGTAATGGATAAGGGTAGAGAGCCGACACGCCCGCCGCTGTCGGGACTGCCGGATACTCTATCGAATGAATGGCTTGGGGTCAAGGAAGGTTGACAGCAGATCTTCCAGTTCCTGCCGATGCCGGGCCGCGAACTCGCGCGCTTCGATTTCGTACCGGTTCCGCTCGTACCCATGGCGCGCCCACTCCACGAGATACCGCAGAATCGTCAGCCTGCCGGTCTGCCACTGTCTTAAAGCGTGAAAGTACTCGTGCAGGACAAGATCGGGACTGCTCCAGAAGGATTGCGCCGAGCCGCGCAGAAGAATGCGGTTCCGCCGGGTTGTCGCGAGAGCGCCCCGGTGCAAACGGGCATAGAACGAGTATTCAACGACGCGGATGTGGTCGACCGGTTCTCCGAACACAGCGGTGAGGGCGGCGGAAAATCCGGGCGGAGCGCTCGCGTTGCGTCCTCGAATCATCTTTTGCGGGCCCGCAGACCGACGGGCGGCCCCAATCAGGGGACGGGGTCCTGGTCTTCGTCCCGGCGCATCGTCGGCGTAATGTACCGGTGTCCGGCGACCGTCTGTTCGATCGCCAGAATCAGTTCGTCTCCAGCGGAATGTTTCAAAACGTAACCGTTGGCGCCGCATCGAAACGCTTCGTCGAGCATTCGCTGATCGGTATGCATCGTGAGGAAGATCACTTTGGCGGCGGAGCCTTTTTCTTTCAGCTGGCGAACGGCTTCAAATCCATTCAGGAGCGGCATGGAAATATCCACGAGGATGACGTCGGGTGTCAGACGCAGGGTTTCGTCAATCAGAGACTGCCCGTCACCAACAATTCCCACGAGATCGTATTCGTCCTCCAACAGGCTCTTGAGGCCCTGGGCAACCATCTGATGATCGTCCGCGATAAGGACTCGGGTTCTTACCATACTCATACTGATTCGGGAACGCGCGCAATCAGCGTGCAGCTTCCCCTCGGAGGGGCCTGGTTCACTATCTTCACCTGCGGTGTAAGGGCCGCAAGCAGGCCCGGATACTGGATGATGCTGGGTATCGGTTGATGCAAATAATTGCGGACCGGCGGCGTAATCGATAGCGGCGCCGTCTGCTTCCAGACGGGACTGCACAGCCGGTCAAGGCGCCGGAAATCGGTTTGAGAACTCACGACTCGTTTCGGAACTTGAGCCACGGTCCGCCCCCAACAGAGATAACGTTATCGGATCTACTTCGCGCCGCTGACAGGAAGGGATGTAACAGCTGGTGTCTACTACGGCGAGTTCTTGAGGATGGTTACTCTAGCGCCACGTTCGGTTTGTTCGCAACCCCGGAATGATCCGAAAGAAAAAAGTTTTCGGAGTGTGACGGAGATCCTCTTTTCGACCTGTTTTCCGGGCCGTCTCCTTTCCTGGTCGCGCTTGGTGGTTTTGTCCCCCTATCCGCCTGAATTCGTATAAAATTGTCCACTCTGAAGACCGGAATTGAGGTTTCAGCAGGATCGAGGCCTCACGCGTTGTTTCTCCTTCTCCTCTGTCGCAGCCGACCTTCGAACGCAACTCGGATCCCCATGTCCGCAAAAGAGCGTCGCTGTTTTAATCCGGCGCCGATCAAAGGGAGTTTGTCCAGTCGTATGTCTATTCGAAAGGTTGTCTTGGGTGGTTTGCTGGCGGCCGTGTTTGCCGTCGCGTTGCCGGCGCAATCCGGAAGAAACGTTGCTGTGGCTTCAGGAGAGGCCGTTGCGTTGCCGCAGTCCGGAACAAACGTTACGGTGGCTTCAGGACAGGCCGTCGCGCTACCGGCGCAATCCGGATCGAACGCGACAGTCGTTTCCCTCGCCGTGGATCAAGGGGTTCCGTTGCGCATTCTGCTGACCGAGAAGGTTTCCTTCAGGGAAAATGCTCCGGTCTATGGAAACCTGATCGAACCGGTCTATGCGTTCGATCGCGAGGTCATCCCTTCCGGGGCCCGGGTTGAAGGCGTGGTTACGGGCTTCGAGCGGGCTGGCTCCTGGCGCCGGATTTCCGCGATGCTCGGAGGAGATTTCACGCCGCAGCGTGAACCCGTCATCGTGTTTCGGACGGTGGTTCTGTCCGACGGAACCCGGATTCCCATCGAAACCCGCGCCTTGCCGGGCGCGGAGTTTTTTGTGGAAGCGGGCGCGGGATCCAGATCGCCGGCGCCGGCGGGGAACTCGTTTGCGCCCGGAAAAAGAAAGTCTGGCAAGGAGATGGTCCGGAACTGGTTGTGGGGCATGTCTCCGTATCATCCGCAGTACCTTGCGGCCGGCGCTCCCATCGACGCAGTCCTGACGGCGCCGTTGGATTTCGGGGTGGCCGAGCTTGAGGCGGGCGAACTCGACGATATCGGATCGGGGTTGCCGGACGGTCTGGCGGTCTTCATCCGGCTGGTGACGCCATTGAACTCGAAGACGGCCGCAGTCGGAACGCCTGTTGAAGCAGTCACGATCCGGCCGATCTTTTCCGACGATCACCATCTCGTCCTGCCTGTTGGCGCTCGAGTCCGCGGTCAGGTGACGCAGGTAGAACGCGCGAAACGGCGTCATCGCAATGGACAAATGGCGTTCACCTTCACATCGATTGAGCCGCCGGAACTGTGGGTGTGCGACATGCCGGGGCCGCTTCCGATCGACGGGAGCCTTGCCGGAATCGAAGTTGGCCACGACATGAGACATTTGCGCCTTTCCAGCGACGGTTTAGCGCGCATCGTCGAATCGAAGAAGCGGTTCATCGGACCGGCATGGGCGCTTTTCCGGGCCGGGCGCACGATCAACGCCACTGCCGATCCGTTTGGGACCGCCGTGTTCGGCGCGTATCGCGGTAAGTTCTTCAAGGAAGTTACTGGCGGCAGCCCGGGCTTTGGCCTTCCCGCGAGCGTCGCGGGCGCCATGGTTCCACCCGTGGGCATCGGCTTCGGCTTTTACAGCGCGGCGCGCTCGATCTACTCGACATTCCTGAAGCGTGGAGCAGAGATCGACCTTCCGGTGAATACGGAATTGGAGATCCGCCTCAATCGGGCAGGGGATTAATTCAGCGCTGAATGGCCTTAGAGGGATCAGAACTTTCCATTCCGAAACGTCGGGCGGTCATAGACCGCCCCTACGAGGGGAATGCGCTTCAGTGACTACGACTGGATGATCCGTTCCAGCGCGGCCTGGAGTTCGGGCGCCGCCGGTAGAGCTACCCCGAACGGACCTGCCAGAACTTCGAGCAGATCGTCGACCGTCTCCAGGATTCGGCGCTCTGTCGGGCCATCCAGGCGCCGCACGGTGAACTCCCTGTCGAGCAGGGCGTATCGCCGGTCGTGGGCCGCCCTTGCCGCCATAAGGGAATGAACGAACCGGGACTTCGGATGGCAGGACACATACCAGTTTGCCATCTCGTAGTCCGGCATCAACTGGGGCTCGAGCGTAAAGCGGTAGAGTGATTTCCAGTCATCGCCAAGCCGGGCCTGGAGAATGTAGTCTCCCTCGCCATCTTCGATCCGGAACGATTCGTGTGGCGTGGATTGGACGCGCCCTGTCTCCAGCCGAAGCGGCGCGGTCAGGGTGAGCCCGCCGAAGCCCACATCCACAAGGTAGTCTTCGCCCGACACACGCACGCGCAGCAACATGTGGGTGCGGGGCAGCGTTGCGCCGTCCGGCTGATTCCACAGCACGCGCGCCGCCAGCCCGACGACGTCAAACCCCAGAGTCTCGAGCGCGTTCCGGAAGAGCCCGTTTTGCTCGTAGCAGTATCCACCCCGTCGGCGGCGAATGAGCTTTTCCTGAAGGGAGGCCGAATCGAGCGGCACGGGCCAGCCCAGCAGGGGATTCAGGTTCTCAAAAGGGATGGCTGCCGGATGGAGGAGATGCAGGCGCCGCAGTGTCTCCAGTGTGGTTGCCGGCGCGTCGGAAAACCCAACGCGCTCGAAGTACGCCGCGATGTCGAAGGCGCCGGACAACGCGAGTTCCTTACCGCCGCGCCCGCAGCCAGTTGGCGAGCAATTTGGACCATTCCGACAGCGCCACATCATCGTTTGCCAGTCCGACCCCGTGGCCGCCTTTCTCGAAGATGTGCATTTCCGCCGGTACGCCCGCCTTCCGCAGAGCCAGGTAGTAATACACACTGTTTTCCGCGGGCACGGCGGTGTCGGCATTCGTGTGAAAGAGAAAGGTGGGCGGCGTATCCCGCGTCACGGTCAACTCGCCGGAGAGGCTTCGGGCTAACTCGGGATCGGGATTGGAGCCGAGCAGATTGGTCTTTGAACCCTGATGCGTCCACGCTTCGTTCATCGTGATGACGGGATAACCCAGCACCGCAAAGTCCGGGCGGCTTCCGGCGCGTTCGACCGGGTCGGAAGCTCCGGGCGCGCCGGCGTCAAAATGGGTGCTGGCGGTCATGGCCAGATGACCACCGGCCGAGAATCCCAGGATGCCGATCCTCGACGGATCCAGCCGCCATTCCGCCGCATGGGACCGGACCGTGCGGATGGCGCGTTGCGCGTCTCCGAGTTCGATCGGATGGTGGTAGCGCGGGCCGAGCCGCGAACGCAGAACAAACGCCGCGAAACCCAGCGAGTTGAGATAATTCGCCACCTGCCGGCCTTCGTGATTCATGGCCAGGTTCACGTACCCGCCGCCCGGACAGACGATCAAAGCCGGAGTATTCGGCGCCATCGTGCGCGGCAGGTACACGGTGATGGTGGGGATGTCGGTTTCCGTAGAGCCCAGGGCGCCCGGAGCGGGTCCCGTCCAGAGGGGAAGCGTTTGTCCATCCTGAACAGGCAATGGCGGCTGCTGCGCTGTTCCCGTCAGCACGCCGCCAAGCGTCAGCGCGCCGCCAATCGTCAGCACGCCGCCAATCATCAGCGCGCCGCCGATCGTCAGCGCGCCGGCCAGAAGTGCGGGTTTGATCATCATA
>DASUFH010000054.1:0-16159 GCA_036274645.1 Terriglobia bacterium
TGTCCGCTGTGCGCTGGCTGTTGTCCGATGGTTAATGGACCTGGCGCGCTTACCCAGTGGCTCATTGACCCAGTGACCCATTGACCAATAAGCCATTGGGTCACTGGGCGGTTTAGCCAGGTTCATTACACAGCGGACAACAGCCAGCGCACAGCGGACAACAGGGGAACGCAAAGAAGGACGTCCCCGCCGGATTCCAATTATTGACAAGGAAGAAGGGGAGGTGCGCCGCTAGAACGATCGCGGAGCGAAATACTCCGGCTCGTTGCCGGGCTTCCATTTGATATTGCACCCCATGCTCGCCCGTTGGTCCGCCGAAGGACTCCGGCCTCCCAGTACGGCGTCGGCGGCCGCGCGCAGATCCGCGCCGGTCACCGGCACGTTGTTGCGCGGACGGCTGCCGTCAAACTGCCCACGATAGGCGAGATTCCCGTCATGATCAAAAAGGAAGAAATCAGGCGTGCAGGCGGCACGGTACAACCTGGCGACGGACTGATCCCGGTCGAGCAGATACGGAAAGACGTAGCCGGCGTCCTCCGCCTCCTGCTTCATGCCCTCCGGTCCGTCCATGGGATATTGGTCGATGTCGTTGGAATTGATCCCGACGATCGCGAGGCCCTTTGCCTGATATTCCCGGGTCATCCGGGCCAGCGCGCGGCGGATATGACGCACAAACGGGCAGTGGGGGCAAAGGAAGATGACGAGAATGCCGGGCGCCTGAACGCCCGCCGAATCAAACGGCGTGCCATTGAAATCGGGCAGCTCGAAATGCGGGAACGGAGTTCCCAGCTCCAGCATTGTCGATGACGTGTCCATGAGGGCTCCCTCAGAACAGGAAATACCGCTGCGCCAACGGTAATACTTCGGCCGGCTCGCACGCGAGCAACTCACCGTCAGCCCGCACTTCATAGGTATCGGGATTCACGTCTATGCGCGGCGTGGCGTCGTTCAGTTTCAGGTCCTTCTTCTGGACTGCCCGACATCCCCTGACGGCCATCAGCGGGCGCTCGAGGCCGTGAAGGTTCTCACTGGTCAGTCCCGCCTGGGACACAAAGTGAAACGCCGTATGGTTGGGCGCAAGTCCGTAAGATCCGAACATCGGCCGATAAATCACCGGCTGCGGCGTTGGAATGGACGCGTTGCCGTCTCCCATCACCGAACCGGCGATCAGGCCACCCTTGACGATGATTTCCGGTTTCACGCCGAAAAACGCCGGCTTCCACAACGCGAGATCGGCCAGCTTTCCGACTTCGACGGAGCCGACCGTGTGCGCAATGCCGTGCGCAATCGCCGGATTAATCGTGTACTTGGCCACGTAGCGCTTGACGCGGAAATTGTCATTTTCCGCCCCATCCGCCGGCAGCTTGCCGCGCTGGCGCTTCATCTTGTCGGCCGTCTGCCAGGTGCGGCAGATCACTTCACCGATACGGCCCATGGCCTGCGAGTCCGACGACATCATGCTGATCGCGCCCATGTCGTGCAGAATGTCTTCCGCGCCGATGGTCTCGGCGCGAATGCGGGAGTCGGCAAACGCGACGTCCTCCGGAATCGAGGGCGACAGGTGATGGCACACCATCAACATGTCGACGTGCTCGTCCATGGTATTGCGCGTGAACGGCATGGTCGGATTGGTCGATGACGGCAGCACGTTGGGAAGCCCGCACACCTTGATGATGTCCGGAGCGTGGCCTCCGCCCGCTCCCTCCGTATGATACGTGTGGATGGTCCGTCCCTTGAACGCGGCGATCGAGTCTTCAACGAAGCCGGATTCATTCAGCGTATCCGTGTGGATCGCCACCTGGACGTCGAACTCATCCGCCACACTCAGGCATTGATCGATCGCGGCGGGGGTGGTGCCCCAGTCCTCATGCAGTTTCAGGCCCAGCGCTCCCGCCTGAACCTGTTCGCGCAGCGAATCGGGAAGCGACGAATTCCCCTTGCCGAGGAAACCGAAGTTGAGCGGAAAACCTTCCGCCGCTTCATACATCCGGCGGATGTTCCACGCGCCCGGCGTGCAGGTCGTGGCGTTGGTCCCGGTGGCCGGACCGGTTCCGCCTCCGATCAGCGTCGTCACACCGGAATAGAACGCTTCAGGAATCTGGTTCGGCGAAATGAAGTGGATGTGCGTGTCGATGCCGCCCGCCGTCAGAATGCGGCCCTCACCCGCGAGGATTTCCGTGGAAGCGCCGATTTCCATGCCCGGCGTGACCCCGTCCATGATGCCCGGATTGCCGGACTTGCCGATCGCCGAAATCCGGCCGTCGCGAATCGCGACGTCGGCTTTGTAGATACCGGTGTAGTCGACGATCAACGCGTTCGTGATCACAAGGTCCGGCGCGCCGCCCGCGCGGGTCGCTTCCGGCGACTGGCCCATGCCGTCGCGAATGACTTTACCGCCGCCGAATTGCGCTTCGTCGCCGTATACGGCCGCGTCGGATTCGACCTCGATAATCAGATTCGTGTCGCCCAGCCGGACACGATCGCCCGTCGTGGGACCATAGTGGCCCGCGTAAGCGCGTCTGGATATTTTCATTTCAGCATCCCATTCACGAGGCCATTGATACCGAACACCCTGCGGCTCCCGCCCAACGCCACCACTTCCACTTCCCTGGCGTCGCCAGGCTCAAACCGTACGGCGTTTCCCGCCGGTACATTCAGGCGCATGCCATAAGCGGCGGCCCGGTCGAAATCGAGCGCGCGATTCACTTCGAAGAGATGGCAATGGGATCCCACCTGAATGGGCCGGTCGCCCCGGTTCGTCACGACGAGGCGAGCGGTGGCGCGGCCGGCGTTGGCCTCAACGGGCTCTGAACGGAGAAAATATTCGCCGGGTATCATGAAGACCTCCCAATTTGATCTAGCGGATGGGCTGGTGCACCGTCACCAGCTTGGTGGCGTCGGGAAACGTTCCTTCGACCTGGATTTCTTCGATCATTTCGGCCACGCCTTCCATGACGTCTTCCACCGTCAGAATCTTCGCGCCGAGGCTCATCAATTCCGCAACCGTCTTCCCGTTACGGATCTCCTCGAGCAGCTCCGACGTGATCAACGCGAGCGCTTCCGGATAATTCAGTTTCAGGCCACGCGCTTTGCGCCGGCGCGCCACGTCGCCGGCGGTAAAGATCATCAGTTTTTCGATCTCGCGCGGAGTCAAATGCATGAAGGCCCCTCCTGACTAATCGAAGCTGTTCAGCCTACACGCTCAGGTGCCGATGAACAAGATGGGCGGACAGATCGGAAGTGATTCCTTCGGCGACAACCCTCCGGCGATCCATCAGGTAGAACCGATCGCCGATTTCCTTGACGAAGTCGAGGTACTGCTCGACCATGACGATCGTCAGCCCCCGTTCGACCACCAGCCGCTTCAGAACCTCGCCAATCTGCTGGATCACGTTCGGCTGAATTCCTTCCGTGGGCTCATCGAGCAGAAGAATCCGGGGTTCGGCAACCAGCGCGCGGGCGATCGCCAGCTGTTGCTGCTGACCGCCGGAAAGGTCGCCTCCCATCCTCCTGGACATGGTCTTGAGAATGGGGAACAACTCGTAAACCTCGTCGGGAATTTTGGCCTTCCGGCCTGCGCTGGCCAATCCAACCCGCAGGTTCTCCTCGACGGTGAGTCGGGCAAAAATTCTGCGTCCCTGAGGCACCAGGCCGAAGCCGGCCGCGGCGTGTTTATCCGCAGGCAGGTCCGTCACATCGCGGTCTTCCATGAATACCGCGCCGATGGTGGGACGAAGCAGGCCCATGATGTTCATCAGCAGCGTGGTCTTGCCGACACCGTTGCGGCCGAGAATGCAGGTAATACGACTGGCCGGGGCAACCATCGTAATGTCGTCCAGGGCCTGGATGGCCCCATATGAAAAGGACAGGTTCTGTACAGAAAGCATGGTTTAACGTCCCAGATAGGCTTCGATGACGCGGGGATCGGCCTGCACCTCGGACATCGGGCCTTCCGCCAGGATCTTCCCCTCGTTCAACACCGTTATCTTCGCTTCGAGCTGCCGGACGAAATCCATGTCATGTTCGATCACGATGATCGTGTGCTGTCCGGCCAGGCGGCGGATCAGCCTGGCCATGGCAGCCGTCTCCTCGTCGCTCAGTCCGGCCGCCGGCTCATCGATGAGCAGCAGTTTCGGCATCGAAACCAGCAGCGTGCCGATCTCGAGCGACTGCCGCTGTCCGTGGCTGAGGTACTGCGCCTGAACATCCACCACTTCATCCAGCCCGACCTCCGCAACCACCTCGGCCGCTTTCTTCCGCGCTTCCGGCGCCGGGCCCCGCAGCATTCCTCCGAGCGCGCTTTTTGAGGGCGCTCCCGCCAGTTCGAGATTCTCGCGAACGGTCAGGCTGCCGAAGACCGCCGGGTTCTGAAATTTGCGGCCGACGCCACGCCGCGCGATCTCATAGTCGCGAAACCGGCTGATGTCGGCGCCGTCGAAGTGGATACGTCCGGAATTGAGGCGCGTCTTACCGCTGATGGCGTCGCAAAGCGTGGTCTTCCCCGCCCCGTTTGGCCCGATCACGACCCGCACCTCGTTTCGGTCAACGCTGAAACGATCGATGTCGAGCGCCTTGAAACCGTCAAAAACAACGGTGGCGTTTTCCACCACGAGAATGTCTGCAGCCGCGCTCACTTTACCGCCCCGGCCAGAGCGGACCGTCCCGCCCGGTTCTTCAGACGCTCCAACACGCCGCTTTCCCCGACGGCGTAAACGATGATCGAGAGCAGCACCAGAAGGTATTTGAGATAGGAAAAAGATCCCGGCATCAGACCGAACGCTTCACTGAAGATGAACCAGGCGAGAGCCAGCAGTGGAACCGCGGCTCGAGCCGCGCGTTTTCCCGCGCACAACACCACGACGACCGCGAACGGAATCAAATAGCGAACATGAACTCCCGCCACCACGGCCGTCGGGAGGATTCTGGCAAACCATCCCAGTTTGTCGGCAATCAGGAAAAGCTCGACGAACCCAAGAGCCACGACGGCCCGCCCCATGCCGAAGCCGCGCTGACGTTCATCTTCCAGGCGGCTCCACAGTTCACCCGCTCCGCCCGGATACGCCAATGCCGTGAGGAAGAGGCCACCCTGAATGAAGGGCCACGCCTGGGGCAGATCGGAAGTCAGCGATGAGTACGTAAACATCGCCACGAGCGCGCCCATGATCGCGCCCCAGAGAGTTCCGCGGCCGCCGACCGCAACCCAGATCACCATCCAGATGGAAACCTCGACGCGCATGTCGTGAGGAGCAATGATGCCCGTCTGCGGAACGTACAGCATCCCTCCAATTGCCGCAACCAGCGCGGCCGCCACAAAGGCCAGCGCTTTGTAGAGGTCTGCGCGGTAGCCGAGGAAAAAGAGGCGGGGCTCATTGTCGCGGATGGCGACCAGCACGCGTCCAAAACGCGAGCGGACAACCCGGCGACACAGCCAGAAAACGCCGACCAGCGCCACGGACGTCAGCAGATACAGGCCGAGAATCCAGTTCGGCCGCGTCGTCAGAGGCTTGTAGAAATTCGTCAGACCGTTGGTGCCGCCCAGAAGCATCTCGTTGCGGGAGAACGCCAGGAATGCGCCCCAGGCCAGCGCCTGCGTGATGATGGAGAAATAGACGCCCCGGACCCGGTTACGAAAAATGAAGAAACCGATCAGACCGGCGAGCAGCGCCGGCACAGCCAGCCCGACAAACAACGCGATGGGAAAGGAACCGAGGGGCCGCCACCAGACCGGCAGCGAATCGACGTTGTTAAAGAAGAAGAACTGCGGGATGTTGTGATATTCCGGCCGGACATCTCCTCCGCCTGAGGGCAGGCTGAGAAACATCGCCATGGCGTATCCGCCCAGACAGAAGAACAGCGCATGGCACAGCGAAAGAACGCCGGCATATCCCCAGATCAGGTCGATGCCCAGCGCCGCGATCGCGTAGCACAGGTAGCGGCCGAGGCGGTTCAGGTCGTGCGCCTCCATGAGAGGCGTTCCCGTGTACTGCCCGATGAGGCTGAGCGCCGGGACCACAACGAACAGGATCACCAGCAGGCCGAGAATGGTCCGGCGGCGGAATTTCGTAATCTCCGGATCCGCCCCGAGCGGAGAACGAGGCGTAACGGGTTGCAAGCGGGGCACCGCCCTTGCGGGAGCCGCCCCCGCGCCAGTCTCTTTCGCCATGATCAGTCTTCCGCGGCGCGGCCGCGATGCGGAAAGAGCCCCGACGGCCTCCGCTGGAGAAACACAATGATCAATCCCAGGACCGCCAGCTTTCCGTAGATCGCGCCCAGCCATGGCTCCACGTACTGGGTGAGGAACCCGAGCGACATGCCGGCCGTGATCGCGCCGATCAGCTTGCCGACGCCGCCAACGACCACCACCATGAAGCTGTCGACGATGTACCCCTGTCCGATGTTGGGGTTCAGCTTGTCGAAAAGCGGAACGGTCGCGCCGGCCAGACCGGCCAGCCCCGTGCCAAATCCAAACGTCATGCCATCCATCCAGCGCGTCGGCACGCCCAGCGCGGCGGCGATCGGGCGGTCCTGTGTTGTGGCGCGGAGCAGTAATCCGAAGCGGGTGCCCTGAACGAGGTAATAGACCACAGCCACGCAAACGCCGCAAAACGCGATGATGAACAGACGATTCAGCGGAAACACCAGATCCGGCGCCACTTCCCAGCCCCCCTGAAACCAGTTGGGCGGCGTCAGAGACGTCGTGTCGCCAAACAACAGACGCGCGGTCTGAATCAGCACCAGGCTGATGCCCCAGGTCGCCAGCAGGGTCTCAATCGTCCGTCCGTAGAGATGACGGATGATCGTGGCTTCACATATCCAGCCCACGAGGCCGCTGACCAGAAACGCTAGAGGCAGCGCCAGTATGTAGTAGTAGTCAAACCAGGCGGCCGGCACATGCAACTTGAAGAATTCCGCGACCACGTAGGTCGTGTACGCGCCGACCATCATGAATTCCCCGTGCGCCAGATTGATGACGCGCATCAGGCCGAAGATGATCGACAGCCCGAGCGCCAGCAGCACCAGAATGCTTCCCAACGACAGGCCGGAGAAGGTGTATTTGAGTATTCGAACTTTGAGCTGATAACTGTCGATGCGGGCGATCGCGCTCTCAATCGCGGTGGTCAGAGGCGTATCATTGGAGCTCTTAGCCTCGTCCAGAACCTTCCGCAGATCGTCCAGCCCCCCGGAAGTGCCGAGTTCTCCCAGCGTTCGCGCGGCATTCAGGCGGACGTCCCCGGCGCCATGGGTCAACTCGATCCGGGCGATCGACTCGCGCAGCGTACTGGTCAAAGCGGACCCCGGATTGTTCTCAAGCGCGGCCTTCAGGTCGTCCAGCATATCGGCGTCGCCGCGATTGGCGGCGTCGGCGATTGCTTCACGCCGGATGTCGGGATCGGGATGATAGAGAGACAAAATGGAAATCAGCCGCGCCAGATTCTGCTCATCGGCATCTTCCGACTTCAGCATGCTCGAGCCCAGGCTGTCGGCATAGGCCGGAGCTCCGGCGGCGTCGGTAAGGGGATTCAGGGTCCATGCGTCGACAAGGGGAAAGACCTTGCTGCCGTTGATCTCGACGCGAGACCGGTAAATGACGAGAGTACCGTCGGAACGGCGTTCCAGCAGACCGTTACGAAAGGCTTCAAGAGCGGGAACAAGCGCGCCGCTTTTCGACTTCAGCAGGAAATCGAAGGCGGCGGCGCGCTCTTCAGGAGCAGAGCCGGTGAGTTGCTCGAATGCCCGCCGCGCTTCTCCGGAAACCGGCTGCGCTTCCTGCCGGAAGGCCCACGCGGGGCCTCCCAGCAGAAAAGCAACCATTCCCGTCGCGGCGGCTATCCGCCACAACCACGCGGCATTCATCACTTCGCCGCGTCGCCCTTCAGATAGTGGCTGAAGGCTTCGGGCTCGACCAGACCGGGGGACTTCCAGATGACATCAAACTGCCCATCGGCCTTGATCTTGCCGATGTAGACCGGCTTGAAGGTATGGTGATTCTCCGGGTGCATCTTCTTATGCCCGCCCGGAGCGTCGAATTCGGTACCGAGGACGGCCGGCACCACCTTGTCGACATCGAACGAACCGGCCTTTTCGACGGCGGCTTTCCACACGTACACGCCGAAGTAGGCGGCCTCGATCGGGTCGTCGGTCACGCGGTCCTTGCCGAACTTGGCTTTGAACGCTTCGACGAACTTCTTGTTCTCCGGCGAATCCAGCGACTGGTAGTAGTTCCAGGCCGCCAGATGGCCGACAAGGTGTTCGGTTTCCATGGCCCGCAACTCATCTTCCGCCACGGAAAACGCCATGATCGGAATCTGAGTCGCCTTCAGGCCCTGGTTGGCAAACTCCTTATAGAAGGGCACGTTGCTGTCGCCGTTGATCGTCGAGAGCACGGTGGCGTCGCCCGCCTTGCCGAACTCCTTGATCTTCCGGACGATGTCCTGATAGTTGTTGTGCCCGAACGGCGTGTACTCTTCCACGATGTTGGCCTCAGGAACGCCCTTGGACAACAGGAACGCCCGGAGAACCTTGTTCGCGGTACGCGGGAACACGTAGTCCGTGCCCAGCAGATAGAACTTCTTCTTGGAGCCGCCTTCCTTGCTCATCATGTATTCGGCGGCCGGGATCAACTGCTGGTTCGGCGTCGCGCCCGTATAGAAGATGTTCGGGCTCTGTTCTTCACCTTCGTACTGAACGGGGTAGAACAGCAATCCCTTGAGCGACTCGAAAACGGGAAGAACGGACTTCCGGCTGACGGAAGTCCAGCAACCAAACACTACAGCGACCTTGTCGGTGCTGATCAGCTGCTTTGCCTTTTCCGCAAAGAGCGGCCAGTCGGATGCGGGATCGACCACGACCGGCTCGATCTTCTTGCCCATGACGCCTCCGCCCGCGTTGATTTCATCCACCGCCATCAGGACGGCGTCACGCAACGAGGTTTCGGAAATAGCCATGGTGCCCGTCAGCGAGTGCAACACACCGATCTTGACTGTGCTGCCGGAATCGGCCGCTGGCGCGTCTTTTGAGGGCTCCGCTTTGGGTTCGCCCGCGCAAGCCACCAGAACCGCGGCGGCGACGAGGACGATCGCGCTCGTCCGGAGCATCCGGAAAAGCGCAAGATTCGTCTTCAGACAATTAAACATAAGGAGTTTTCCCTTTCGATTAGAGGACGGTTAGAACTGGAATTGCGCGCCTCCCGTGTAGCTGTCCACACGATTGTTCCACGCGCCACCGGTATAGGACGGCGAATACGCAAAGCTCAGGATCGCGCTGTGCCCACGGATGACGAAGTTGGTTCCGACATCCAGAATGGAGCTGTCACGAAAATCCTGGTAACGGGCCACAGGCTGAAACTTGCCGACGCCGGCAACTTCCTGCGGGAAGAGATACGAAGCCTGCATCAGGAACGCGGAGCCGTTCACGGACGGAACGCCACCGGTAAACGCCACGCTGCGGCCGACGTTGTACTTGTACCAGGCGCCTTCAACATCCACGACACCACCCGATGACAGCTTGCGCTCCCACAGAAGGTCCGCGTTGTAGCCGAAGAAGCTCCGGGCGCTGCCACCGATCTGGGCGACCACGTCGTTCTGGAACTGCGACACAAAACCCAGCGCAAGGATCTGGTCCTTCTCGCCGTAGTAGCCGCTCCCCGTGTAATAGCCGGACTTGCCGCCGGCATCGGGTTCGTCACCGATCAGGTTAACCGTCACGCGACCGGCGTACAGATTGCTGTCCTGTCCCGCAACGTTCGCCGCGCCATCATAGATACCGAACGCATACTTCAACCGGCGCATGCACAGGTGACCGGAAACGGAGATACCGTTGTCGCGGCCCGCAAACTTCGCCGGATACATCGAAACGAGTCCGGGATAGTCGAAGATTCCCAGATAGTACGGACCATCCAGGTTCGCACGGTCGGAAGGCGTGATATGACGTCCGAACCAGATGCTGAAGCTCTCGCTCGGCTGGTACTTGACCACCGCATCCAGAAGCTGGATGTCGCCGGAACCGTCATAATCGGTGTTGAACTCAACCTGAAAATCCTTGTGAACCTCTGAATTGATGTAGAGGCGGATATTGTCTATGTTGAACCCCTTGTCATAGAACGATCCCGACCCGGAGCCAACCTTGGTCGCGCGGAAAGAGGAACGAATACCGGCGCCCACCGAAACCCAGCGTCCCTCCCCCAGATCAATCTTTCCATTCTGTGCATAACCAACGGACGAGAACATCATCACTGCAACGAACGCGAACAAAGCAACAGTAAATTGTTTAACGAACCTGCGTTTCATCTGGTTTCCCCCAAAAAAAAGAACGTCCCCGCCGGCAAGTTCCGAAGATCGCCAGCAGATGACGTCATTGTCCGAAATCTACGACTTTGTAGTTTGGCAAGAATTCTCAAGCCTTCAGCCGGGAGGCTCAAGACTGCTGAAGCCTGCCCCTTGACGCTACATTGCGTCAGCAAACCGCTCAGCCTTATAGCACGAATCGGCCGCTGGCTCCAAAGTGTTATTTGAGGAACGTGTCCCGTTCAGGAAAGAGAGAACGGAACCGGCGTAAAGCACAGAATGAACATGGCCAAACCGATCCAGCCGAGCCAGATATCGCGTCGAGGGAGAGGGATGGAATCGTCCAGGGTCGGAGGGTGCGAAAACCCAACGCGAAACCCGATCACGAGAAGAAACGCCAGCCACACCAGCCAGCCCGGCCAGAGGAACAGGCCCATCAGCGCCAGACCGGTCATCAATGCCATCGAGATGCCCGAATGGCCGCGCCCGAACAACGCGTACGCCACATGACCGCCGTCGAGCTGGCCTGCAGGGATCAGGTTCATCCCGGTAACAAAGAAGCCAAACCATGCCGCAAGAGCCACAGGATGAAGAAACGTATCCATGCCCGCAGGCGGGGTCTTACCCAGCAGATAAACAATCAGTTTCAGAATCAACGGCTCACCCAGCTGGTCCATGCCCGGGGCGACGCTGCCGAACCGGGAAAGGGCGATTCCCACAATCAGCGCCGGTATCGACATCACAAAACCGGCAATCGGCCCGGCAATTCCCATTTCGAGCAAAGCAGGCCGGTGCGTAAACGGCGAGCGGATCTTGATAAAGGCGCCAAACGTTCCGACCAGTGATGGTCCCGGAATAAAATACGGAAGGCTGGCATCCATTCCGTAATACCGGCACATGAGGTAATGACCCATCTCATGCGAGAACAGGATGGTCATGAGCGTCAGACTGAAAGGCCATCCCTTCAGCATCGTGAGCGGGGACCTGGCGATCGCCTGGAGCGTTTCGACCGCCCCGGCGCCGTTAGTGAACCCTTCCATCTGCACTGCTCCCACCAGCAGCGTCGTCAGACACGTGAGGACAAACAGCGCGATATTCACCCAGGGAAATCGCGCCGGGGCTTCCGCTCGGTAAAACTCGATCGGCGGGGTGTAGCGGGCTTCCATGAGGCGGGCCGGTCGACGGCCTAAAGCGATTGCAGGTCTTTTCCGGGCTTGAACCGAACGGCCTTGCCTGGTGGAATGTTCACTTCGGACCCGGTCCGCGGATTGCGGCCGATTCCCGTTTTGCGAGGCTTGACCGAGAAGACACCGAATCCTCGGAGCTCGATACGATCATTGGCCTTGAGAGCCTCTTTCATGCAGTTGAAAATGGTATCGACCGCATCTTCCGCCTTGGCTTTACTCACGCCCGTGCGCTCGACGATCTGATTGACTAGGTCCAGTTTGATCACCGGCTATCGTCCTCCGTGGTTTATGCTCTTCAGGCTCTGGGCCGCTATCTCGTTCAAGGCCAATATCTTTAACATCCAAGAAGGGATTTAGGCAATGGCAATTAAACCGGACTCCTGGATTCGCCGTATGGCGGAGCAGCACGGCATGATCGAACCGTTCTCACCCGCACAGGTCTCCAACGGAGCAATTTCCTATGGACTTTCGTCGTATGGCTACGACCTGCGGCTTGCCGAAGACTTCAAAATCTACTCTCCGCCGCCCGGCGCCACCGTCAGCCCGAAGGCCATTCCACCGGAATATTATCGGGATTTCAAAGGCCCCTACTGTGACATCCCTCCAAATGGATATATCCTCGGCCGGACCGTCGAATACCTGCGAATTCCGCGCGATGTATTGACCCTTTGCACAGGCAAGTCCACTTACGCCCGGGCCGGTGTGCTGATCAACGTGACTCCATTCGAACCGGAATGGGAAGGGTTCGTGACCGTGTCCATTGCAAACACGACGCCTGCATCCACGCGCGTTTTTGCAAACGAAGGACTATGCCAGGTCTTGTTTTTTCAATCGGATGAACCGTGCGCCGTTTCCTACAAGGATCGAAAGGGACAATATCAGGCCCAGCAGAAGATCGAACTCGGCCGGACGAAATCCAACATGTAGAAAGGGCGGCGTGCCCACTGTGAACTGCCTTGTTGGTCGACGTCTGTTGGACCTGGCAAAGTTCCCCAATTACCCATTGCCCAGTACGCCATTGGGTGGTTTAGCCAGGTCCATTACACATCGCACAACAAGCCAACTCACAACGGACAACGAAGACCAATACCATCGGACTCTCAGCTCATTTGTGCCGCCGTCAAATCGCCAGGCCGCCGTCCACCTGGAGCACATGCCCGGTGATATACCGGGCCTTGTCGGACAGCAGAAAGAGAGCGGCGTCGGCAATCTCTTCCGGTTTGCCAACCCTTCCCAATGGAATCTCGGCGACGATCCTGGCCCGGTACTCCGCGTTCAGCACGGCGGTCATATCGGTTTCGACAAACCCCAGAGCCAGAGCGTTGACGGTAACGTTGATCTTGGCCAGCTCCTTGGCGAGAGCCTTGGTAAAACCGATCATGCCGGCCTTCGACGAGGAATAGTTGGCCTGTCCGGGCATGCCAACGATGCCGCTGATTGATGTCACGTTGAGGATGGAACCCGACCGCTGTCGCAGCATCACGCCGGCCACGTGTTTGGAAAGATTGAAGACCCCTTTGAGGTTGATGTTGATCACATCGTCCCAATCCTTCTCACTCATCATCATCAGAAGCTTGTCGCGCGTGACGCCGGCGTTATTAACAAGAAAATCGATGCGGCCGAAGCGTTCCTTCACTTCCTTGACCAGGGCCTTGGCGCGTTCGAAATCGACCACATCGGCCTGGAACCCGATGATGTTGTCGCCATTGGCCACTTCATCGGCCTGCGCCTTGTTCTGAACGTACGTGAAAGCGACTTTAGCCCCGGCCTGCCCCAGCGCCTGAACGATTGCGCGGCCAATCCCGCGGCTTCCACCAGTGACGATTGCGACCTTATTTTCAAATGACATGGACCGGAAGAATACCCTTATGCGAACGGCTCAAGAAACAGAAAAACCGACACATTTGTGCCGCCCTGTTGCGGAGTCGGGTAGAATCCCCGCTGTTCTTATGGCCGCACACGTCGAAACCTATTCCCGGCCGGACGGACCGACTTTGCATATCAAGTCATCGCGAAGACGTGTTTCTCCTGTTGAAGCCGTCATTGCCCACGGTGAAATCGCGGGCGATCCCGGACCGCTCCTGCAGGGAGAAAACTCTGCCGGACATCGGTGGCACATGGCTATCCTGGCGTCGTCGATGGATGACTTTCACATTCCAGGCCGCGGGCCGGGACACTGAAGAGGCGCGCGATGGAGCCCACGGCCTTCAAGACCGCTGCACGCATTCAGCAGAGCATTCTGTCGCCGCTCGAAAAGAGGACCCTGCGCTGGTTCGCCGAGCGGATGCCGGCGTGGATCAATTCCGATCATCTGACACTGCTCGGTTTCGTGGGCATGATCCTGACCGGAGTTTCGTTCTATCTGTCCCGGTGGAACCCGTGGATGCTTCTGGTGGCCATCGTCTGCCTCACCATCAACTGGTTCGGCGACAGCCTCGACGGCACTCTGGCCCGATACCGGCAGAGGCAGCGCCCCCGTTACGGCTTTTATGTCGACCACATCGTTGACGCCTTCGGCGCGGTGTGCCTTTTCGGAGGAATCGGCCTTTCCGGTTATATGAGCGCCTCCGTTGCGGCGCTGTTGCTGATCGCCTACTTTCTTCTCTGCATCGAAATCTACCTGGCGGCTTACGCTCTCGGCGTCTTCCGGCTGTCTTTTGGCCTTTTCGGCCCCACGGAATTGCGCGTCCTGCTCGCCATCGGGAACGTTACGCTGCTCGTCAAGCCTCGAGTCCACATCGCCGGTAATTCATTTCTGCTTTATGACGTCGGAGCGACCGTCGCCATCTGCGGGATGATCGTCATGGCCGCGATATCGGCCGTCCGCAACACCATTCGTCTGTACAACGAGGAGCGTCTCCCATGAAGCGCCCATGGATGCGCTTCTATACGGTCGGTCTGGGCGGCGTTGGCGTGCAGACGCTGGTTCTGGCAATTCTCAAAAGCGGCTTTGGACTTCACTATCTTGCGGCCACCATCATTGCCGTCGAAACAGCCGTACTTCACAACTTCTACTGGCACGAACGCTGGACGTGGGCGCACCGCAACCTCGAGTGGAGCGGCGCGCCGTTGCGTCTGGTCCGCTTCAACGCCGGCAACGGGTTGATCTCGCTCGCCGGAAATGTGTCGCTCATGTGGCTGCTCGTTTCCAAGCTCCACATCCACTATCTGGTCGCCACCTGCATCGGCATCGGGACCTGCTCGCTCGTCAATTACCTGGTCAGCGACCGGCTCATCTTCCGACGCCGTGTCCCCCTGGAGACCGCCGCGGACGAAACCGCTCCATCGATGGATTCGGCTGATGTGGAACAGCCCTCACCCGGAATAACCGCAACGCCGGGGGACACGCGGTCCCGTCGTCGCGGTCATTCCGCCTGACGCGCGCGTCAGAACGTCAGAACCGCCGGTCAGCGAATACATCGATAGACCAGAGCAGGCGGCAGATTGGGCCACACGATGTCGCTGCGCCGGACACTGCTGAAGTACTCACCCAGAAGTTTTCGAAACCGCCGGCCCGCGGGAAGGGGCAATCCGTGGAGATACGCGAAGGTAACAAACGTTCCACCAGGACGGAGCACGGACATGGTGGCGTCGAGCAACTCCCGCTGCAACGAATCGGGAAACGCCGCCCATGGCAGGCCGGAAACGATCACGTCAACCGAAACGATTCCCGCTTCGGCGCAAAGCCTTCCGACATTCGCCACGGAATCTTCCGCCAGTGGAACGTCCGGATACTGCTCGCGAAAGATGGCCGCCAGCCGTGGACTGATTTCGATCGCCAGAAACCGCGTCGATGGAGAGACGCGCTCCAGGATCTTGCCGGTGAAGACGCCGGTGCCCGGCCCATATTCGACTACCGCGCCAGCGTTGGCCAGATCCAGTCCCTCGACCATTGCCTCGGCCATGGACATGGAACTCGGAGCCACAGCGCCCGTTACGGCGGGGGAAGAAAGAAAATCTCCGAAGAGGTTGGCCCAATGACGCGGCGAGCGCACAGCGAGGACTATAGCATCCCGTTGGGGATTCCCTTTCCGCGTGATAAGGTACCGCCCGGCAAAACGGCATGCCCAACACACAACATGTAGCCCTCGACGCCGATAACCGCACTGCGGAATACCGGCCCGGAACGCTGATTTCCATCGCGCCACTGCCGGACAGCGCCGGCTCGCCGGATCACGAGTAAAGCGCGCGACAGACCGATTCATGCTTCTTCAGGGCCACATTATCGAATTCCTCGACTCCGATCATGTCCGCATGGGTTACGTACGCAAACAGGAGCGGGACCGGCTGCGTGTGGTCGACCCGAAAGGACGAAACCTGACCATCGGCGCAGAGCATGTGCTGGTTTCCCATCGCCAGAGTCCGGAAACGGACTTCCCTGCTCTGGCCGCGGAGATCGTCGAACTGGTCAAGGCCCGCCGCGCAGAGCTGGATGTGGAGTTACTCTGGCAGTCGCTTGGCGGGGCGTCTCGCGAATTCGAACCGAAGGAACTGGCCGAAATGTTCTTTTCGCAGACCAGTCCGGACGCCGTCTCCGCCATCGTGCACGCCCTCGCCGAAGACAGCCTGTATTTCAAGCGCCGCGGCGCTCGCTTCGTCGCGAAGACGACGGAGCAGGTCGAGTCCGAGCGGCTGAACCGGGCGCGACAGCGCGAACGGGAAAAGTCCCGCGATGAGACGGCCGCGATC
>DASUFH010000055.1:0-8043 GCA_036274645.1 Terriglobia bacterium
GCTTCACCTCGCAACCTCACCTCCGCTCCCTGCCTTGGCTTCGGGTGGTCTGACTGAGACCTTCCCCCGGTGGGCTTCCCACCCACACAACAGCGGAACCATTTCCAGGTCCCCTCCAAACTCCAGGGGCGGTCAAAGACCGCCCTACAAGGAAGCGGGCGCCCCAAAGGGCCCTGCCACCGGTCCGGGAGCATCGTTCGTGTCGTCCTCTGCCCGCTTTCCGGATACGCCGAAATGCGAGTATATTCGCAGAGGTCGCGAGACAATCCTATCCACCGGGACGAACTTTGGGGGCTTCATGCAAACCGCAATTGCCATGATGGTCTGGATGCTGGTTGCGACGGGCCAGTTTCAGTTTGTCACTTTCGACGAAGAGGCGGACTTTGCCGCGATCAAAAGCTTCAGTGTCCGTCAGGGAGAATTGAAAGGCCTCGGCGGAGAATTCAACAGACATGAGATCGTTTCGTTCGAGGAAGTCATCCGATCCGGGTTGTCTGCCAAGGGCCTGAAAGAGACATCGGATCGCCCCGACATCGTCGTGACGTACGGCGTCGTGGTTTCAACCAGCGGAAAGGACTCCTACGCGGTGCTCACATTGGATATCAATCGCAGCGTCGCCCGAAAGATCTGGAACGGGTATCTTGAAACCGGCCCCAGGCTGTCGCCAGAGTTGCCCGATGTGCTGCGCGAAGCCGTCAAGACACTCCTGGCGAAGTATCCTCCCAGAAAGTGACACGCGCTACGCAACCATCCCCTTCCCCCATGTAGGGGACGAAAACTCGCGACCCTTAAGACGGCGATGGGTGACAGGTTCACTCCGTCCAGCGCTTCGGAACGGCGACCAGGGACGCGCGGAGTTCCCTCAAAGACGCGCAACCGAGCAGGGCCATGGTCCGTTCGAGGTCGGCCTTCAGGATCGCAATCGCGCGCTCCACTCCGGCGCGGCCTTCCGCGGCGAGGCCGTAGGCGTAGGCCCGTCCGATAAGAACGGCCTGGGCGCCCATGCAGAGGGCCTTCAGGATATCGCCCCCGCGGCGGATTCCGCCGTCGACGAGCACCGGGACCTCCCCGTTGACCGCCTGGACCACTTCGGGCAGCGCGCGCAATGTGGGATAACACGTGTCCAGTTGGCGGCCGCCGTGATTGGAAACGATAACGCCACTCGCTCCGGAGCCGATGGCTCGACGCGCGTCCTCCGCGGTAATGACGCCCTTGGTGACGATGAGGCCAGGCCAGACGTCACGAATCCATTTCATATCGCCCCATGTCACAACGGCTCCCGTTAGCATCGCGCGCACGTCGGAGGCGGGACACGCGCCCTTGCCGGGAAGTTGAATGTTGGGGAAAAACATCGCCTCGCGATCCGTCATGAACTGCGCCAGCCAGCCGGGTTTTCGGAGGATCGAGGGAAGATACGGCAGCATCCGGAGCACATTGCCGCTCATGAGAAAGGGAGAACCGTTGTGAAGATCGCGCTCGCGGTTTCCCGGCACGTTCGTATCGATGGTCACCGCCAGGATCCTGAACCCGGCCTTCCAGGCCCGATCGAGCGTCCCTTCCACCACCTCGCGGCCGCCGGCCAGATAGAGCTGGTACCACAGCGATGTCTTCGCGGCGGCGGCGACAGACTGGCACGAGTATCCGGAAAAACTCGACATGCAGAAACCGATCCCCGCATCGCCCGCGGCGGCGGCCACGGCTCGCTCACCCTCGGAGTTGATCAGACGGGTGAAGCCGATGGGCCCGAGCAGCATCGGCATGGCCAGATCGCAACCGAGAACGCTGGTCTGGAGATCCGGCTGCTGCACATTGACGGCGTTCTGCGGACGGAACAACACCTCGTCCCAGCTTCGCCGGTTATCGCCCAGCGTGACTTCGCCGTCTGCGCCGCCATCCACATAATCGAAGATCGGCAGAGGAACACGTTTCCGCGCCAGCCGGCGAAGGTCCTCAATGTTGACAACGCGCCGGAGCGCGCGGCTTCCCTGCATCAGACCGCAGCCCGGACCGGACGACTCATCAGCGCGAACATCGTCGAATTCACGCGGCTATTGTAGCGGCGAACTTCAGCGTGGGGAACGCGATAACTTCCTGAATGTGCGGCTGTTCCTTCTCCCCTAGCAGGGGCGGTCTGTGACCGCCCCACAACGTTTCGGAACGGTCCGTGCAAGCGGACTACCCAATTTCATTCAGCGCTGTCTACCCTATTAACGATCCACATCGGAAGGATATTTCTATGCCGGTCAAAGCAAAGACACTCGCTTTTGTCGTGGCTGTTGTATCGCTGGCGTTATCTCCCGCCCTGGCCAATCATCCGAATGATGCCCCCTGGTCGAATCCGCAATTCCCGTTAATGACTCCCTATTCCGGGAGCGATATTCAAATGCTGTATCCGGAAGGCTGGACCGCCGCGCCGAACGGTGAGTTCATTTACATCACACCGGCCGGCGGCTTTATGAACGGATCGCTTACATACGGAGTGATGATCGGCACGTTTGATCCGCAGAGCGGAATCGTCTATGACGGGAGCCTTCCGCCGCTGTCCGGCCCGCGCGCAACCACAACCCTGGGAGACGCCACCGACCTGGTCGTCAATCAGTATCGAAAGTGGAATCAGAATATCGGCATGGCCGTGAACCGTGGGCGGACCTGGATCGGCGGCCTTGAAGCAACGGTCGTCGACATGACCAACACGTCGACGAACGGTCTGATGCAGACGCACATGCTCCTCGTCGTCCTGCGTCCGGACGGGCTGGTGACCTATTTTGTCGGCATCGCGCCGCAGATCGATTTCGGCAACTTCGAGCCTCTATACCAGCGAATGCTGGCCAGCGTTCGGTTCACCGGGTGGGAATACTGGAATCCAGTGGCGTTAGAAAACAGAGGGGACCGGGAATTAGGGACAGAGAGCAATTTGCTCGAACGCGAAATTGCTCTCTGTCCCTAATTCCCTCGTCCCATCACGGACGATCGGGCGAAACAGACTGGCCTGTTTGCCACTCGATTTCCTTCTCGTGCTGAACCAGCACGGAATTGATCTCCCGGAGATTCTGCACCGAGCGATCGATTCTATCGAGCGCAGGCGCGGCCGGCTCCCTGGCCTGGCGCAACAAATCGACTGAAAGTTCGATCACCTGGAGCGGCGTATTCATCAGATCCCGGATATTCAGGAAAGCGGAGGCCAGACGCTTGATCGCAAAGTTCTGCGCCTGGGTCCGGGCGATCTCCTGTTCCAACTGGACGTGACGAAATCGATAAACCAGGGCCAGAACGCCCGCCAGAATAAAGGCAATCATCGGCCAGGGTTCTGATGGCGTGGCGGCCATCTTTACATCGTCGGGAAAAAAGAACAGGAGTTGAATCACAGCGCTGAGGCCGTACGCGGCAATGCTCAACAGACCAACCGAAAACCCGGGCGCCAGCAGCGCCGCCGCCAAACAACCGAGCTTGTGTGTCTGAAACGGAGACCAGTTGCTCTCCATCTCCGCGAATTTCAGATTCGTCAACAGGAGAACGGTCACGACCGATACGGTCGTCATGGAATAGATAACCGATGCCCATCGGACGGATGGGGTCTTTCTTCCGATGAACAGCGCCATCAGGAGCAGGGCAGCCGCGGATGCGGAAACGGCCGCCGGCGCTATGGGAACGCCCGGAATCGTGAGAATGATCGCCATCTCCAGCAGCATTCCAATCCCATTGAGCACGGCGGCGAGGGTTGCGGCAAACCAGGCGTCCCGGTCGGAGAGGTGAACATCGAAGAGGCTGAGCGCCCGTCCAGGAGCGGAATCGCGCCTCATGACGCCTCATCAAGGGCGCGCGTGAGCAGCGCGATGAGCCTGTCCGGCTGAAGGGGTTTTTCCAGAACCTGGGCCCCCCTTTCCAGGGCCAATCTGACGTCGGGATTGGTGCGGGCGTGTCCGGTAAAGAACAGGACCTTTCCGCGAAACCCCTGATCGTTCAGCCAGCGAAACGCATCCAGTCCGCTCGGAACGCCGGGCCCCAGGTTGATGTCCAGAATCGCCATCCTTGCGTCGAGCGCCTCGTTCGAGCGCTCCTCCAGTTCCATCAGGCTTCCAAAACACATACATTCCACTCCCAGCGCCGTTTCGAGGAGAACCCGCATTGCCTCACGGAGATCTTCGCTGTCGTCAAGAAACACGATTCTCACTCTTTTATCGTCAACGTCCATGCAGCTTTCTTGAGAGAAGCGCCGTTTGGATGGCGCCGGAATACAGGTAGAGGACATTCTAGCCCGGCCAGCAATCGGGAGCCTGCTTTTGGTCCCCCGTCACGCTATTGGTTGATTTCGCGTGCGCGGCTGCGATTGAATTGGTGGGTCCATGAAAGCGCTTCTGATCGTCCTCAGTCTTCTGTTCGTTACGGCGGCTCCTGCGGCAACGGATCCTGTGGCGGAACTGCAACAGCGGATCAACGCGGGACGGAGCAATCTGGTCTTCGAGAAGGATCATGGATACCTGGTATCGCTCCTGAAGGCTCTCAAGGTACCCGTCTCTTCGCAAACGCTGGTGTTCTCAAAGACCAGCCTCCAGTCCGAACGTATTTCACCCTCGACGCCGCGCGCCATCTATTTCAATGACGACGTTTACGTGGCCTGGGTTCAGGGAGCGCCCGTCATCGAAATCATGTCGGTGGATCCGAGCAAAGGCGCCGTCTTTTACATGCTGGGCCAGGACAAAGGGGACCGACCGGTATTCGAGAGATCCACGGGACATGAATGCTCGGTCTGTCATTACGTGCAGGAAGCGGCGCCGAAGTTTGTGCCCCGGCTGATGTTGACGTCCGTCATTCCGGATTCGACTGGTGACGTGGCCGGCACGTTCCCGATCGAAACCACGGATCGATCGCCGATGAAGGAACGCTGGGGTGGTTGGTATGTGACGGGCACGCACGGCAGTCAGACTCATGCCGGCAACATTGCGGGCGCCCGCCCGGCTTCGGTACCGGCGGCGCTGTCGGCGGCCGCGCTGGCGGGGGCTTCGAACATCAAGGACCTCACGCGCCGCTTCAACACCGCGCCGTATCTCTCCCCGTACAGCGACATCGTGGCGCTGATGACGCTTGGGCATCAGACAACGGTTCAGAACCTGATCGCGCTGGCGAACTCCAGGGGCGCCGGCGCCGCGCGGGAAACCGGCGAATCGCTGGTTCGCGCGATGTTATTTGAGGGCGCGCCGCCGTTGACCTCTCCGATCAGTGGCACATCGACGTTCGCGACGGACTTCCAGAACGAAGGTCCGAAAGACGGACGCGGCCGATCGCTGCGGGATTTCGATCTGCAGACGAGGTTGTTTCGATATCCGCTCAGCTATCTGATCTACAGCAAGCCGTTCGACGCGCTGGACCCGGCGGTGAAGACCGTCGTCTACCGCAGGCTGCGCGAGATCCTCAGCGGCGCGGACAAGAGCCGGGATTTTGCATACCTGTCCGCCACGGATCGCGCCGCCATCCTCGAAATCCTGCGAGCCACGAAGCCCGACTTTCCGCACTGAGAACCCCGCCCGTTCATTCCACCAGGCCGCGCGAATTCCGCCGGACGCGCGCGGGAGCCTCAAATCGACGGCGCAACGATACTTCCTGCTCCCCGCCCTCCGGATCCACTGCCCCGGCGGCCACTCCATATGAACCGAATTCGCGTCCGGCAGTGTGACGCGGAAAGCGCGAGGTGTTTAGCATTGAGAGCCCGTGCCGGACGCGGTATTCTGACTGCCGCCGAGGAGGCTTCCATGAAAAGAACCTTGACCGTGTTGTTCGTCGCGCTGCTCTGCCTGGGCGGAGGTTTGGCTGACGCGCAGAAGACGGCGCCGGATCAGTGTGAGTGGCAGCGCGCGGGCGCGGCCGGGATCACCGAAGGGATCATTGGCACGTGGAAGTTGTCGTTGTACGCCTGCGCCTTTACCGGAGTCCGCCCGATCGACCGTGACCTCCGCGTCACTTTCAACAAAGACCAGTCTGTCTCGCTGAGTGAAGGTTCGAAGGTTATTGCCACAGGGAAGTGGGCGCTCGGCAGCCAGGGAAGGCTGGAGTTCACATCCCTTTCCGCTGTGGAAAACGGCGCGGCTCTCGACCGGAGTCTTACTCAGTACTTTGCTGGATTTGTCAGTTTCTGCGACTCTTCCCGCGACGCAAAGAGAGTGCGCTTCAATCAGAGCTACAACGACGGCTGCGACAAGACC
Source organism: Terriglobia bacterium (assembly GCA_036274645.1). Taxonomy (GTDB): domain Bacteria; phylum Acidobacteriota; class Terriglobia; order 20CM-2-55-15; family 20CM-2-55-15; genus DASUFH01. The sequence continues at coordinate 6,198 of DASUFH010000055.1, forward strand.
TTTGAGAGGATTGACGCAGCATCGACGTGAGTGTTGCGCGTCCTTCGAACAACCCTGGCGGACGACTCCCTTTGGAAACAGCTCGGTGGGTGGCCTCCTGGAGAGTCTGGCGCCGGGCGGTCGGCCTTTTCCATCGAATTGGACCCGCGTTTCTTCCCTACCCTTTTTGTTAGGGGCGGTTCATAGCGGCTAAACCCGATGTGATCGGGGCGGATCGCACGAGAAACGAACCGTCAGGCCCCCGTGCCGCTTCGCGGCCCTAAAATTCGACGGAAATGCCGATGGAGGGCAGCAGGGGCAGTAGGTTTTCCCGGAAATACAACACACGTCCGCTGGAATTGATCCGGTCGAGATCGGAAAAGCGGACGTTGTGCCTCTTCAGCGCGTTGGAGACCTCCATGTAGAGCGTCATCTTCCAGCTGTCGAAGTGAAAGGCGCGATTCGCCCGGACGTCGAGACGGACGTATTGGGGAAGGCGGACCTGGTTGCGCTCCGCGGCCAGGACGAGCGTGGATCCGGAGTAGGCCAGAAACCCGATCGCCGGAAAGTTGCTTCCGTAGCGGAACTTCAGGCTGAGATTCAGCGACCGGGACACGCGGTAGCTGCCGTAGAGGTTTACCGTATGCCGTTGATCGAAGTCCCCGTCGAAGTCGAGGCCGGTCCGGTCATCGCGAAAATGGGTAAAGCCGAGCGCGTAGGAAATCCAGCCGCTCAGGCGGTTCGCGCTGCGTCGTTGAAAATACACCTCGATGCCACGGGAATAGCCTCGAAGCGTGTTGCGCAGAACGGGACTTTTCGCGGGAAATGTGACGGCGCCATTCACGAGTCGCGGTTCGGTTTCTTCGGAGAACAGCACGCTGTGCTCCTCCTTGTCATAGACCTCGACGCGCAGGCGGCTTCGTTCGCTGACGCGGTGTTCGATCGCAATGACGGACTGCATGGAGCGTGGGGCGCCGAGATCGGGCCGGCCGAATTCTCCATAGAGGCTCGCGAGGTCGGGAAACTGCGCGTATTGTCCCCAGCCGGCCGAGATCGTCAGCCGCGGGTGGGGATTGAACGAAACATTGGCGCGAGGCAGGACGACGCGATCCTGGTTCGGGCTGTACTCGTCGACACGTCCTCCCAGCGTGAGCGTCACGCTTCGGCGGGGACTCCAGGTGTCTTCGACGTAGTAGCCGGGCTGCCCGGCCTCCGCGGCAAACTCATCGGTCGGTATGAATCCGGAAGCGGTCGAAAACCTCCGGCGAAGAGCGTCCTCCGTCCGCTGGCGGAGAAACAGCCCGGCCTGAAGGGTGTGGCCGCGTCCCAACTGGTAGGTCGTGTCGTTGCGCAGCGCGGATTCCCTGGCGGTCGCCAGAAAGAGGAGTTCCCCGCCGACATTATGGTTTTCGCCGGTCCCGCGCGAATAGTAGACCTCCGTGGTGGAGATCGCTCGTGAACCGATCCAGCGCCACTGCGCGTTGAGGATGCGGGTGCGCTGGTCCGCCGTGAGCAGGGAGTTCACACCCAGCGCTTCCCGTTCCCGTTCACGGTTGGCCCGGGAGTTCCCTCCCATCGCGGTCACACTGAACCGATGCCGGTCCGACGGCGCATAGCTGAGCTTGAGAAAGGCGTCCGTGAAGCCCAGCGCGACAGCGGTCATGGGATCGTCGGCCAGTCTTTCGATCAGCCAGTCCGCATAACTTTCGCGGAACGATCCCAGCCAGGAGAGATTCCGGGAATGGCCGATGGGACCTTCTCCGGTATAGGAAAGGCCAGTGGCCGCAACGTTCGCGCGACCGAACATCCGCTCGCGGCTCCCGTCGCGTGTCTGGACATTGAGCACACCGCCCGTACTGTCGCCGTA
>DASUFH010000056.1:0-3362 GCA_036274645.1 Terriglobia bacterium
ATAGACCGCCCCTACAAGCAGACGGGAACCCCGAGCCCTGCAAGGCCGCGTCACAACCTGAAGCCCGTTATTCTTTCGATGTCATCCATCGCCCTGGTGATCATCATGTCGGCTCTTTTCTTGCCCACCAGCAGCTGCAAAAGCATGAATACGCCGTAAAGGCCGATGAGCGCGCCAAGGAGAACGGGACCAACCCACTTTTCCAGGCGGTACTCGATGACGAGAAGACTTGCCCCGGCGATGCCCGCTACGATCAGGAACCCCAGGACCCACAACCGCACGAGATCCAGCCAGGGAAAAGGGGCGACGCGCGCGGCTTCGATCAGGCTGAAAGCGCTGCTGTAGGGCTCCTGTCTCAACCGCCGCGCTGCCGCTTTGAAGTTGCTGATCAAATCGGGACCAGGAAATTCCGGCGCGTTGAGCTTCGGTGATCAGCAGAGGAACGAGAAAGTTCGCGACATCCTGAGTGCGTTCAAAGCGTTTCAACGCCAGGCCGTTTCAGCTACGACTTCGTGTAACTGTCGCGCTTTTCCCACCCGGCCTTCCAGAAGTCCATGAATCCTTCCATCGGAGGGTGAGCGGCGATCACGTCCTCGTTCAGATCGACTCCCAGACCAGGCGCGGTGGGCAGATCGAAGGATCCATCGCGAACGATGGGACGGCCGATGACGGCGTCCCGCACCCAGGGCTCGACCATGTCGTCGAACGTTTCCTGGATCTTGAAATTGGGCGTACACACCGCGACGTGCAGGGAAGCCATCGTTCCAACGGGCGAGCAGGCGTTGTGAGGAGCGACCGGCATGTAGTGCGCCTCGGCCATGGCGGCGATCTTGCGCGTTTCGGCCAGGCCGCCGGCGTGGCAGACATCCGGCTGAATGATGTCGACTGCGCGATCGCGAAACAGGTCGAGATACAGGAAGCGCGTGAACAGGCGTTCACCGGCCGCCACGGGTATTCCCAGATGGGCGACGGCGCGGCGGACCTCGGTGAGGGCGGCGACGTTTTCCGGAGGGACCGGCTCCTCGAACCAGCCGGGCCGGTAGGGCGCCAGCCGATGGCACATATCGATCGCGGTGTGCGGCGCGAAGCGTCCGTGCATTTCGATGAACAGGTCCGCCTCCGGTCCGATCGCTTCGCGCACAGCCGCAATGATTTGCACCGACCGGACCTTTTCCGCCTCGCTCATTTCATAGGAGCCCGCGCCGAAGGGATCGATCTTCAGGGCGTTGTATCCCATCCCGATAGCCTTCTTCGCGCGCTGGGCAATGGCCTCCGGCGATCGCTCCACCTGATACCAGCCATTGGCGTAGGCGCGGACGCGATCGCGGCATTTTCCTCCAAGCAGCCGCCAGACGGGAACGCCCAGCGATTTGCCGAGAATGTCCCAGCACGCCATCTCGACTCCGCCCAGCGCGGAACATACAAAGAAGTCCCGACGCCAGTATTCATTGCGGTAGACGCGTTCCCAGAGCGCTTCAATGTCACGAGGATCCTGGCCCAGCAGGTACCGCTTTTCGAGCGAGACGAGATAGCCGAGCATGCCTTCGTCGCCCCACTGCACCGTGGCTTCGCCAATGCCGTACAGCCCGGGTTCGTCGGTTTCCAGCCGCAGCAGGATCAGGTTGCGCCAACCGGATCCGAGAACGAACGTCTTCAATCCAGTGATCTTCATCAATCTCCTCGAACGGGTTCTCCAGTCCACGAATCCCGTCGATAGAAAAGCGTACGACGGATCATCATCAATCTCCTCGAACGGGGTTTTCCAGTTCTCCAATTCCGTCGATGCGAATGCGGACGACGTCTCCGCCCCGCAGCGTGAAATCCTCCGGTGGAACGATGCCGGTTCCCGTCAGGAGCACCGCGCCGTCCGGGAAAGAAAGCTCACGGAACAGATACGAGGCGAGTTCTTCAAAACTCCGGCGAATCTGCGCGGTCGATGTTTCGCCCGCGAAAACTTCTGCGCCCTGGCGTTCGATGCTCAGGCGGATTCCACGTGTCTGCGGCGGCTCGTCATTGACGAGGATGACCGGCCCCAGGGCGCAGGAGCCCTCGTAGACCTTGGCCTGCGGCAGATACAGCGGGTTCTCTCCTTCGATCGAGCGCGACGACACGTCGTTTCCAATGGTGAAACCAACGATCCGTCCGCGTGACGAAAGCACGAGCGCAAGCTCCGGCTCGGGCACATTCCATGCGGAGTCTTTCCGGATGCGGATGGGTTCGCCCGGCCCGGAAACGCGCCAGGCGTTGTGTTTGAAGAACAGTTCCGGACGTTCGGCCGTGTAGACGCGATCATAAAAGTCGCCGGCGTGTTCGCTTTCTTCCATGCGGGCGGCCTTCGAGCGCAGATAAGTCACTCCGGACGCCCAGACTTCCTGTTTGTCGACCGGCGCGGCAGCGCGAAGGGATTCGGGCAGGGCGTCTCCTGGCCGCGCAGCCCGGACGGCCGCTACCGGATCCGGCGCCGCAAGCCAGGTGGAAACGTCTGCGAATACGGGCCCGGCGCTGCTCAGGTCGCGACGTTCGCCGCCGATTTCGAGTCCGAGCCGTGGTCCCTGCGAAGTGATGTAGCGGAAGATACGCATGATTCAGTCTGCCCGATCCACCGATATGGTCTTGATCTGCGTGTAGAACTCTTTAGCCGCCTGACCCTGTTCGCGCGAAAACGAGGACGAGGCCTTCATGCCGCCGAAAGGCGCCTGGGGTTCGACCCCGGCGGTTTCGCCGTTGATCCGCACCATTCCGGCGTCGACCTCGCGGGCAAAACGCATGGCCTTGTCGAGGCTGCGGGTGAACACGGACGCGGAGAGGCCGTAGGCAACACTGTTGGCGACGCGGACGGCCGCGTCAAAATTGGGCACGCGCATGACCGCCAGTACGGGCGCAAACACCTCGTCCTGGGCGATGGCCATTTCCGGATGAACGTTATCCAATACCGTCGGCGCCAGATAGTGGCCATGCGCCAGTTCGTCCATGTGCAGACGGGTTCCGCCGCACAGGACGTCGGCGCCTTCGCTTTTCGCGCGATCGATGTGCGCCACGGCGTTGCTCAATGCGCCTCCGGAAATCAGCGGTCCCAGGTAAGGCCGGGCCTCCGTGCCGGGTCCAACTTCCAGGCTGCGCACGCGCTCGACCAGCCGGCGAACGAACTCACCGGCGATGCTTTCGATCACGATGACACGCGATGTCGCGGTGCATTTCTCGCCGGCGGAACGCATCGCGCCCTGCACGGTGAGTTCGACCGCGCGATCAAGATTCGCGTCTTCCAGCACGACCACCGGGTTCTTGCCGCCCATCTCAAGCTGATAGCGCAGCCCGAGGTCCAATGCCGCGCGCGCAATGGCCTTCCCGGTGGCCACCGAACC
>DASUFH010000057.1:0-2877 GCA_036274645.1 Terriglobia bacterium
CCTCGTCGTCCTGATGGTGACCGCGGCTGCGTTTGCGCCCTGGCTGGCGACCTACGATCCGATGCAGGGTCTGGGCCAGTACAACGCGCCGGCGGGAAAACAGTTCTGGCTGGGCGCGGACGCCCAGGGCCGGGATCTCTATTCGCGGCTGGTCTGGGGCGCGCGATACACGCTGCTGGTGGCGCTGGCGGCGACCCTGGTGTCGCTGACGGCCGGGACCGCCATCGGCGCCACGGCCGGGTTCCTGGGCGGCGCGGTCGACGCGGCGCTGATGCGGGCCATGGACTTCATGATGAGTTTCCCAAGCTTCTTGCTGGCCGTCGTGACCGCCGCGGTGCTCGGGAAGTCGCTCGAGAACCTCATGTGGGCGGTGGGATTCATCGGCATCCCGCTTTACGCGCGCCAGATGCGCGCCGAAGCGCTACGCGTCAAGGCGCTCGAATTCGTCGACGCCGCGCGCTCCCTCGGAGCGGGACGCTGGAGGGTGCTCGTCCGGACCGTTCTGCCGAATTGCCTGACGCCACTGATCGTGCTGGCAACGCTCGGCATCGGCAGCGCGATTCTGGATGTGGCCGGACTCGCGTTTCTCGGGCTGGGAGGTGATCCGTTTATCCCGGAATGGGGATTGATTCTGAAACTGGGCTGGGACGAGTCGAGCAAGGGCGCATTTCAGGTGGGGATTTCCGGCGCGTGCATTCTTGGCGCGGTGCTTGGGTTCAATCTGCTGGGGGATGGCCTGCGCGACTGGCTGGATCCGCGCATGAAGGGAAGGACTCCGGTGACGGCAGACAGTCCAACGCAAGCCTGATTGTTTGCCCTTCGCGATATTCGTAAAGCATGGGGGAGCCCTTTCGCTGTCCCCTTGTAGGGGCGGTCTATGACCGCCCAATGCTTTACGAGTATCGCGAAGCGTCCGAAACGGAAGGTCTACACCCCCGTTCCTTTCCTGCCAGGTCAGAGCTAAACAATCAGAGAGACATTCTCAACGCGCCCAGCGCGTGGACACTTTCTGTATCCGGGCGATGGCTTCTTCGATGTTGGCCAGCGAGTTCGCATAGCTGAATCGCAGGAACCCTTCGCCGTGAGCGCCAAACGCCGCGCCGTTGAGGCACGCCACGCCGGCCTCGCTCAGCAGAAGGTCCGCCAGTTCCCTGGAAGGAACACCGGTCCCTTTGACGCTCGGAAACGCGTAAAACGCGCCGGCCGGTTTCAGGCAATGAAAGCCGGGGATCGCGTTAAGTCCGGCGACAATGGCGTCACGCCGCCGCCGGAATTCCGCGACCATCTTGTCGACTTCATCCTGCGGGCCTTCCAGCGCGGCCAGTCCGGCGCGCTGGGTGAAGCTTGCCGTGCACGAGTTGGAATTGACCATGAGCCGGGTCACGGCTTCAGCCAGCCACACCGGCATCACTCCGTATCCCAGCCGCCATCCCGTCATCGAGTAGGTTTTCGAGAATCCATCGAGCAGAATGGTCTTTTCGAGGATGCCGTCGTAAGCCGTGATCGACGATGGCGTCTCTTCATAGCAGATGCGCGCGTAGATTTCGTCGGAAAGGATCATCAGGTCGCGGTCCCGAAACATGGCGGCCATCTCGGCGAGATCGGCCTTCGGGATCACTCCGCCGGTCGGATTGGCCGGAGAGTTCAGGATGACCATCCTGGTTTTGGGACTCAGCCGTTCCCGGAGCGTATCCAGGTGAAACGAGAATCCGCGGTCTTCCAGCAGCGGAACCGGCACCGGGGTAGCGCCCAGGTACCGGATCATGGACTCGTAAATGGGGAAGCTCGGATCCGGATGAATCACTTCGTCGCCCGGTTCCAGTAGCGCCATCATGCTGAAGAACATGATCGGCTTGCCGCCCGGCACGACGCAGACGTTTTCGGCCGCGACCTTGATGTCCCGGGTGCGGGAAATGTAGGCGGCGATGGCTTCTCTCAGTTCGGGCAGACCGGGCGTGGGACCGTATTTGGTCCAGCCTTCGTCGAGGGCCCGTTTCCCGGCTTCGACGATGTGTCTGGGAGTCGGGAAGTCCGGCTCTCCGATCTCCAGATGGATGATGTTCTTGCCCTGTTTTTCGAGCGCCCGCGCTTTGGCAAGGACTTCGAACGCAGACTCGGTTCCAAGGCGTGAGATGCTTTTTGCCAGCTGCATGGGACTAGAACGCGGCCCGACGCCGGGTCCACAGGCGGCTGATCTTTGCCGTCAGGGTTTCCACGTCGCGCAGGCGTCCTTCAAACTCCGCTCCACGGAGCGATTCAATCATTCGCATTCTCCTCACCGGTCCCGGGTGGCCCCGGCCGGGCATGTGAGTATCGTGAGGCGGGGCGCCCTCTGTCAAGGGCGCTCCCCCGCAAAAATGTCGGAACCTCCGGTCGAAACGTCCGGCCGGGCCCACTTTTGCCGCAGTTGGCCGCACGCGGCCGAAATGTCGTTGCCCCGATTTTTCCGGACAAACGCGGAAACATTTCTGGCCGTGAGAACTTCGTGAAAGCGGGCGATGACGGTATCGGTTGGCCGCCGGTAAGGAAGTTCGGGGGCTTCATTAAACGGAATCAGGTTCACTTTGGCGCGCAACCCGCCGATCAGGCGCGCGAGATGGACCGCGTCGTCCACCGAATCGGTGATGCCCGCCAGCAGCACGTATTCAAACGTGACGCGTTGACGGTGTTTGAGAGGGAAGCGCCGTACCACTTCGATCAGGTTTTCGATGGGATACTTTCGGTTGATGGGCATCAGTTCATCGCGCTTTTTATTGGTCGCGCCGGTGAGCGAAATCGCGAGATTGGGGATTTCCGGTTCTTCTCCCAGCCGTTCAATTGCCGGGAGCAGCCCCGCGGTCGACAACGTGATGCGGCCCATGGACATGTGGGCGCCTT
>DASUFH010000058.1:0-14362 GCA_036274645.1 Terriglobia bacterium
AATGGAACGGTCGCGAACTTCAACCACGAGTTCTACACGAAGCTTTTCGAGGTCATCCTGCGTCTGAAGGGCAACTACCTGTGGCCCGCCATGTGGAACAACGCGTTTGCCGAAGACGATCCGGAGAATCCGCGGCTGGCGGACGAATTTGGCGTCGTGATGGGTTCTTCCCATCAGGAGCCGATGCTCCGCGCTCAGAAGGAATGGGACTGGCATTACCGCCAGCAGCATGGACGCTGGAACTACGCGGCGACTCCGGATGTTCTCGACAGGTTCTGGCGGGAGGGCATTCGGGCGCGGAAGGATTACGAAGCGATCTATACGATTGGTCTCCGCGGCGAGGACGACACCGCGATGGTTCAGGGCGCCGCGGAGAGCATGGCCCTTCTGGAAAAAATCGTCGATGCGCAGCGCCGGATGATCGCCGAGGAAATCAATCCCGACGTCACGAAGGTTCCGCAGCTCTGGTGCCTGTACAAGGAAGTTCAGGGCTACTATGAAAACGGACTGCGCGTGCCCGATGACGTGACGCTGCTCTGGGCCGAAGACAACTGGGGAGACGTGCGCCGCCTGCCTACAGCCGAAGAGCGGAAACGGCCGGGCGGCGCCGGCATCTACTACCACTTCGATTACCACGGCGGTCCACGGAGCTATCAGTGGATCGACACCAACCCGATCGCCAAGATCTGGGATCAGATGAGTCTGGCCAAACAGTACGGAGCGGACCGCATCTGGATCGTGAATGTCGGCCATTTCAAGGGCTACGAGTTTCCGGTCGAATACTTCATGAGACTGGCGTGGGACACGAATCGATGGACCAACGACAATATCGGCGAATACACGCGGATGTGGGCGGAAAGGGAGTTCGGCGCGGAGTTTGGGGCCGACGCGGCCGACATCATCGCGAAGTATACGAAGTACAACGGTCGTCGAAAGCCTGAGCTTCTCGAACCGACAACTTATAGCCTCGTGAACTTTCAGGAGGCGGAAAACGTGGTGGCGGACTTCAAGGCCATTGTGGCCCGGGCGGAGGCTATTTACCCGAAGCTCCCGGAAAGCAAGCGCGACGCGTTCTATGAACTTGTGCTGTTTCCCGCCAAAGCGTCCGCGCAGGTCAATGAAATGTATCTTGCCGCGGGCCTGAACGGCCTCTACGCGTCGCAGGGCAGGGCCTCCACCAATGACATGGCGGATCGCGCGCGGGAACTGTTTCAGGCGGACGCAGACCTGATGACCTTTTTCAACAAGACGTTTGCCGGCGGCAAGTGGGACCATTTCATGGATCAGTCCCACATCGGCTACACGAGCTGGCAGGATCCTCCAGCCAACACGTTGAACGCGATCCGGTTCAGGCAGTACAACGCGCCCGCGGAAGCGGGGCTGGGCGTTGCCGTCGAAGGCTCGACGAACGCGTGGCCGGCGGCCGGCGCGCCTTCCGCCGCGCTGCCCCAGATCGACGCGTTCAACCGCCAGCGCCGCTATATCGATGTGTTCAATCGAGGACGCGCCAGCTACGGGTTTACCGCAACGCCCAGCGCGGACTGGATTACGGTGAGTGAGACGCAGGGCGTCATCGAGAAGGAAAAGCGCCTGTGGGTCACCGTCGACTGGACCAGGGTTCAGACAGGCACGGCATCCGGGTCGGTGCAAATATCCGGAGCAGGCCAGGATGTTCCTGTGGCGATCAGCGCTTTCAATCCCACCGGGATCACGCGGACGTCGCTGGAGGGATTTGTCGAGACCACCGGCTACGTATCGATCGAGCCGGAGCGGTACACCCGGAAGACTGACGCTGGGCCCAACCGCTGGATTCGGATCGAGAACTATGGCCGTACCCTATCCGGCATGCGCGCCGACGCGCCCGTGGACGCGCCGGCCGCCACGCCGGGAAAGGACTCTCCAATCCTGGAGTACCGGATGTATCTGTTTACGCCCGGCTCCGTCAGCGCCACGCTGGCCCTTTCGCCGACGCTGAATTTCGTGCCCGGACGCGCCCTGCGCGTGGCTGTTTCCATCGACGATGAGACGCCGCAAACCGTCACGATCGTTCCGGCGAATTACAACGCCCAGAACGGGAACCGCGATTGGGAAGAGTCCGTCAGAAACAACGCCCGGTTTGTGACGACCACGCATGGGGTGAAGGAGCGCGGCTACCATACGCTCAGGATCTGGATGGTCGATCCCGGTGTGGTGACTCAGAAGATTGTGGTGAACACCAGCGCCTCGGCTAATCCGGCAAGCTATCTGGGACCTCCGGAAACGTACCGGGGCCGCTGACTGCGCGGTCTCCCTTGTAGGGGCGGTCTCCCAAGGAACTAGATCAATAACCGCTTTGTTTTCAACAAAGCGGTTATTGATCTAGTTTTTGTCGCGATGTGTCGCGATTAACCAATCGCGTGGGCCGCTATGACCGCCCACAATCTTGAATCTTGCGGGAACGAAACATTGTGGGCGGTCATAGACCGCCCCTACCAGCAGACGGGGACCAACAATGCTTCTGTCGTGTAAAGCGGTCCAAGGCGAGGAATTCACGCCCGGCAGAAGACAGGCCCGGAGATTTAAGGCGCAATCGGGACAGTGGCGAGCATCCCGGGACGGACGAGTCCGTGGTTGTTCGGGATCCGAATCTTGACGATGAAGGTCCGGCTCGCGGCGTCTACCTTGGGATTGATGTACATGACCCGTCCTTCGACTTCGCCGTTGCGTCCCATCCATTCGCTTTCGACATACACCTTCAACTTCTGGTCCAGCGTGACCTTCAGGGCGCTGCTGCTCGGGAGAAGGACTTCGGTATAGAGATCGTCGAGCGCGACGATCTCCATGACCGGGGTGTCGAGTGGTCGCAGCGTGTCTCCGCGATTGATGAAGATCTGGGTGACCGTGCCTGAAAACGGCGCCAGCAACTGGGTTTCGCGAAGCTCGTGTTCGCGGAGTTTGACCTCGGTTTCGGCCTGCGCGAGTTCCGCCTTTTGCGCGTTGAGGTTGGCGTTCAGTCGCAGAACCTGATCGCTTTTGTCATCGAACTCTTTCCTCGGCAGCGCGGCGCCCGCGGTCTTGACGCGATTGAGTTCCTTTTCGGCGTTGTCCAGCAGCACCTTGGTTTCATCGACCGAGGCGCGCGCCTTGGCCAGCCCGGTCTGGGCCATTTCGAGCGTGATCTTCTGCCGTTCGTTCTTGAGCTCGACAAGGATGGCGCCCTCCTCCACCCGGTCGCCCTCACGGACGGCAATGCGCTGGACGATGCCGGAGAACTCGCTCCGGATGGTCACTTCTTCTTCTGCGCGGACCACGCCGGGCGCAGGCAGTGTCTGAGCCGCAGCCACACCCGGCTGAACGCCCAGCGCGGCGACGATGGCGATGGCGGCAAACCGCGCGACGCGGCCCGCATCGATTGCTCTGTAATGGTTCTTGTTTATTCTCATGCAGTCATTCCAATACCGCTAACGGGTCAGGTTTCTCGGCTCGAACGTGTATCGCGGGGGCTTCTTCATCTCAATGTCGTATTTGTCCAGGACGCTGGCTTCCGCGAGGCGGAGTTTGCTCTGGCCGACACGGAAATCCATGATTGCCTTCAGTTCGTTCGCCTTTGCCCTGTCCAGGTCGTCGAACACCTGGAGCACCTCGTAGCTCGAGGCCAGTCCGGCTTCAAAGCGCTTGCGGGCATCGTCGAGCTGTTCGTTGAGAAAGGTGATGTTTTCGCGCGCGGCGTCAATCCGCTTTTGCGCGGTCTGGGTTTCGCGGATCGCGTCGCGGATTTCCAGGGCAATCTGATCGCGCAAGGCGTTCAGACGTGTATTGGCTTCAAGCGCTCTCAGATTGGCGTCCGCCAGCTGCGCCTTAGCGCTCCGGTTGCCGAGCGGGATCTGCAACTTCAGCTCGACCGACCAGTTGTTGTAGTTGTGAAGGAACAGGCTGCTCAGCGCATCCACGCCTTTGTTCTGGTCGGCAAAAACGGAACTGCCGATGCTGGCGCCGACCGGAACGCAGAGCGACGCCGTGGGGTCGACGCAGGTGAGGTTGGGCAGACCCGACAGGCCCGAGGTTCCGTACTGCCCGACCAGATCGAGACGGGGCAGGGTCTGGTTGGCGGCGAATCGCGTCTCGGCCTGGCGCTGTTCGAGTTCCTTCTGAAGTCCCTGAAGTTCGGGGCGGCGCTGAAGGGCGATCAGCAGGCTTCGGTCGGCGTTGAGGTCGACCTTGTCGAGCGACTCCTGGTCGAGCGCCACGAATCCCGGTGTGTCCAGATCGACCCAGAGCAGAAGCTTCATCCGATCCTCGAACCGATGAACTTCGTTTTCAGCCGTGATGAGTTCTTCTTCGCGCGACGCCACGCCCGCCCGTGCTTCCAGGACGCTCACCTGAGCTACGCGGCCCGCCGCAAACAGATCGCGGCTCTGGTTGAGCAGGTTCCGGGCGGCTTCGAGGCTGCGGCGCTTGTAATCGAGATTCTGCTGGAGAAAGACCAGATTCCAGTACGCGCCTTCGATCTGCTGGACGAGTTCGGAGACGCGCTGGAAGAGGTTGCGGTCGGCGACTTCTTCCGCTTTCTGCGCGATCTGGATACGGGTCGTATTGGCGGTTCGTCCGAAGTCGCGAAGCAGCGACTGGGTGAACGCGAATGTCAGATTCGAACTGTATTGGGGACTGAGAGTCTGCGTATTCGACGTGGAGTTGAGTCGCCGGAAATCCAGACCGATGTTGAATTTTCCGCCGCTATAGGTGCGCAGTTCGACGCCGGCGCTCGACGACTGGTCGGTGTCCACGTAGAGTCCGGTCGGATAGAAACGGCTGGCCACGATATTGTCGCGGCTGCTGAAATATCCGCGGAAATTGAACAGGGGATCGTACCGGCCCTTTTCTTCGCGCACCCTTTCCCGAGCCTGTTCCAGATGGATCTTTTCGACAACCAGCGAGGGGTTTCTTTCCAGCGCGAGCGAGATGGCCTCATCGAGGGAAATCATCAGGGCGCCGGAGGGACCGGATCTCATCAGATCGATCTGTCCCGGTCGTTCCGTGCTGACCGGAGTGGGCCGCGTATCCTGCGCGTAAGCGCCCGACGCGAAACCCACGAGGCCCATCACTGAGCCCATGAGGGCGAAACGCAATATCAGCTTCAAACTTCCTCCTTAAGAGGCGCGGTAATCGGCCGGCGCGGGAACGGGTGGTGTACCGGGCGCGGCGGAGGCATTTGCGAGTTGCCGTCCGCCGGCGCCATCAGGAGTTGCAGAGCGCGCCAGCCCGCGCGAGACCGCGTCTTGTCGCTATCGGCCGCCCGTCAGCAGGGTGAGGGGGGTCGAGTCGAACGTGATACCAATGTGGCCGCGAACCTCCTGGCCTTTCTGCAGGTCGGTCCGGCTCGCCCACGACACACCGATCGGGATCTTGATGCCGTTTTTAGCCGTCCGAATGACCAGCGTCGCGTGCGCGGCGACGAGGGAGCCCTGCGGCGCCGACAGCGCGGTTCCCGCCGGAGCGGAGGTAAAGCCCGAGGCGACGGTCGCTCCGGTGGGAACAATCACCACCGGGTTGGCCAGGTACGCATAGTAGGCGCCGACCGAGAGCTGGCCGATCGAGTTGGCCGAGCCGAGTGGACGATCAAACTGGGCGCCGAAGTGCGCGCCCCTCCAGCGAGACATCTCCGCCGCGCCGTCCGCCGGTTCCGCATCGTGATAGAAGTCCATTCCGATATTGAACGTGACCGCTCCGGGGTTCACGGAAGGCGTTTCACTGACGTTGTAGGAGTGCGAAAATTTCACCGTGTGATAACGCGGCTGGAAGGGCGCTTCCGAGTAGCTGTACTCCAGCACCGACTGCGTTTCCGGCACGATCGTCGTCAGCTTCGGATCGCGGCGCGCTTCGAGGTACCGTACATAGGCGCGCGCCAGTTCTTCGACCCGGTCGTCGAAGTCGCGGTCGATCTTGCGCATATCGGAAAGCAGGACATCCAGCTGCTGAGACATCACGTTGCGCCATTCGATTTCGTTGACCGGCGCCTCCTTCAGCTTTTCGCGGGTGTCGCGCAGCCACAGGGTGTACTGATCCATTTCGCCGCTGTCTTTGACCAGCTTGCCGCTGGGGCCGGTCTGCTGCAGCTGCTGGATCTTCAGCTTGAGATAGTTCCAGAATTCCCGGCCTCCGCCCTGAAGTGTTTCGTCGTTGCCTTCGAGCCACTGAATCCACCGTTCCCGATACTCCGGCAGGCGCAGGTCGCGTCTCTTGTCCAGCGCGAACCGGGCCGTGACATTGGCAAATCCGCCGGTGGCGGTGGAGGTGAACCTCGACAGGTTCGGAGCAACCGAGGCGTCACCCGTGGGAATCAACCCCTCGAGAGCGCGTGTGCCGGTCCCACTCACGTTGAACGCCAGCCAGACTTCCGCATTGCGCAACGGGCCCGGCGTCGGGCAGGCCGGATCCGCCGAGCAGGCACTGGCCGTCTCCTGGTTGGAGAGGAAGCGGGCCATCCCGTCGACGTTGAGCCGCAGGCTCAGAACGTTCGGATCGACCGTGCGAATGGCGTCATTGGAGTCCAGCCCGAATCCGAACAGCGAAACCATTCCGGTCTTGGAAATGACGTTCGTCGAGCCTCCAGCCGGCCCCACCTGGTCGTCGATCCGCGTCTCGCCAACCGCCTGAAGGAAACTCTTGTAGCTGTTTTTCACCAGACGGGCGGGGATGGCGTAATACATCAGGGCGTACCCATTCTTGTCTACTGCCGCCAGCGCATCGCGCGCCTCATCTCGTTTGGAATCGTTATCACTGTCCAGACCCTTGGCCAGGTCGAAGTAGTACAGGCGCTCGGCAACCGTTCGCGGGTCTGAAGGATCAGCCGCCAGCAGGCTATGGGGCGCCATTAAAGTCGTCAATGACAATAGACAACCGGCAAAATATTTAAAACCAGTACGCATTCAATCTCCTCAGCCGACTCCAGTCAGCGTTCTTCGGACAGGAACCGTAGCACAGATTTGAACATCCGAAAAACAGCCATTGGTGGGGGGCGCATAGACAGGATGGGCTTGATTGGGACTACACGGGATGTCGACGGCGGCGCCGCCTCGCCTGCCAGACCATGATCGGCAAAAAACGGAAAGACTTATTAAGTTATTGTTCTTGAGTGACTTGAATTGGATTTTGCCCGGCCTTTTTGAGCCGGAGTTTGCCCTGTAATCGGATCAGATCAGTCGATCTGCAGTTGCGCCGCCACTCCAAACCGGCGTGGCGCGCCCATCTCTCCCAGAAATCCCGAAGGCGCCAGCATGGGAAACGCAAAGGCGATCGGGATGTACCGCGTGCCGCCCACATTCTTCATGAAGAACTCGACGAACAGCCGGCTCCCACGCGCGCCGGCGCGGAAATTCACGAGCGAATACGCGGGCTGGCCGGCCGTGTTGGATTCGTCGTATTTGAACCCGCCATTGAACCAGGCATCGACATGTCCGTAGACGGTGAGGCCGGCGGGCAGTTCGCGCTTGAGCTCGGTTCCAAGCGTGAACGTATGCTGCGGAGCATTCGGGACCGGGTTATGGGAGATATCCATGCCGCTCAGAGAAGTCCCGTCGTCAAAACGGGCGTTCGTAAAACCGAGGCCGCCGAACAGGTCGACATCGGGGTGCGGTCGGGCATGGACTTCAAGCTCCACGCCTTTGCTGCGCGCGCCGTCGACGTTGCCGATATAGAACTGCGCGGGCACGAACGGGTCCGGCAGGTTGAGCTGCATCCGGTTCCAGTCGATGAAGAACGCCGCCGCGCTCACCGCCAGTTTGCCGTCGGCCATCGATCCCTTGGCGCCCAATTCGACATGATAGGCGCTTTCCGCGTTGTAGCTTTCGCTGCCGGCCGGCGCCACCGCGTTGAAGCCGCCCGCCTTGTAGCCGCGTCCGAAAGACGCGTAGACCATGCGGTTGTCGTCGAAGTGGTACGCGCCGGCAAACTCCGGCGACCAGTTCCGGAAGTTTCTTTCGCCGGTGGTGGTTGCCGCCGGGGCGATCGCCGGACCATAGAAGCTGTTCAGCTCGGCGTCCTTGTCCTCGCGGTCGGCGCGCAGGCCAATGACGACGTCGACCCGCTTCATGACGTTCAGCGTCGTCTGTCCGTACAGGCCGAACCCCGTGTCATTGAGTTCGCCCTGTGGAGACGTGCTGGTCACGGGAAACGGAATCATCGGATCGAGGACGAACGCCTCGTACGTGTTGGCCGCTTCCTGGCTGTAGCGCTGCGAGAACAGGAACAGTCCCGCCTGCCATTTCAGGGAGATGTTTGGCGTGATGGGCGCCGGCGTATTGATCGCGAAGCGGAGTTCTTCCGTGAACTGAAAGTCCCTTTCGTCATTCTGCCGGGTGACAAAGGATCCCGGCGTGTAGTCCAGGTCTGTCCGGTCACGGGTCGACCAGTGGACGAATCCGGTGATCGTCGAGAACGTGTACAGGGCGTCTTCATAGCGCGCCAGGATCGTCGTCGAGAAGACGTTGCGGCGCGTGTCGCCTTCGTAGTCGCGCGCCGCGTGGTAGGGATTTACCATGAGCGCGCCGAGGTCGTTTAACGCGTAGTCGCCGTCCCGGTCGATCTCGTTGCTGATAATGAGACGGGATTCCCAGCGGCTGTTCGGCGTCCACCAGAGCTGTCCCTTGAAGTAGCCCGCGGCGCGGTGGTCGAGATCCCGGCCGGTGATGTCGTTGGTCGTGAAACCCTGCCGGCCGCTTCCACCGAGGGTGAGAGAAACCGCGGTTCCGTCTGCGATCGGCCCGGAAACGCTGATCTGCTCCCGCCATTCGGCGTAGTTTCCTGTCGCGGTGGAGAAGGCGCTCTTCCACTGTGAAAGGGTCGGGCGGCGCGTCGTGATATTGATGACGCCGCCGAGAGCGTTGCGTCCGAACAGCGGACTCAGCGGCCCGCGCGCGAACTCGACCTGTTCCACGTCGAGCAACTCGATACTCGACGAGTTGGCGTTGAACTGCGGTACTCCATCGATGTAGGTCGTCACGCCCGGATTCAACGGGCTCGCCCCGATACCCCGGAATCGCGGGTTGCTCAGCTTTCGCGCGGTGAATTCCGAGAAGAACGTGTTGGGAGCGTAGACCGCCGCGTCGCTCACGGTGTTCGCGCCCAGATTGTGCAGGAGCGCTTCCTCAATCGCGTCGACGCTGAACGGCAGCCGTCCCGCGTCTTCGAGTTCCTTGAAAACCGTGACTTGATGAGGCGGCAGGCGCGTCGGATCGGGAGGCAGGATGAGATCCTGCGCCATCACGGGCCCGGCCATGATCAGGGCGACCACAATCGACTTCAGCATCGGACGATTATGCTTATTTCAGGCGCCCGCGCAACGGCAATTCGGACGGAATGGATCTCCCCAGATCCGGGCTTATTCGATCACGTGGTTGATGCGGTCCCAGTGGATTTCACGAATCCTCGGGCCGGCGCCCGGCATAGCGTCTTCAGCGGAACCCATGGACCAGTAGATAAACGCCGGTCTGGCAAATACCGCGTCGAGGCGCACGGGGCCGAACTCCCGGGAGTCGAGACTGTTGTCGCGATTGTCACCGACGACAAAGACGTGGCCATCCGGTACGGTTTCGGGGCCGTAGTTCTCGTACAACTTGAAGTCCGTATTCTCAATGCGGATCTTCCAGCTCCGGCCATCGATGCTTTCACGCCAGAGGTTGCAGAGCCCATCGGCGCACGGTTCAAGCAGATGTCGTTCCACGGCGCTGCCGTTAATGATCAGTTCGCCTTTCCGCATCTCGACCTCGTCGCCGGCGACGGCAACCACCCGCTTAAGGAACCGCGTGGTCTCGTCCTGGGGGGAGGTAAACATCACGATATCGCCGCGGTGGATACCGGACCACAGGCGGGTCGTGAAAATGTAGTCGCCTGCGGCAATGCCCGGTTCCATCGAAGGCGTTGCCGTTCGATATGAGCCGATCAGATTTCGTCTCGGGATGTCCAGGCTAAACGCGATGCCCAGCAGCGCCGTCGCGGCGACGACCAGGCGAAGCCTCGATGGGAACGGGTCGCGTCTCGGGATGCGCCAGGCGTCCCAGACGCTGGCGAGGTACACCATTAATCCGACCGCGATGGACAGCCAGCAGAGCAACGGCGAACCGAGATACATGGCGGCGACGATGGCGGCGAGGCAGGCTGTCTGAATTCCCAGCCACACGAACGCGCGCGCCGGATGGCCCGCAATGACCTGGCCAAGCCCGGTAAAAACGAGTGACGCCAGCGCCGTGAGCCAACGCCGCCGGCGAGGAGTCGCTTTCCCGGCGCCCTCAGGAGGACCTTCGTTCGTCTGTATCACCTTTCCGTTCTCTGTATGCCTTTGTAACGATTCGGAATCGGGAGCCATGACATCTTGCCGTCAGCCTGGGTCCGTGAATTCCACGTTGACGTCTCGGATCTGCGCTTCGCTCCGTGGATTGATGTCCCCACCTGCTTGAAGGGGCGGTCATAGACCGCCCCTTCAAATTCGCGAACTGCGCGCGATCGAAGTATACTCGCCGAAAGGGTGGATCGATCGAACCTCTGCGACTTTTCCCGCCGTTTAACAGGAGAACACATGACCATGAAACGCTACGCTCGAATGACCGTTCTTTCCGGTTGCGCCGTTTTCGCCCTTGCTCTGTCGTCGTGCGGCCCTGAGGCCAGCAAGACGGAAGAAACCAAGCCCGCCGAGACAACCGAGCATGCCGGGGCGCCCGAGAACGCGGCGAAGAAGGAATACGCCTTCACCGGAACCGTCGAGAAGGTGGATCCCGAAGCGGGAACCGTCGACGTCAAGAACGAAGACATTCCCGGCTGGATGAGTTCGATGACGATGACCTACAAAATCGATCAGCCCGACGTTCTGAAAAGCCTGAAGCCCGGCGATCACATCAAGGCGAAAGTGTACGAAGGCGACTTCAAAATGTTGTACGGGGTTGAGCCCGAATCAGCGAAGTAGCGCGGCCTGCATCACAGGCAGGGAAGGCCGCCAGGCCTTCCTACCCGGGGGATGTTTCGTCCGGAGCGCCGATCCGACGTCAGGCCGGGGTCAGTTCGATGCGTTTTGCTGCCGCGTCGATTGCCCGGATGATGAAGGATCGCAGCTGTCCCGCCTCGTACGGTTCGGCAGGCGCGTTTCGTGAAGGCGGTTTGGCCGTTCCTTTCCATACGGCGGCCAACTGATCCGCCAGCGACATGCCGCTTAACGACGCGGATGTCTGCGGCGTTTCGTCCGAGCCGACCACACAGATCCCTTCGACACCCTCGCCCAGCTGAACGCGCACTTCGTTGCCGCGCACGGCGATGACCCGTCCGGTTACTCGATCGCCCACTGCCGCGTCTTCGGCGAACTGGTCGGCGGCCGTTGCTTCCAGTTGTTTCATGCTGAGCTTCAGGCGCCGGTTTTCCGGATCCGCCGAGATCACAGCCGCGCGGACCATCTGTCCGATTTTCACGAATTCGCCGGGGCTCTGGATGCGCCGTTCGCTCGTGAACTCCGACACGTGGACGAGTCCGTCGACCCCTTCTTCCAGTTCCACGAATGCGCCGAACTGCGCCAGGCGAGTGACCTTTCCTTCCACGATCTTTCCCGCCGGATACCGTTCGCGGATCGTATCCCAGGGATTACCGAGCACCTGTTTCAGTCCAAGACTGAGCCGGGAATTTTCGGTGTCGACCTTCAGGACTACGGCTTCGACGCGTTCGCCGAGTTTCAGGACGTCCCCCGGCCGATGGACACGTTTGGTCCAGGACATTTCCGAGACGTGGATCAGTCCTTCGACGCCCGGCAGGACTTCAACAAACGCGCCGAAATCCATCAGCTTCGTGACCTCGCCGGTGACGCGGTCTCCAGGCTGCAGTTTGGCGGCGGCGGCTTCCCAGGGGTCGGGGGACATCTGCTTCAGTCCCAGCGAAATTTTCGCGGTCTGCGGATCGACCTTCAGGACCTTCACGTCCAGCGCGTCTCCGACCTTCAGTTCCGTCGACGGATCGGTGACCCGGGCCCAGGAGATGTCGCCGACATGGAGGAGTCCGTCGACTCCGCCGACATCGAGGAACGCGCCATATGACATCAAAGACCGGACCACGCCATGGACGACCGCTCCTTCCTGCAGGGTTTCGAGGGCCTTGCGGCGGGCTTCTTCGGCGTCTTCTTCCAGGACCGACCGGCGGTCGATCACGATGTCCTCGTCATCGACATCGAGTTTGATGATCCGGCATCGGATCTCCTGGCCGACCAGCTTCTCCATGTCCGCCGCGTCGCGAACGCCGGACCGGGAAGCCGGCAGGAAGGCCCGGGCGCCGACATCGACGGAGAAGCCGCCTTTGATCATGGCGGTGACCCGTCCCGCAATCACCATCTTGTCTTCGAACGCGCGCGAAAGCCCTTCCCAGTCGCGGGGCCGTGGGCCGGCGACGCGGGAGAGCGACACTTCGCCCTGGCGATTGACGTTCGTGATGGCGACATCGAAGGTGTCGCCGACCTGGACATCGAGGTTCCCCTCGGCATCGAGAAGGTCCGCCCGCGGAATCACGCCTTCCGCCTTGGCGCCATAGTCGATCAGGACAAAATCGGCGGCGATGCTGACAACCGTGCCGCGCAACGGCGGCCGCGCCGGCGCCCGGCTTCTGCCCCGGCGTTTGGGGGGAGGCCCGGCGGCGGCTTTGGGTGGTTTCCGGGTGGCGGTTTCAAACTCGCTGAGAATGTCGGCGAATGACTTTTCCTCGGCCGACTCGTGTTGTTTCTGCAATTCGTCAGGACTCATGCGCATCAGTGTACGGCAAAAGAGCCTGTTCATATCCCTGATGGCGCTGGCCGACCGCTCCGGAGTCAACCCACGATGTTTCGGAACGCCTCGCCGATTTCGGGAAAGCGGAACGTAAAACCCGATTCCAGGGCGCGCCGCGGCCGGACGCGCTGGCCGGTCAACAGCACGTCCGCCACTTCACCGAGCGCCAGGCGCAACGCGATGCCGGGCACCGGCAATACGGCCGGCCGGTGGAGCGCCTGGCCCAGGGCTGTGGCGAATTCCGTCATCGTTACCGGATTGGGGGCGGTTCCGTTATACGGGCCAACGGCGTGGGGCGCTTCCAGAAGGAACGTGTAGAGCGCCGTCAGATCATCGATGTGAATCCAGGAAACCCACTGGCGGCCGCTGCCCAACGGGCCGCCCAGTCCGAGCTTGAACGGCGTGAGCATCTGCGCCAGGGCTCCGCCGCCCTTGCCGAGAACCACGCCGGTCCGCACAATCACGCTGCGCACGCCGGCGTTCACCGCGGCGGCCGTTGACGCCTCCCAGTCCACGCACAGATCGGCGAGAAATCCCTTGCCCGGGGGCGAACCTTCGTGAAACGTGGTGTCGTCGCTGGCGCCGTAATAACCGACCGCCGACGCCGTCATGAAACAGGACGGCCTGCGCGCGGCTACCAGAGCCGCCAGACGGGTCGTGGTGTCGTGCCGGCTCGACCAGAGAACCGCCTTCTGCTTCGCGGTCCAACGTCTGCCGAACAGATTCTCGCCCGCCAGGTGAATCACCGCGTCCGTGTCCTCCACTCCCTTCCGGAGACTGGCGTCGGACCAGTCATAGCCGCCTTTGCCGGCTGTCCGGCTGACGGGGAAAACCTGGTGTCCGGCGGCCTCGAGATGTCTGGTCAGATGCGCGCCAATGAACCCACTGGCGCCGGTCATAAGGACTTTCATGATTTTTCCTTGCCTCGCTTTCGCGTCGCAGTCCGGGTTGCCGCGGTCAGCATGGCCAGACCCAGACGCTGCACCGTCCCACCCTTGAGAAAGGACTCGGCCATGCGGTCGACCATGCCAATGACGGATTCAATGGATTTCAGCCGCTCGCAGAATTCCTGCGCGTCGGCGGACCGGTCGTCTTCCAGCCGCGGAATCCACTCGCGGAGCCGGTCCA
Organism: Terriglobia bacterium; assembly: GCA_036274645.1. Taxonomy (GTDB): domain Bacteria; phylum Acidobacteriota; class Terriglobia; order 20CM-2-55-15; family 20CM-2-55-15; genus DASUFH01. The sequence continues at coordinate 13,893 of DASUFH010000058.1, forward strand.
GCATCGGATCCCACTCCCGCCGCTTCCGCGTTTGCACGATATTGCGGATGGCCCGTTCGAGCCGTGTTTCGGCGCGATAGGAAACCTGCCGCGTTCCCGCTTCCCGGGCGGCGTGAACCAGGCCCCAGTCGCGGAGTTCCCGGCACGCCATGCTGACCGCCCCGCGGCTCATCCCGAGTCCGGCGACCATCTCGTCCGCGGTCCCGCCATCGCTTTTGGAAACCAGCCAGCCAAAGACCCGCGCCGCCGCCGGCGAAACCCCCCAGAAGGGTCCCATCGAGGACCAGAGTTGAACGAATTCTTCACGAACGGACTCGGTATCGCTCATGAGCCTGATGATAATTGGCCGGGGATGAACTTTCAATAATTATTGAAAGTTTGGATTCTTGTAGGGGCGGTCTATGACGTCTATGACCGCCCACCCCGTTCCCCTCGTTGTCCGTTGTGCGCTGGCTGTTGTCCGCTGTGTA
>DASUFH010000059.1:0-28270 GCA_036274645.1 Terriglobia bacterium
GTGCGGAGAGCCAGGCTGAAGTCCACGACCGTTTCGTGTCCCTCTTCGACTGGGACTTCCCTGACGATTTCGTAGGGCTCTTCGTAGTCGTAACGTTGAAGCTTCTCATTGTTGCCAACAAGCGCGACGCCTTCGTGCCACATCTTCAGACGGTAAGTTCCAACCGGCACATCGGAAATGGTGAATCCCCCGTTCGAATCCGTAATCGCGGCATACGGATGATCGGAAACCAGAATGTTGGCGCTCATCCAGGGATGTCCGGCTTCGCAGGAAAGAAACACAATGCCCGGCTTGTCCAGCGGACTGGGCAACGTCGAGCGCTGTCCCTTCACTGGCTGGGCGATATTGAAGAGGGTTGTCGGCCCGTTGACGCCGTTTGCCGTTCCGTGGACGTTGTGGAGGATGGGATCGCTGTTGACCATTTCAACGGTCGAGCCTGTCCGGACAATCAGCGCATGCGGCTTGTACTGGCACTTCTCCTGATCGATCAGAACCGATGCGGTGGACTTTGTCTTTGTCGGTGGAGTTCCGGCCGGAGCGCCATCCAGATAGACAAACGCGTCCTGGACGCCCGAATCCTTCCCCAGCGTCAGGCGCACTGTGGGCACGCTTGCGCCACAGGTGTCCTGATCCTGTTTGGTTGGGAGACTGGCTATTACCGGCGCCGCTCCATCGAGCCGGACAACTCCACGAATGGTTCCGGTCTTGATCTCCGATTTCGGGGGAGTGTTTTCGGGTTGGGTACAGGCAGCCGCCGCTACTAAAGCGGCGGCCAGGGCGAATACTGTTCTACTTCTTGTCATGACCCTCGTTTAGTGAGGAACCTTATCCGGAGGAATCGGATCGGGAATCGGGTTCTTGATGGGCGGGAGAGACTGAAGATACGCGAAGACCGCCTTCAGATCTTCGTCCGTCATCCTGGCGTAGCCCTGCCACGGCATCGGGGGGAGAATGTCCCGGCCCGTTCCCTGGTGCTTGCCGGTCCGCAAGGCCTTGATGAACATGTCTTCGGTCCAGCTGCCCAGGCCGGTCTCTTTATCCGGCGTCAGGTTCATGGCGAAGCTGACTCCCCAGGGACCAACCCACGCGGAAAAATTGTTGTTTACGACGACGCCCCATGCCTGAGGCCCAATGAGGTCCCTGGGAACTTTGGGCAGCTTATCGTCCGACGGCTGGCCCGACAGCACTCTGGTCTTGTCGACCTCCGGTCCGATTTTCGGGCTGTGGCAATCGTTGCATCCAGCGACGGTCACGAGATATTCACCGCGTTGCGCCGGCGTCATGGTTGGGGCGGCGACCGTCTCTTCTTTGCCCTTTTCCTTTTCAGTCTCAGACGGCGTTGGCTGGCAGGCTGCAATCGATATGGCCAGCGCGGGCAGGCACAGCCCCAGTGTTCGCATGAACCGCATTAGGATCTCCCTGGAATTGTTTGGAGCGAGCGCTTTCGGCCATGCGCTCAGCAAAAAAGCGACAGTGATTATCCGCGCCATATCCTTCCCGGTCAAGCGCCTTGACCGGGCGCCGAATCTCTAGGGAACCGGCCCGAAACGCGCGCGGACGGCCTGAATGATTTGTTCGATGGACAGGCCCTTGCTGTGCATTTCCTTTGCGGTAAGGGCGATCTCCTGGCACTCGTCGCAGGCATCGCCGTGATTGTCGGCAAAACAATACAGGTTGTTCTGATGTCCCAGGCCGAAGCAACCGCAGAAGCAGGGCAGGCGTTGAAGGATTTCAGGGATTTCTTTGGCTACCTGATAGGCCGCGCGGGCTTTCCCGGCGAAGAGGTCCGGAGAGAGCGTCGCCACCAGAGCGGGCGCCGCCGCCGGCGCCGGACTGGACGTGGGGCGCTCGCTCAGATGAAGGGATATCCAGATGAATCCCGCCATCAGGAAAAACGCGCCGATCACCAGCAGGGTACCGCTGCGAGCCGATCTTGCGCCGGGTTTCGTTTCAGTCTTCGATTTCATGCTTTCTCCCTGCCAGGGACCCGATCACGGTCTTCAGGACGAAGAACACCTCGCCCCTCTCGTCATCTTCCAGATGACCGTCCTCCAGCGGTTCGTTGAGTTCGGAAATTACGTATTCGACCAGGTGGGGCTCGTCTTCACGCGGGACCGCGCCGGGGACCCCCGCGCCGGATTCCGATGCGGCGTGAATCTGTTCGACCCAGCGCTCGCATTCGCGGCACGAAGCGTCAATCGCGTCTTCACTCACAGGGTTGGAGGCCGGAAAACCGTCGATATTGGCGGCCTTGAACACCATGAAGCTCAGAAACAGCGAGAATTCCCGAACTTTCGGTCTGCTCGAACTGGTGGCTTCGACCACAAAGTCGCATATGGCCGGCTGTTCCTGAAAGAAACGCTCGAACTCGGTCATCATGCGCTCGTCCGTGAAGTCGCTGACTTCCGCGCAAGCCTGTTCCACTGAAGCGCTGGACACCATGCGCTTCATTCTGTCACAAGGCGGTTTCAGGCGTCCAACCAAAGCGCCTTCGTGAAGCGCTTGAGAGATCTCTTTTTCAGGAAACTGCGCTACCCGCCGATTCCGTCCGCCGCAATGTAACTGCCCAGCGAGTCGAGCTCCACGGTCAGGTCTTCAATCTTCTCTTCGAGCAGACTCCTCATGGAAACGATCTCCCGAACGTGTCCCCGGTAGTCCACGATCGGCAGATGGCGGATGTGCGCATGCAACATCAATTGGAGCGCATCGTCGGTGGAAGTCTGGGACGAGATCGTCACGACCGGAGACGTCATCACTTCGTCCACCTGGGTCTGGGCCGGGTCGCGTCCTTCCAGAACGACGCGAAGCATGACATCGCGCTCGCTGAAGATCCCTTCCACTAAATTATCGTCGTCAACAACCACGACACTGCCGACCTTGGCGCCGGCCATCGCGTGAATGGCGTCGAGGACCGTGGCGTAACGGCTGACGGTAACGATGGATCTGCTTTGAATGGCCATGGGCTTCATCCTTTCAGAAAACAAAAGAACCAAGTCAGTCCAAACGAGAAGGTGCTGGACAACGACGAAACTGCGGTCGCGTGCGCGAACGCCGGTGTTGTGCTCTACAGGCTACGCTGCTTGTGGCAGGACCAGTTTAGCGGAAAACTTCAGAAGCGCAACTGTTACATGCGGAAGACGCCGAATCGCGAGTCGCCGTCGGCGGATTCGGCCGCTGCCGCCAGGCCCAGGGCGAGCGTGGGGCGCGTTTCGACGGGATCGATCACTCCGTCATCCCAGATCCGCGCGGAGCTGTAATAGGCGCTGGCTTCTCGCGCGTACTGATCGAGGATCGGCCGGGTGAAGGTCTCCCGTTCGGCCGTGTCCAGGGTTTCACCCCGCGCCTGCAACTGGTCCAGCTTGACCTGGAGCAGCACGCCGGCCGCCTGCTCGCCGCCCATGACGGAGATGCGCGCGTTGGGCCACATCCACAGTTGGCGGGGGCCGAAAGCCCGGCCGCACATCCCGTAATTTCCGGCGCCGTAGGAGCCGCCGATGATGACCGTGAACTTGGGCACCGCCGCGTTCGCCACGGCGTTAACCATCTTGGCGCCGTCTTTGGCGATGCCGCCGTGCTCCGCCTTCTTTCCCACCATGAAACCCGTGATGTTCTGCAGGAATACGAGAGGAATCCGGCGCTGGCAGCAGAGTTCGATGAAGTGCGTGGCCTTGAGGGCGCTTTCGGAAAACAGGACGCCGTTATTGGCGATGATGCCGACGGGATAGCCCCAGATCCGGGCGAAGCCGCAAATCACGGTTGGCGCATAAAGCGCCTTGAATTCGTGAAACCAGCTCGCGTCCACGATCCGGTAGATGATTTCGCGGGCGTCATATCCCCTTCGCGGGTCGCGGGGAACGATGCCGTAGATCTCGGCCGGATCGCTCTGTGGATCTTCCGGCTCCACGGGAGGGCTCGGCGCCGCGGCGCGCGGCATGGCGCGAAAGACATTGCGGATGATGCGCAGCGCATCGGCGTCGTCCTCGGCGAGATGATCGGCAACGCCCGAAATGCGGGTGTGAACATCCCCGCCTCCCAGTTCCTCGGCCGTGACTTCCTCTCCGGTCGCGGCCTTTACCAGGGGAGGCCCGCCGAGGAAAATCGTGCCCTGATTGCGTACGATGATTGCTTCGTCGCTCATTGCCGGCACATAGGCGCCCCCGGCCGTGCATGATCCCAACACCGCCGCGACCTGATAGATGCCGCGGGAGGACATCACCGCCTGGTTGTAGAAGATGCGTCCGAAATGATCGCGATCGGGAAAGACCTCGGCCTGCAGCGGAAGAAACGCTCCTCCCGAATCGACCAGGTAAACACAGGGCAGACGGTTTTCCAGGGCGATTTCCTGGGCTCGGAGATGCTTCTTGACGGTAATCGGGAAGTAGGTTCCGCCCTTCACCGTGGCGTCGTTGGCCACGATCACGGCGGGACGGTTTTCGATCATGCCGATCCCCGTGACGATCCCGGCCGACGGCGCTTCGTCGTCATACATGCCGTTGGCGGCCAGGGCGCTGAATTCCAGAAAGGGCGTCTCCGGATCGACGAGGGCGTGGATGCGGTCCCGTACGAACATCTTGCCCCGCCGGCGATGCCGTTCGAGCGCCGCCTGGCCACCGCCCATGCGGACCCGGGCCAGCCGTTCCCGCAGGTCCGCAACCTGCGCCGCCATGGCTTCGTGATTGGCCTGTGTGTCGTTCTTCATGTTCAGGCGCGGCGGGCGTTCGCACGCACAAATTGCACGATGTCTTCGGTGGACGCCCCAGGTTGAAAGATCTCGCGAATGCCGAGCGCTTTCAGCGCGGCGGCGTCCGCTTCTGGAATGATGCCGCCCACAATGACGGGCACGTCATCGAGCCCTTCCTTTTTCATGAGTTCGACGATACGCGGACACAACGTCATGTGCGCTCCGGAAAGGACCGAGAGACCAACGACGTCCACATCCTCCTGCAGGGCCGCGTTGACGACCTGCTCCGCGGTCTGGCGGAGGCCGGTGTAGATGACTTCGAAGCCGGCGTCGCGGAATGCGCGAGCGATGATTTTGGCGCCTCGATCATGTCCGTCAAGGCCTGGTTTGGCGACCAGCACGCGAATAGGACGTTCCATCAGAATGCAGGCTCCCGGTAAACGCCGTAGACCGCGCGGAGTTCATCGCAGATCTCGCCCAGCGTGGAGTACGCGCGCACGCAGTCCAGAATGACCGGCATCAGGTTATCCGTGTTGCGGGCGGCGGCTGTGCGGAGCGTATCCAGCGTGGACCGGACGCGCGCGTTGTCCCGCCGGGCGCGAAGGGCCGCCAGCCTGGCCGTCTGGCGTTCCGCCACCGCTTCGTCGATGCGCAGGATTTCGATTGGAGGGTCGTCCTCACTGACAAACGCGTTTACGCCGACGATGATCTTTTCTTTCCGCTCCACGGCCTTCTGATACGTGTACGCCGCTTCCTGAATCTCGCGCTGCGGAAATCCCTGTTCGATCGCGGCGACCATCCCGCCCATTGCGTCGAGCCGGCTGAAATACTCCCAGCAGCCCTTCTCCATGTCTGCGGTCAGGCGTTCGAGAAAATAGGAGCCGCCCAGCGGATCGACCGTGTTGGGGACGCCGCTTTCATGCGCAATGATCTGCTGGGTCCGGAGGGCAATGCGCGCCGCGTGTTCCGTGGGCAGCGCGAGCGTTTCATCCAGGGAGTTCGTGTGCAACGACTGGGTTCCGCCGAGAACGGCGGCCAGCCCCTGAATCGTCGTTCGCACGACATTGTTATAAGGCTGCTGCGCGGTCAGCGAACATCCGGCCGTCTGGGTATGAAAGCGCAGCGTTGCGGAACGCGGGCTCTTCGCTCCGAAACGTTCGGTCATGACGCGATACCAGATTTTGCGCGCCGCGCGGTACTTGGCGATTTCCTCGAACAGGTCATTGTGGGCGTTGAAGAAAAACGACAGCCGAGGCGCAAAATCATCGACCGCGAGCCCCGCCCGCGTCGCCCAGGTGACGTACTCGATGCCGTCGTAAAGCGTGAAGGCGAGTTCCTGCAGGGCGGTCGATCCCGCTTCCCGAATGTGATATCCGCTGATCGAAATCGTGTTCCACTGCGGTACGTGCCGGGTCCCGAACTCGAACGTGTCGACGATGAGCTTCATCGACGGGCGAGGCGGAAAGATGTAGGTGTTTTCCGCCATGTATTCCTTGAGGATGTCGTTCTGAATCGTCCCCCGGAGTTTCGTCCACGGCACGCCCTGCTTTTCCGCCACCGCCAGATACATCGACCAGAGGATTGCCGCCGGCGCGTTGGTCGTCATGGACACGCTGATGTCGCCCAGAGGGATGCGGTCAAAGAGCGTCTCCATATCCTCGAGCGAATCGATCGCAACGCCGCACTTGCCCACCTCACCGGCAGACATGGCGTGATCCGAGTCATAACCCATCAGCGTGGGGAGATGAAACGCGACCGAGAGTCCCGTCTGTCCATGTTCGAGCAGGTAGTGATAGCGACGGTTCGTGTCTTCGGCGGTCCCGAATCCGCTGAACTGCCGCATGGTCCAGAGCCGTCCCCGATACATGTCCGGATAGATACCCCGGGTGTAGGGCGGCTTTCCGGCTTCGCCGATGTCGCGCGCGGGATCAATGTCGTTGAGGTCGTCTTCGGCATACACACGCCGGACCGGGACGCCCGAAACAGTCGTAAACGGTCCTCGCGGCGCCGAAGCCTTTTCATTGCTATGTATGACGTCCTTCGGCATTTGTCTTCATTATACGTGCCGGCCAAGTCCGGCGTCTCGGCGCGCGCGCTGGAACATTTTTCGCAGGACGGGGTCTAATGCACGGATTCCATCGTTTTCAAAAGCCGGCCATGGCCCGTCTGGGGCCTGGCCATTCACGAAGAGGCTCCTATGAAGAAACGAATTCTGTTGGTGTTCAGCGTCTGCCTGGCGGTGTTCGCAGCGGCCGAAGCTGAAGACACGAAGAAAGAAGAGGGACTCGCGGGCAAGTGGATTACAGACGCCGTAAGCACCGCCATCCCGGATGTGAAGAGCAAGAGCGTTCTTGGAAGGGTGCTGGATTCCGTTGGAGATGTCGCCACGCAGCAGGTGACGGCCCCCCGGGGGCCGGGTGGCCGCATCGGAGGCCGTGGTCCACAGGTCGACACGTCCCCCGCAACCGTCGTCGAAAAGGGCAACAGTCCGGATGGCGCGGCCCTGATTCTGGAACTCAAGCCGCAGAAGTCCCGGCTGACCGGAAAGGTGACCGAAGTGGTCAAGGGGGACTCGTTTGACATCGAGGAAGGGAAGGTGACGGGGGCCACCTTCGAGTTCGTCACTTATAAGAAGGTCCTTAATGCGAAAACGCCGACCACCTACAAGGGAGAACTCAGGGATGACGAAACGATCATCCTGACGCGATTGCTTCCGTCTGGAAAGGAGATCGATCCGGAGCCGCTCATCTTCAAGCGCGTAAAGTAGCGCCGCCTAAAAGCGGCGCTCGCGTTCAATATCCAGTTTCAGCGCCATCCACCGCAATTGCTTCCGCAATTCGTCCCGCGCCGGTTCGTCGACGGCGGCGTTGAGGAGCTGGCCGAGGCTGTAGATTTCTTTCCGCAACTCCATCTCGGGCGGCAGGCACTGCGCATTCTTGAGAATCCGGAAAGCCATACGCAGTTCTTCGGGGACGCCTTCCTCCTCTTCGAGCTTCAACGCCCGCCCGCGGCCAGGAAGGTCGTCGAACAACCCCTCTTCCTGAGCGGCGCGGATTTTCTCTTCCGCGATTCTGTTGAGTACGTCCATGTCACTTCCTGGCGGTCTTCGGCGCCGGTGGATTAATCCGGTCCAGCACGTGTTCGTTGATCCACTTCTTGTCCCACCATTCGGTCGGGTTAACGGGGACTCCCTGCAGGAACATCCCAAAATGGAGGTGATCGCCCCCGGCCAGTCCGGTGGCGCCGCTTCGGCCCAGGATCTCCTTCTTCTTCACAGTCTGTCCCGGCTTGACATCGATGGAACTCAGATGACCGTAGAGCGACAGAAGGCCGGCGCCGTGATCGATAATCACGGTATTGCCGTAGATGCCGAAGTAGTCGGCAAGGATGACCTTTCCGTCGTTGGTGGCCTCGATCGGGTAGCGTTCGACGACCGACAGATCGAATCCCACATGGTCCTGCTGGTCGACGGTCTGACCTTTATATATGTACGTGCGGCGATCGGCGAAGTAGGACTCCACCTGGGAGTTGCTCAGTTGCAGGAACGGACCGTCCCAGAGGAACCGGGGCTCCGATTCTTTGGACATCATGGCGATGGTGGCGTGGTTCTCCTTGCGGAGATCGCTGTTGATCTTGACGAATGTCTGAATCAACTCCGGCTCGTCGTGAACCGATGGAGTATGGGAAACCACTTCGGGAACGACGCGCTGGAGGAACTGGTCGTCGATGCTGATATCCCGGCTCCGGAACTTTCGCGGAAAGATCTTCTGCCAGAACGACGCCTCGACGGAATTGCCGGCGGCGTCGCGCGCAATCACTTTGATGGGCGTGTCGGCGGGAAGATCGTAAGCAAGCGCAAACAGGGCAAAGCGATTGGCGGGGTCCGAAGCGTTGATCGGGAAGCCCGGAAAGAAGTGAGGTCCCGCCTGAACCCCGGAAACGACGGCGTCTTCGGAGACGCGATACACAACGCATTCCGAGCCACCCTGGTTGATGTAGTGCTGGCCCGACATGACTTCCAGCCGGGGAGGCGTGACGTCAACCGTGAAGTCGTTGGCGATTTCCGTGGAATTACCCCGGAAGAGGTTTCGCAGCGCGTGGTCGGACGCGCGAATCACGAGCGTCCCTGTGCCTTCCTTGAACTGGACTTTTTCGGCCAGCAACTTGCCGACGTCGTAGGTTTTTGACGCGGGCGCGCCGCCCCGGTCAAAACTGTCGTCGGCCAGTATCGTCTCCTCATCCTGATGTTTCAGGATGATCTGAACGTGTTTCAGGCCGGTACCCGTGTCCTCCGCGGTCATGGTGAGAGCGGGCTGGCGTCCGAGATATTTGAATTCGTGGTCAAAGGTTACGATGGGCGGCGTTCCTTCCCATCGACGGTAGGTCAGAACCAATGCGCCAATCAGGATCAGGAGTACCAGTCCGACGGCGATTCCCGTGGAAGTCAGGGCGCCTCGCGAGCGCCGGTCGCAATGATTGAACATCCGACGATTGTAGCCCAGGGCGGCCGTTCTCATTCACGGATCCCGGAAAGTCTGATGAAAGGAAGAGGCGCCCGGCGCCCAGGGGCGCCGGGCATGACCATTCCTCCCGCGCCGGGATGGAGCCCGGCGGTGAGGGTCGTTTCGAATGGGGAAGGATTACAGGCTGCCCAGGATGCTGTCGCCGCCGCTCACCGTGCACTGTCCGGCGGAGGGCTCCACCATGAGCTTGTCGACCACGCCGTCCTTCACGACCATCGCAAACCGCTGGCCGCGGGTACCCATGCCGAAACCGCTGGCGTCCAGCTCGAGCCCCAGCGCTTTCGTGTAGGTCGCGTTGCCATCGGCCAGCATCAGGACTTTTCCATCGGCGCCGGCGCCTTTGCTCCAGGCGTCCATGACGAACACGTCGTTCACCGCGAGGCACGCGATCGTGTCCACTCCCTTGGCTTTCAGCGCCGCGGCGCTTTTGACATAGCTGGGGAGATGGGTATTCGAACAGGTCGGTGTAAACGCGCCGGGAACGGAAAACAGAACCACGGTCTTTCCGCCGAAGAGATCCCCGCTGGTCATCGAACCGGGGCTGCCGCCCTGCATGATTCCGAAGCTGCCGGAGGGAACTTTGTCGCCAACTTTGATCGCCATTGCTTTGAATTTCTCCTGAAAACGTTTCTGACTCAGTGAATGATCAACCTTCTTCCCGGACGAGGCGCCGGCAGAGATTGAAAAAGTAGCTGCCCGTGGCGGGATGTACGAAACCGCTGGAAACGTTGGTCAAGTTCTTTCGATCCGATCGCGGTTTTCAGGCTTTTGGACTTCTGCCGCGGGCTGCTAGACCTTAACATTCCGCGCCACTCGAATTCCACCTCTAGCTCGTTTCTGTCTCGACATGCGTGAGACGAAGGAAAAGGGCGGTCATCGACCGCCCCTGCACAATGTGGATTCAGGTGACTGCGCCTCGGCTTGACCGTCACGTTTGAGCGGCATATGATGCGCCGCAGCCGCAAGGCGTTTACCAACACCAACGCATGATAATGATCCTGCGGTCATCATTGCAGTGAAGAAAAGAAAAGATCTGTCATCACGTCGCGAGTTTTTTAAGAAGGCTGCTGGCGTTGCCGCCGTTGCGGGCTCGGCGCCCTCCGGCGCCGTCGCGGCTCTCCAGGGCGCGGCTCAGACCGGCGGGGTCGCGGCCGGGTCCGAAGAGACATTGACGTTCATCAACGGGCGTATCCATACCATGGACGCGGCGAATACCGTCGCGTCCACGGTTTCCATCCGTAACGGGCGCTTTGTTTCGGTAGGGAACTCGCCCGGCTCCCCTGCGGCCGGCGCCCGCGTCATCGATCTCAAGGGGCGGACTGTCGTTCCCGGCCTGATCGAGGCGCACATCCACAGCGTCAGCCTGGCCAATCGTCCCGGTTACCACACGATTCTCGAAAACACGACGTCGATACGCGAGATTCAGGAGTCGCTCGCCGCGCGCCGGAAGGATGTCCCGGAAGGGCAGTGGAGCACGTCGATGGGGGGGTGGCATCCGAACCAGTGGGCCGAACACCGCCACCCGACGCTTAAGGAACTCGATGAGGCCATTCCCGACCGGCCCATCCTCTTATATGAGCGCTTCACCGGACCGTGCGCCACCAACAGTCTGGGTAAGGCGTTCTTCGACGCGGCCGACGCCGGACCCAAGATTCATCCCGATATCCAGCCGGTCCGCGTGTCGGCTACGGGCGCAATCGCCGCGGCGGGATTTAACGGCGGCGGACCATCGGCTTCCGCGCTCTATTACCTGCGCGCGGCGCAGACCTTCGAGGACAAGAAGCGCAGCACACTCGACGCCATGAACTATTCGGTCAGCGTCGGGCTGACCGCGCACCTCGATCAGGTGTTGTTTCCAACACCGGGTCCCCTGCACCCTGGCCAGGTCCTCTCGAATCTCGATCAGTACCGGATGTACGACTCCTGGATTGCCATTCATCGTGAGGGCAAGGCGAAGGTCCGGCTCCAGATGAACTTCCTCCAGAATCAGAGCGATCCGGCCTTGCCGGAATTGAAGGAGCGTCTCCGGAACGCCTTCCCGTTTTTTGGCGACAACATGCTCCAGACCGGCGCGATCGGCGAGTGGGCCGCGCCAATCGCGAGCGGCGCCGTGTGGAGGGAAGCGCAGCGCCTCGTGGCCCAGGCCGGATGGCGCAACGAGAACAGCGTTCAGAATCTGGCTCAGCTCCGGCAGGTCGTCGAAGCGTATGAGGCGGTGAACAGGGAATTCGACATCACCAGGCTCCGCTGGATGGTTCACCATGTTCCCGAAGTCAACAAGGACCTGCTCGATCGTCTGCAGGTCATGGGCTGCGGAGTGCAGATGGCCGCTTTTCGCTGGGTCACGTCCACCAATCCCAATACTGTCGTCGGCGCGCCCTTTCGAACCATTCTGGATCACGGCATACAGACGGGCATGCATGGCGATGGCGTTCACATCGCGCCCCTCAATCCGTGGCAGCACATCTACTTTGCCGTCACCGGGCTGAATTCGTTCGGCGCCCGCGTCAATGGAGACCAGCAATTGACCCGTGACGAAGCTCTCCGCATGTTCACCCGGGGCAACAGCTGGTTTCTGCGGATGGAAGACAGGATCGGAACGATCGAGCCGGGCAAGCTGGCGGATCTCGTCGTTCTCGATCGGGATTACTTCACGGCGCCGGAAGTCGAGATCCGGAAGATCCGCTCCCTGCTCACCGTCGTGGACGGCAGAATCGTCCATGATGAGAGTGGCGCAATCTAGTCGCCAATACATTGATGCGGGTTAAGCGATCCATTGCGGTCCTCGTCCGGAGCGGCGATCTGATCTTGTCCCTGAGACGACCAGATGACGACGACGAACTTCCCGGTGTCTGGGGGCTTCCCGCCGGATCGTTTCGAGAAAACGAAACTCACGAACAATTGATCGACCGAATCGGACGCGACAAACTCGGCGTGCGGCTGCGGCCGGGGCGGATGCTCGCCGAGGGAGCGCAGGATCGGCCGGCCTACCGTCTGGAAATGGAACTCTGGGAAGTCTCCATCGAAGGCGTTCCCACTCGTGGTGAGTGGCGATGGGCGCCGAAGCGCGTGCTGCAGCCCGGACGGGACTCCGGTTCGCTCTGTTGCGCCCTCGCGTTGGACGTCGCTATGTAAAGCCACGCCGGTCACTGACTGTCAAACGCGCCAGGGACGGTAGCGATGAAAGAACGCGCCGGCGTGGCCTTTGTCAGACTACGGGCGCGTTTATACCTAAAAATTGCGGATTTTTCAAATTTCCCAGCGAAGCAGGACGCTGCCCCAGGTGAAGCCGGCGCCGAAGCTGGCCAGAAGGACCCGGTCGTTTTTACGGACCCTTCCATTCTCGACGGCTTCGGAAAGGCAGATCGGGATCGTTGCCGCGGTGGTGTTGGCATAGCGGTCGATGTTGATGGCAACGCGGGAAAGCTCGACGCCCAGCCGTTCCGCAGCCGCCTGAATGATGCGCAGGTTGGCCTGATGCGGGATGTACAGGCGGAGATCGTCGACCCCCAGGCCATTCCGCTTGAGGATGTCGAGCGACACTTCCGTCATGCCCCGGACGGCAAACTTGAAGACGTTTTTGCCGTCCTGGTGAACGTAGTGCATCTTTCGCTGAACGGTCTCCACGCTTGAGGGGTTCAGACTCCCACCCGCCGGCATGCAGAGGAACGGACCGCCGCTTCCATCCGACCGGAGTATGAAATCCATCAGCCCCTGTTCATCGTTGGCGGTCGGCTCCAGCAGCGCGGCTCCGGCGCCATCGCCGAACAGCACGCAGGTTGCGCGATCTTCGAAGTCCAGAATCGACGTCATGACATCGGCGCCGATGACCAGGACCTTCTTATGGCTGCCGGAGGCAACGAACTGCGCGCCGGTCGTCAGGGCATAGAGAAAGCCGGAGCAGGCGCCCGACAGATCGAATCCCCAGGCCTGTCGGGCGCCGATCTTCGACTGGACCAGGCAGGCGCTCGACGGAAAAAACATGTCGGGAGTGACGGTGGCCACAATGATGAGGTCGATTGAGGACGGATCGACGCCATAGCGTTCAATCAGTCTCTGGGCGGCCGCCGCGGCCAGATCGCTGGTCGCCGTGCCGTTTGCGACGACGCGGCGCTCATGAATGCCCGTCCGTTCGACGATCCATTCGTGGGAAGTGTCGACGGTTTTTTCCAGATCGTAGTTGGTGACACGGCGTTCGGGCAGGTAGTGACCGACTGCGGTGATCTTCGCGCGGAGTTGGCTCAATAGATATTCCTCGGATCGACTGTCAAACCGCCGAAATCTAACACACCTTCACGCATGATACAATCGCGGTCGCCATCGCGCCGGGAGCCCGATTGGTGGGGGGTAGCAAAACGCAGACGTACTATCAGAAGGGGCTTGGATTACGAGCGGAGATTCGTCCGCAGCTTCGCGAAACCTATCGCAGCCAGATTGTGGACGTCATGCGCGCCAATGGTTTCCGGCTCGACGTCGGGGAACTGACCTTCCTGCTGGCCATGGAGTTCGGCTTCTGTTACGGCGTCGAACGCGCGGTGGAATACGCCTACGAGACCGTCGCCAAGTTTGCCGGACGCCGTATTTTTCTGACCGGCGAGATCATTCATAACCCGCACGTTAACGGAAAGCTCCAGAGCATGGGAATCCGGTTCCTGCCGGAAGGGGAAGGCAAATACGACGCCGTCCAGGCGGAGGATGTCGTCATTATTCCCGCCTTCGGCATCCCCGCTGCGGACATTGCGCTTCTCGAACACAAGCAGTGTGTGGTGGTCGATACGACTTGCGGTTCCGTCCTCAACGTCTGGAAAAATGTCGAACGCTATGCGCGGATCGGCGTTACGTCCGTGATACACGGCAAGGTCGAGCATGAGGAGACCAAAGCCACGTTTTCGCGGACCACCCTTCAGTCCGGCGCCCATTACCTGGTTATCCGGGACAAGAACGAGGCGGGCGTCGTGTGCCGATACATTGCCGAAGGGGGAGATCGAGGCGCGTTTATGAACACCTTCGGCAAGTCGGTGTCCGAGGGTTTCGATCCCGACGCGAATCTGGCGCGCATCGGCCTGGCCAACCAGACCACGATGTTGAGTTCAGAGTCTCTCGAGATTGCGGAGATGCTCCGGGTGGCCCTGCTGGCGCGTTACGGTCAGAAGGAATTGCCGGAGCGTTTCCATTCGTTCGATACGATCTGCAGCGCCACCCAGGATCGCCAGGACGCCGTCCGCGGCCTGGAAGACCGGAATATTGATCTGATGATCGTCATCGGCGGTTACAACAGCAGTAACACCAACAATCTCGCCAAGATTGCGTCCGAATTTGCCCCGACGTTTCATATCGAAGACGCCGAGGCCATCCTGAGTCCTGAACAGATTCGTCACAAGCCCGCCGGCAGCAAGAAGGAAATCACTACGGAAAACTGGTTTCCGCCCTCCAGTCGCACCATCGGGATCACAGCCGGGGCTTCGACTCCCAATAATCAGATTGGCGAAGCCGTTGAACGGATTTCAGGGTTCAGGGGTACAATCGACGTCGCAAGTATTTTAGGAGCGCACTGAGTAATGCCTGGATACGATCCCAAGAAAGCCAATCCCACCGCAATCATTCCGGAAGCGCCGGCAAAGATCACCCGAAAGAAAAAGAAGCCGAAGGAGATTGCCGTCGTCATGCCCGACAACTGTACGGGCTGTGAAGCGTGCGTCAGTTTCTGCCCGGTCGATTGCATCGAGCACACGCCCCGTGACGCCTCCGACGGCGTCAATGTGATTATTCCCAACGTCCAGGTCCGTTTCGACGAATGTATCGGCTGCAAGATCTGCGTCAACGTGTGTGAACGAATGGCCTGGGACGCGATCGAAATGTGGCCGGCGGACGAAGTCGAGAAATTCTTCGGTATCAAACTCCACGACAAGTACGAAGATGCCGTGGCCGCCCACGAGGGCGCGGTCAGCGCATAAATCCGTCCGGAAAAGCGACTCTCAACTCCCCTTGTAGGGGCGGTCTATGACCGCCCAAACCATTCACTAAAGAACAAATTTGCAGGGCACGGCCCCAGGTTTCCGAAACACTGTGGGCAGTCATGGAAGCTGTGAATGAATTGGGGACAGCCTCCGAATTCGGTGACAGATGCTGAGCTATCAACGCCACCTTCACTGAATTCGGAGGCTGTCCCCAAGTCATTACAAGGCAGATAGACGGGGACGGATTACTCGGAACGTCCGGAGAATGCGAGCGCGGAATCCAGTTGCTCGTCGGCGCGGAGCAGGTCCTTGCGCATCCTCAGGTGCAGACGTTCTGCCGCCCGCTGGGCCATTTTCAGATTGAGGGAATTCGACTGCAGCAGTTTCCAGGCGCGCTTGGAGTACACCATGGCCAGCTCGTCTTCGCGGGAAACCAGCGCTTCGCAGGACCCGGGGTTCCCCTGGCGGCCGCATCGTCCGAAGAGCTGCCGGTCGATGCGGCGCGCCTCGTGCAGTTCGGTGGCAATCACGTGGAGTCCGCCGAGATCGACGACCCCCTCCGCCAGCTTGATGTCGGTGCCCCGTCCCGCCATGTTTGTGGCGATGGTGATGCGGCCAGGCTCACCGGCCTGCGCGACGATCATCGCCTCTTCCTTGTCCTGACGGGCATTCAGCAGCTGATGGGGAAGCCCGCGCGCCGCCAGGAGCCGGCTCAAGTGTTCCGATGCCCGAACGGACCGGGTCCCGACGAGAATCGGGCGTCGATGCTGGTGGATTTCGAC
This sequence comes from Terriglobia bacterium, assembly GCA_036274645.1. Taxonomy (GTDB): domain Bacteria; phylum Acidobacteriota; class Terriglobia; order 20CM-2-55-15; family 20CM-2-55-15; genus DASUFH01. The sequence goes on from DASUFH010000059.1 coordinate 15,944, forward strand.
GATCCGGTTGAGCACGGCCTCCCATTTCTCGTCTTCAGTGGCAAAAATCTGCGTAGGGAAGTGGCGCCGCCGGGAAGGCCGGTTGGTCGGAATCCTCTCGGTGGCGAGGCCGTAAACGGTCCACAACTCGGTGGACACCTCCTTGGCGGTTCCCGTCATTCCGGCCAGCCAGAGATAACGGCGGAAGAATCGCTGGTAACTGATCCGCGCCAGAGGGTCCACCCGGCGGGTCATCTCGACGCCTTCCTTCACCTCGATCATCTGGTGCAGGCCATGTTCCCATGAACGGTCCGGCATGACGCGTCCCGTATATTCGTCGATGATCTGAACTTTTCCATCCGCGACCAGATACTGTTTTTCCGCAACGAACAGGTGGAGGGCGGACAGCGCCTGACGGGTCAGATCCTCCCGCCACTGAGGCCTTCTCCAGACACCTCCGAGCGACAACGCCTCCGTGTTCAACAGGGCCAGACCGTCGGGAAGGATCCGGATGTTGCGGGACGGCCCCTCGATCTGATAGTCGCGCCCCTCGACCATCTCGGACGCGATTCGCAGCGCGGTCTCATAGGTGTGCCGTTCGTCGGAATCGCCGGTAGGCGCGCCGGAAATGATGAGCGGAGTCCGGGCCTCGTCCACCAGAACGCTGTCGGCTTCGTCGACGATGCCGAAAAACAGTCCCCGCAGCAGTAGTTGTTTGACCCGTGGACGTTCTTTGTAAACGCGCTCGACTTCGAGCAGCAGACGTCCCGCATCGCGTCCCAGGACAATGCGGTCCTTGAGATAGTCGAACGCGACTTCCTTGTTGGTGCAGTAGGTCACATCGGCGCTGTAAGCCTTCCGCCTGTCGTCAGGCTCCATGCCGTGAATGATCGTGCCGACATTGAGGCCCAGGGCGGCGTAGACCGGGCCCATCCATTCCGCGTCCCGCGTGGCCAGATAGTCGTTGACCGTGATGACATGCACGGGGATTCCGGCCATGGCCGCCGTCGCCGCCGGCAGTGTGGCGGTCAGGGTCTTTCCCTCGCCCGTCTCCATTTCGGCGATCAGGCCGCGCAGAAGAATGCGTCCCCCGACCAACTGCACGTCAAAGTGCCGGAGTCCGATGGCCCGGGAAGCGGCTTCACGGATCAGGGCAAAGGACCGCGCGACCAGCGGGTCGGTAAATCCCTGCTGCCGCATCTGCCGGCCAAGGTCCGCCGCCGCCTGTCGAACCTGATGGTCGCTCAGGGCGGTCGCCCAGGACGCGCAGGCTTCGACTTCCCGGACAAAGGACCGCCGGGACGCGCCCATGAGTTTTCGCCAGCGCAGGAACGGGCTCACCACCGCGCTCCCGGTTCGATCGAACCAGCTTGGCGGAGGTTCTATGCGCTCCGGGTAAGCGACCCGAAACGCCTTGGTCTTGACGCTCAGCTCAGACATCGAACCGTGAGAGGAATATCTGTCGAATCTGGAAATACCACTGGACCGCCAGCGGCGCCCATCCATGATCGAACCGGACGTAGGCCCGTTCTCCCAGTTTGAGCGGACCCGATTGCGAGGGAATCTCAAGGTCGATCTGAAACACCTTCTGCAAGGCGGTCAGGCCCTGACGGTCCGACGGATCCATCGCAATCTTCCCGCCGCCCACCGTTCCCAGCTGGCGCGCCGGAAGCTGCTCGCTGGCTCCGGGAACGAACCGCTTGATGACGGCCGGGATGACCCGGTCCAGGTCGTCGGCCAGCCGTACGTCCACATCGTGAGTCTGGTTTCGCACCAGATCGATTAACGTCGGGGACACCACCGCGCGTACCGTGACCTGCTCCGGCTCCACCACGTAGCCGATCAACTCGCCCTTGCGCACGAAACGCGCAGGAAGGTCCTCAGGGATCGGAACGATGAATGTGCCCGCGACGTTGCTGCGGACCGCAAGGTCCGCCATTTCACTGCGCGTGCGCCCCAGCCGCTCCCGGGCGTGATCCACCTCGTCTTTGGCCAGGTTCGCCTTGACCGGGTCCGTAAACAGGTACTGGACGCGCCGGGCTTCCGCCTCGGTCACCGCCGCCGCGGCGATCACCTCTCGTGTGTTCAGCGGAGGATTGGTCAGCGTCAACAGCGTCGTCCCGGGATCCACGCGGCTTCCGGTCTCGACGAGGATTCGGTCGACAAATCCTTCGGTACCGGCGCGGACAATGGCTTCCTCCGGTATCCAGATGACGCCTTCGGCGCTGGTCCGGTAGGGAACAGGAACAAATCCGATGACGGCAACCACAATCCCGACGAAAAGGGCGGTTACCGTCAGCGCCCGCGGGCGCACGGAACGTACTCGAGGGTTGGTCATCAGGAAGTAGATTCCTTTCAACGGCGGAAACACCAGCCACACACCCGCCGCGGCAAGGGCCAGCAGGGCGCCCACATGGAAAAGCTGCTGGGCCACGAACATCAGAATGGCCACAACAACGAAAGTACGGTAGACGAACGAGAGCACACCGAACAGGACAAACCAGATCCGCTCGGAGACCGTGGCGTGCGGCTGCTGCGCGTCTTTACTACCAAAGAGGTACCGCTCGCACAGATACAGGAGATAGGTCGTTGCCCGGCTCCGCAGATTCGGAATCTCGATCAGGTCGCCGAGAATGTAGTAGCCGTCATAACGCAAAAGCGGGTTTCCATTGAACAGGACGGTCGACACGCTCGCGATGAATATCGCGTTGTACGCCATCGAGCGCACCACTCCTGGCTCCGCGTTCAACCATACAAACAGCGCGAGCGACGCGAGAAACAACTCCACGAGCATGCCCGCCGCGCCCACGATGACGCGCCGCCACTTCTCCCGGAAAGCGGACGCCGAGGACGCGTCGACATAGGGAACCGGGGCGACGACCAGCATCATGATTCCCATGTCGTGCACCTCGCCGCCATACGACTTGGCGGCAAAGGCGTGGCCGAATTCGTGAAATATCTTGATGACGGGAAAAATCGCCCACAGGGCCAGCAGGTTCTTGGGCACCAGCACGCGATCCAGAATTCCCTCGGTCAGATCCGTCCAGTGGGACGCAAACAGAATCGCCGCCGGTATCACGACCGCGAGCCAGAGAAGAGCCCCAAACCATCCGAACAGCGGACGGACAACCGGCAGCATGAAGCGCAGGAAACGCTCCGGATCGATCAGCGGAAAGCGCCAGGAGAACACGCTCATGAGCTGGTTCTGCCATCGCTTCCGTTTCTGTTCCTGATGCCGCGAGAGAATCTCCGCGGCGTCGGGCGAGACGTCGCACTGGAGCACGTCCGCGCGATACAGCTGGCTCAGGATTTCGATCATTTCGTCCTGAGTCGGCGCGTCGCCGGGCTGTTCGCAGGCGGCGTTCCAGATCTGCTCGACCGTCTTCTGGCCGTCCATCAGGCCGATGACGCCATAGGCGGCGGGCGAGAATCGGAAGAATCGCTCCATGGAGAGTTCCTGGAGCACATGCCAGGTTTCACCGCGATATTGATGCCGGTGAATATGCGCGTGACTACGCAGGCGGGGCTTCAGAGAGCGAACCCGATACCACGACGCGCTGAAAACCGCCTTCGCCAATCCAAACCTCCAGGACGATCAGGACGACTCCCGGTTTGCCTTACGGCAACCAGTTCCAGATCTTCAGACGCGCCCAGTCGATGATCTCGTGCGACCAGATCCAGACCAGCCGGCGCCGGTCCACGAAGACCTTGCTCACACCTTCCATTCCGGGCCGGAGATTCTCCGGCGCGTTGTCGAGCCGCGCTTCCACGCGGAAGAAGTTGCGGCCTTCGATAGCGGTCGACACGGGCGTCATTCGGGCCACCGTAAAGTTCAGCGGTTTGTCGACGAATCCCGACAATACAAGCTGTCCCTGCTGGGCCACCGCGATGCTGCCGACATCCCGCTCGTCCACCTGGAGAATGATCCGGTAGGCGTCCAGCGGCGCTATTTCAAACAGGGTCTGCCCACGTTCGACCGGCGCGCCCAGAGCGTGGCTCAGGTCGCCGGCGACAATCACGCCGTCGATCGGCGCGACAATCTCGGTGCGCGCCAGCTGGTCCGTGAGCAGGGCGAGCTGCGCGCGGGCCTGAGCCAGCTGGCTCGTGTAAATCTGAACCTGCGCCGCATTGCGGGAGCCGAGCGCTTCGTAGTACTGCTTCTGCACCTGCTGCAGCTGTCCTTCCGATTTAGCGCGTTCGAGGCGGAGGTCGCGGTCGTCGAGCTTCGCCAGCAACTGACCCTTTGAAACGAGGTAACCGGCCCGCACCGGCGCTTCACGCAGATAGCCGTCGAACGCCGGAACAATCGTCTGGCGCGTCGCCGGTTCGATCACGGTCTTCGACGTTACGCGATAATCGCCCTGGGCAAAAAACAGGAATACGGCCACCACCAGAGCGGCCACCACGCCGAGCTTCAGCGCGACGTGTTTGGGACCGATGACGTAACCCAGAGTGGTTCTGGTCGAGTCCAGGACCTTGCGCCACAGCCATTGATCTTCACGCCGGTGGATGTCCAACAGGGGGCCCGCCAGCGCCGCCACCGATTCAAACAACTCGATCATTTCGGCCGGGAACGGCTCGTTGACGCCGCGCTCAAAAGTGATGGCGCCGACGATGTCCTGGTGGCCCTTGAGCGGAATCGAGCAGATCGAGCCATTGCCGAACTGGCGGGAGAGTTCCGCCTGGCCGCGCAAGACGACCGGTTTGCTGTCCGGCAGTTCGGGATAAACGATCGACGCCTGCTGATCCACTGCTTCATCCATGGCCACTCCGATGGCCCGGATGAGATTGGTTTCCTTGCCGAACTCGGCGCTGTGCGACAGCGCTTCGACGCGGACTCGACCTCGGCGGAGGAATCCGATGCTGACGCGGTCGCAGCTGAAACGCGTGGCCAGAGCGGTGGCCAGAGACAGGGCGGCGCCATGAAAACGTTCTTCCGCCGCCATCGTCGCGAGCAGGCCGACCGTGGCCTGGAGTCGCTCCTGGGGAGCGGCCGAGCGCGTCGAGGCGCTGCGGTTGAACAGCACGTCCATCCACGCGGAACTCCAGCGCAGACGGCTCAACTCTTCGTCAAGCGCCTCCGCCGGTCGGGCTTCAAGATCCAGCGCGACGACTCCGAAGACGCGGCCGCCGGACTGAAAGGGATAGGCAATGTCGTAACGCGAGCGAGTGGATCCGTTGTCGGGAATCTCCCGTTTCAAAACGATCCCTTTGCGCTCGTTCAAGGCGCGCTCCGCGGCGGTCGCCAGGTGGCGCAGATTCTGCCGCTTGTCGGGCCAGAACGCGACGGGCGCAAACGGGCGATTATCTTCCGGTGAACCGAGGACAACAACTCCGCCGCCGATTCCGCTGACGCTGCGGCAATGTAACGCGAGCCATGCGGAACAGAAGGCCTCCGGCGATGTCGCGGCCGCGAACTGCCGCCAGAGCGCGTCGCGGTCGGTCTGGCCGGCCTGCGCGGTCTCGACGCCCATACCGGTTGTTGATTGCGGATTTGTTGGATCAGTCGGTGACATGAAATACCCCTAGATGAGGAGACGGATCTTATCAGAGAAAAAATAGTTTTTCCTTAACCCTATTGGGCTATTGACACGTGAACAATCGAGGCGTAAAAGATCGGCCCTCCTCCGGGAGACCACCTTCGTGGTGGTCCCTTGGTGGCGTTTTTTTAGCGTGTTTTTCAAAAAAGACGGCATCTCAGCAAGACAGGACGGCCGGCGCGTCAGCGATACGCGCCTGTCCGAGCGCTCGAACTTTCAGGTCGAAGCGCTTGAGCCGCGCCTGCTGCTGAGCAGCGATCTCGCGCCGGCCACCGGCGGTCTCGTTGCCGTCCAGGAACTGGGCGCGCCCCAGAGCGCCATCGTCGAGTTTGCCCAGGAAAGCCGGATCGCCGTCAGTCTTGACGGTTGGGGCAGCGGGGAAAACACGGACGAACAGCCGGCGCCTCCCGCCGAGATCACCCCGGATAGCGCCGAGTCACAGCTCGTCGCCGCCGCCGATCCCGGCCAGAATTTCGAGCCCGAAATTACCGTCGTAATGGCGGACGAAACCGCCTCGATTGCGGCTTCCTCCAGCGCCGCCGCGACGGATTCCGGGACCAAAAAAGTTCACGATGACGACGCGCCGGCAGGCCCGGCTGCGGATCCCGAAACCGGGTCCGATACCGTCGAGAATCTGGTCAAAAGTCTGCGCTCCGCAAACGGTCCTCCGCAGGACAAATTCCCGTTCGCCGGGCTGGATTTTTCCAGCGCGGAAAACCGCGGACGGGTGATTTCGATCTTCGTTCGCGCCAACGGAACGGTGGACGTTCTGGGCGCTGTTGAGGGCGACACTTCGAGCCTCAACGTGACCTACATCATCGGCAACGATGATGCCGAAATTGAGCTGACCGCGCCGGATGTCGAGAACGTCTGGCAGATTTTCGGACCGAATTCCGGTGTGCTGCAGTCCTCGGGACTGGGCGCAATTGAGTTCACCGACGTGCAGATTCTGGTCGGTGGACAGAGCAGCGACACGTTGGACTACTCCTCGTATTCCACGTCAGTCGTTGTCGATTTCTCGAACGGCGTCGCGACCGATGTGACGGAAATTCGGGGGATCGAAAACGCCATCGGCGGCTCGGGCGACGACACGTTTATCGTCGACGGAGCGGGCGTCGATGGGAGCGGCGAGAGCGTCGGATTCATTTCCGGCGGCGAGGGTTCCGATACCCTCCAGGCGATCGACGGTTCGAACGTCTGGCTCATTGACGGCGTCAACGCCGGCCGCCTGAACGCGATCGCGTTCACCAGCGTCGAGAACCTGGTCGGAGGCGCTGGAAACGACGTTTTCGTGTTCTTTGTAGCTGCGCGTCTGTCCGGATTCATCTCCGGAGGCGGCGCTGCCGACACGCTGATCGGCGCCAATCAACACAACACATGGATCGTTTCCAGCGCGAATGCAGGCACGCTGAACGGAATCGCCTTCAGGGAAATCGAAAATCTTTACGGCGGCGCTGACGACGACGTTTTCGTTTTTTCACGCGGCTTCATCACCGGAGTTCTGGACGGCGGAGATGGATTGAATACGGTCGAGCTGGCCGACCCGGATCGTCCGGTATCCGGACCGGCGCCGGCTGCCGATGCGGCGAGCAGTCCGACATCCGAAGCGACCACGCCGGACACGGCAGGTTCCGCGACGAATGACCTGGCGGATACGGATCAGGCTTCGACCGCCAGAATTGCGGAGACCTCGAATTCCGGCGCCGCCTTTGCGCCGGGCGCCGAGGAGGCTGCAGTTGAGAGCGCCGTTCCGGCGCCGCTGGTTGCCCCCGACTCCAGCCCGGCTGAGGCGGGAGGCGAAGCCGTTCCCGTCGCAGGATTGCCGACGGACAACCCGGCGCTGCCGGCCAGGTCCGAAGACAGCGCCGTGCGGGTCACGGAGACCTCCGCTTTCCGGGCGCAGTTGACGGAGGTCCTGAGCTACGCCATTACGGTTTCCTACGCCGGATTCCTGCTGGGGGTCGCCACCGGACAACTGGATCCCCAAAAGTGGATTCTCGGAACCAGTCCGGTTGATCCTTCGGACCCCCCGAACCCGCCTCAGGTATCCGACGACGAATCGACTGGCGACGGACTTCCTGGCGCCGGTGAGGATGCCGCTGCTCCGGCGCCCCCGGCAGAGCTGAGCTCGTCGTCAGTTTCGGTCTCCTCCGGAGACGTCGTGACTCCGGCAAGTGTGCCGCCAGATTCGGAGCCCTCCGGCGGAGGTTCGAACGGGTCGGCCGGTTCGATCATCGACCAGCTGACGGAAACGCTGAAAGCCGCGAACGCTCCGCCAGCGGATTCCGCTTACGCTTTGACCTCTGCCGACGAATCCGCTTCCTCCGTTTCCGAGGTCCTTTCCTCCGAAGATCTGGCCCCCATCTTTGAACAAGCCATCAGCGCCTGGATTGCTTCCGGGATTTCCGGAGATCAGGCGGCGCTACTGAACTCGATCACGATCGCAATCGTGAGTCTCTCCGACGGCCGTCTCGGCGAGACGTCGGGAACCTCCGTTTACCTGGACGCGACCGCAGCCGGCCATGGATGGTTTGTCGACGGTACTCCTGCCGACAGCGACGAGTTTGAAATCGTCTGGTCCGGCGGCCGTCTGATCGCCGGGCCCAACAGCGTGGCGTCCGGCCGCATCGACCTGCTGACCACGCTGATCCACGAAATGGGACACGTGCTCGGTCTCACCCACGATTCCGGCCTGGCCGTGATGGATGAAACGCTGCGAACCGGCGAGCGGGTTCCGTTGCCGCTCGTCGCCCAGATTCCGGTGGGCAGCGATCCCGTGAGCGCGGCCGTGATCAATCCGGCAGGAACGCTGGATCTGTCGGGTGACGGCGGGACGATCACCATTACGGTGCAGTCCAATGGCTCGCTCGATGTTTCCGGCTCCAGCACGGATGACGGGAATCAGGCAGGCATCACCGTGATCAAGGGCAACCCGGTGGCGGGCACGATCACGCTGACTGGTCCGGATGAGAACACCACGTGGACGCTCACGGGCGGCAACGAGGGGTCACTCTCCTTCGAATACCTTGCTTCGACCATAACGATCACATTCACAGACATCGATCACCTTGTCGGAGGGAGCGCCAACGATACATTTGTGGCGAATCCCCTGGAAGGAGTTGCCGCTGACATCAACGGTGGCGGCGCCGCCGGCGTGGATATCCTCATGGCGGTGGCCGGCAGCGCGGCGATCACGCTCAGCGACGCGTCCCTGGGATCGATTTCGCTCAATAGTTCTTTTGAAATCGCGATCCTCACGGGAACTTCGGTCAACGCCGTTCTTGCCGACGCGTCCGGTTTCTCCGGAGTCGTCATTTACGATTCCGGCATCACGGCGGCGTGGACGCCGCAGGGTCCCGGACCGGCCACAGAAGCGACCCCGTCGGTCGTCGACCAGTATTCGGGCGCCATTCAGGCTGTCGCCGTCAATCCTGTTGACCCGACCATCATGTACGTCGGCGCCGTCAATGGCGGCGTGTGGAAGACCACGGACGGAGGCGCGAACTGGACGCCATTGACGGACGAGATGCCCTCGCTCGCCACCAGCGCGCTCACGCTGGACCTGGACGATCCGGAAACGATTTATGTCGGAACCGGCAGCCTCAGCAGTTTCCGCTTCGAGGGGGGTGAGGCTGCAGGTGTATTGAAGTCGACCGACGGCGGCAAGCACTGGACCGTTCTCCTGAATGGACTCCGCGGCGATACGATTCGCGGAATCGTCGCCAAGGGAAACATGATCCTGGTCGCGACCGACAAGGGTCTGTATCGCGCCGAAGACGGAGAAACGTTCTACTACCTGGACTTCCCGAACTCTGTCGGCATGGACGATGACGGCGACATGATCACGGATGAGCAGGGCGTGATTAAGGTCGAAATCGTCAACGGCGGTACGGGACTCGCGCTCGAGCAGGTGATCACGGCGAACGTCTCCGGGATGGGCGTCACAGCGCACAGCCAGGCGACCTTCAAGGTGACGGAAGTCAACGGCGGCGTCGCCAAGGCCCTGAGCTTGACCAGCGCCGGAGAATACACGGGTCTCTCCGGTATGTTGATGGCCGGCGCGCTCACGATCAGTCCCATCGGCGGCAACAGTCTGAGCCTGAAGCTGACGTTCTCGAAGAATGAATTCAATCTTCCGAATACTGCGGCCGTTTCAGAACTGTCGGCCGCCACCGATCCGGCGCTTGTCATTTACGCGGCATTTCCCGGCATTGGAGTGTTTCGGAGTGACGACAGCGGCAAACACTGGCTGAACGTGTCGAGCAATCTTTCCGAGGAATTGTTCAAAAACTCCCAGCGGGTCCGGCTGACCAGTGTCGGCAATACGGTTTACGCAGCGCTGCTGAGCAGCAAGAGCAATCTTTACGCGGATGTTTCCAGCGGCAATACGATTCAGCTCAAGCGCGAAGCCCCGTTCTACGTGCCCTATAAGGTCGGCGATTCGATTACGTTGGAGAACGCGGCCGGAGAAAAGGACACGCTCAAGGTCACGGCGGTCGATAACCTGCACGTCAACTACACGTCGGTTACCCTGAGCGGTCCCGTTACCCATGCGTACGTCGCCGGCGACAAAGTGGATTCCGGGAAACTCCGCCTCGGGGCGCTGTATAAGTCGACCAACAAGGGGGAGACCTGGTCAAGTGTCGACCTTCCCGGCGTGGCGGCAGAAGGTGGCGTCAACGTCGGAGGCCAGGGAACCAAGCACTTCTCGATCGTTGCAGATCCCGCGGATCCCGACATCCTTTATGTCGGAGGCGATACCACCGCCAGTTCGCCGTTCAGCGGAAACCTTTTCCGTCTGAGCGGGAGCACCTGGGATTCGATCGTGAAGTCGGGAACGAGCATGTCGGATCCGCAGCATCCCCAGGGCACCGCCCCACACGCCGATTCCCGGAACATGGTATTCAGCGGTCCGAATCTGATCGAGGTGGACGATGGCGGAATCTACATTCTCACCGATCCGGATTCCGCCGCCGACCGGGTGTGGACGTCGATCAGCGGAAATCTCAGCCTGTTCGAGTTTGTCTCCATCGCCTGGGACTCCGTTAACGATCTGATCACCGGTGGCGCGCAGGACAACGGATCATTGCGCCAGTCCGGGACGGGCAGCCAGCAATGGACGATCATCCTGGGTGGCGACGGCGTCAATACGGTGTCCGGCGCGAACGCGGCCGGAACAATCGGGTACACGTACACCAGCACGCAGGATCTCGGCAACTTCGAGAAGATCACGGATCCTATCGGGTCCGCCGCGACCGCGGAAATCCTCGACCTCGAAATCAACGGGACCGGTATTTTTGATGACGACGAGATCCGGCATCCGGTAGGCACGTCGGATCCGGAGTTCATCGACAAGACTCTCTTCAACGACTTCCGCTTTGGGACGCCGATCGCCATCAACGCAATCGATCCGGAGAAGTTCCTGATCGGAACGGAAGTGATCTATGAGGAGGACCCCGATACCTTCTTCCCGGATCGCGGCGAGGACGTCTCCCTGGTCAACGGAAAGCCGATCTGGCATCTGACGTCCGAAAGCCAGCTTCCCGAAACAGCCCGGATCGGTTCGGTTCAGGCGCTGGCCTATGGCGGATATGAACTCGTGGGCGGAACCCTGATGCCCAAAGAGTACATCGCATATGCCGTCGTTCAGAACGTTACCCCGGGCGCTTCCGGAACAGTCGACGGCGCGGCCGAACGTTTGAGCTCGGGAAGTCTCTGGGTTCGCCTGGGTTCAGCCGGTGGGGGATATCGTTTTATCAAGGATCCAACGTTCACCACGGCGCTGGGCAGCGCGATTCCCATCGACATCGCGCTCGATCCCAATGACTGGCGCCGGGTCTTTGTCCTCGATAACCAGGGAAGGATCTGGTACAACCGCCTCCAGACCAGCGACGCGACGCCGACAAGCAGTGTCATGTTTGATGGCGCATGGGTGGACCTGACCGCAAACGGGAACCTCGGCGATCTTACATGGGGTGTGAGAGCCATTGAAGTGGCCGTGGTCGATCCGAAGAACGTCGCCATGGCGGAAGACGACGTTATCGCTGTTCTCGTCGGCGCGCAGGGAGGCGTCTACCAGGCCAACGTCGATCTCGCCAATTTACCCTCCGCGATGAATCCGCTGTATTTCCACGGATTCGGTTACGGTCTTCCCAACGTTGTGGCGAAGGATCTGATCTACGACAAACAGGACAACGTCCTCGTCGTCGGCACGCTCGGCCGGGGCGCCTGGATCATGCAGAACGCTCTGGCGGCAATGCAGACCGAAAGCCAGCTGGTGATTCTGGGTTCCAAATCGGCCATGACCGGCGACCAGATCAAGCTTCAGCGAAACGCGTCCGCTCCGTGGATGATGGACGTCGTCGTTTCCGGGATGGTTGTCCGTACCCTGCCGATGAAGCCGATCGGTAAGATCCTCATCAACACCCGGGAAGGCGATGACCACATCCTGATTGATGGAGACAATGGTCCCGTCGCGCCCAGCGAACGAATCTTTATTGATGGGGCCGCCGGGACCGATGAACTGCGGGTAGAGAATCACCTCCGAGACCGCGGGCATGTTCCAGCCTCGGGTATACCTGCGGACGGAAAGTATCGTTTTGTGGACAGGGATCCATACGCTCCAGGCGGCGTGTCCTTCGTTAACATCACGGCCACAAATATTGAAAGCCTGCCCTACGTCGTCCGTTCCAACCCCATCCCAACGACGCATGTTACCGAAGTGACGATTCAGGACAGCGCCCCACTGGATGGCAGCTGGGCCCTCAATCTGGATGGCTCTCCTGTGATGGTCGCGTATGCGGAGATG
>DASUFH010000060.1:0-15991 GCA_036274645.1 Terriglobia bacterium
CCGGGGCTATCCTCCCGGCACGCCTCCGGCGTGCAAAACAACCAAAGTCCAAGGACGGGTGGAAACGACCTTCCAGGTGGTACGACGACTGCAGGTGAGTTTGGACGATTCTGAAAATCCAATCGGCCAAAGAGAGAACGCCATGAGACAAAAGGGAACATCGCGACGCGCATTCCTTGGTGGCGCGCTGGTGGCGGGGAGCCTGGCGGGAATGAGATTTGCGCCGCGCGAGGCTTTTGCCCAGACCGAGTTCAGTCCGGAGGAAGCTCTGAAGGAGTTGATGGAAGGCAACCGGCGTTTTGTGAGCGGACGGATGACCGCTCCGGCGCACGATCTCGAACTGTTGCGGACGAACGCGGCGGAAAAGCAGGAGCCGTTCGCGGCCGTGCTCTGCTGCGCAGACTCGAGGGCGCCGGTGGAACTCATCTTTGATCAGAGCATCGGGCACGTCTTTGTGTGCCGGATTGCGGGCAACATCACAACGCCGGAGATCATCGCCAGCCTCGAGGACGGCGCCGCCGTCCTCGGAACGCGGGCGATTCTGGTGTTGGGACATTCCAACTGCGGGGCCGTTTCCGCGACCATCAAGGGCCATGCGGTTCCCGGTCAGATCAGCGCGCTGTACGCGCGGATCCGGCCGGCGGTCGACGAGGCCGGGCCGCACCTGGAGGCCGCGACCCGGGCCAATGCGAAGATGCACGCAACGCTGTTGCGAGAGGCCTCGCCGGTGATTGCCGGCCTTGTCCGGGAAAAAAAGATCCAGGTTGTGGCCGGCTACTACGACGTTTCCAGGGGAGCGGTCACGCTGGTGGATTAGCCTCTTCCGCCGCGCATGGAAACGGATCTCCGTTTCGTGGAATCCCGTTTTGCCTGACGGCGGCGGGTAACCGCCGCCGCGTGGCTGCGCCGGCGCGTGTGTCCCGACATGCTTCGCTTCAACGCTCCCGACCGCGCCGGAGACGCCGTCCGGTCGCGGAGACTCTGCCTTCGCCGCGCGGCCGACCGGCCCGTCTGCGCGGCCTTGCGCGCCGGACGTCTGGTTGGCGACGGCGCGCTGGACGACGCCTTGCCGAGTTGCGTCTTCAACCGGGCGATGGCTTCCTCGAACATCTGTTTCTTCCGCTCCGTCCGTACATTCACCGCTTCATGAGGTCTGCCGGTCATCCGCGCTTTGGACGCCAGCTTCTGCCGCCGGTACTGGTCCGAATACTTCTGGCGAAGCCTGCCGGCGCGCGAAATCTTGGCCTTGAGGCGCGCGACAGACAGATCGCTGAGATCCGGCGGCAGGCTGCTGGAGATCAGGCCCCATTCCCTGCTGGACGCAAGAAGGCGGGCTTCAGTTCGCTGAATCATGGATCACCTCCGATGGTTGTATGGAATTTCCAAGTAGTCCACCGCAGAGTTGGCTAGCATGCGCGGCGCCAAAAATGGACGTCATTCGTGATTGGGGTTTCCATCCCCATCTGTTTTTCCTATGCTCTGGCGCCCAAGGAGGCCGGTCATGGGCAGAAGACAAGACGGCGTGTCGCGCCGCACGCTTTTGAAGGACGGAGTGGCCACCGCGGCCCTCTCCGGGTTGTTGACGCCGGCTCTCTCCGCGGTTGCGCAGGGCCCCGCGGTCGTCACAAGACGGCGGTTCCGCGCCTGGATCTCTCGCGGTGACGGCCCGGGAAGAACCACGTTGCAGGAGGCCACGCTACGGCCGATCAGTGGACGCCAGGTTGTCGTCCGCACCGAAGTGACGAATCTCTGTTATTCCAACGGGCCGGCCGTTCTCGGTCAGGCGGTCAATCCGGGCGCAGCGACTGCTCCGCGCTCCGTGCTGGCGGCGTCCGGCGCGCGGCGGATGAACGACATGGCCGTAATTCAGGGACATGGCGGCGTTCGGCATCGTCGAAGCCGTAGGGCCGGAGGTGCGCCGCGTTCAGGTCGGTGACCGCGTCTGCGTGTCGGGAACGCCGCAGTGCGGCTCCTGCTATCGCTGTGTGCGGGGCCGTTCCGACATGTGCCAGTTTCTCAGCGCCATCGGAGCGGACGACCTGGAGCCGATCGCCGATCTCCGCGACGGAACGCCAGTGTTCGAGAACTCGCACATCGGCGGCCTGGCCGAACTGATGGTGACCACGGAAGAGTGGGTTGTTCCGATCTTCACCAGAGCGGCCGCAGCGGACTTCGGAATGGTGTGCAGTTGCGTCAGCGTGGCCGGACTCGCCGCGGCCCTTTCGCCCAATCTGGCGCCGGTGGAGCCGGCGTCGGCTGTGGCTGTGGTCGGATGCGGACCGCTCGGCCTCAGCGCCGTTCAGGGCGCGCGGATGGCCGGGGCCACGACCATCATTGCCATCGACCCCGTTCGAGCCCGGCGCGATGTGGCGCTCCGCGTCGGCGCCACCCACGCCCTGGATCCCAACGTCGAAGAGAATGTCCACCTGAAGGTTCGAGAACTGACCACCTGGCCCACGGACCGTCTCTGGGCCGGCGGCCGCAATCCGGCGGGACGCCGGCCCGGCGCCGGCGCGGATTTCGTCATCGAAGCGGCGGGCGCCGAACAGTTCCCTCCGCGAGTGGAGCGGGGGCCCGATCCCACCGGCATCCTCCCCATGCAGCAGGCTTATCAGATGTGCGCCCTGGGCGGCCACGTCATCACGACGAGTCTTGTCCGCGGAAATGTCTCATTACCGGGCGCCCTGTTCTCCATCGGCGGCGTAACGCATCACGGGGGACAGGCCGGCGGCGCCAACCCGATGCGGGACATCCCCCGCTTCGTCCGTCTCATGGAAAGCGGCCAATTCGACGCGAAGGCGCTGGCCACTCTGGTCGTAACCCTTCGAAAGAATGCTCGAAGGCTACGAACAGGCCGCCTATCGCGCGACCATCACCGCGCTGATGACTGTTTGAGCGCCGTAGGGGCCAGAAAGAAGGAATGGGCGGTCATAGACCGCCCCTACATCAGGGGATGGGTCCCCTAACTAAGGCACTCGAAAGGCGCCATTCGACGGCGGCTTGACGGCTTGTTCTCTGGGCCGCTCGATCTGTGGAATCCAGTCGTACGGTATTCGATATCCGCGATAGACGGAGTTCGTCGACTGGGCGCCGGTAAACACCGGATGGATGTATTCCCAGACGATCTTTCCTTCCTTCGTGACTTCCATCAACCGGCCGCTGGCGCCCTCGGTGATCAGCGTATTGCCGTTCGCCAACCGTTGCGCGCCGCTGATATTGGAACTGTAGAAACGCGTCGCCGCAAACGACCAGACCAGCTGAAGCGTGACGGGATTGATCTCCAGCACACGCGAACTCGCGCGGGCAAAGGAATCCGCGCCGCTCGGGGCATTGGGATTGGGGAATCCGTAGCCGCTGGCGCCGCCATTGTCGAACACGAGCACATTCCCGGCGCCCGGCAGCCCTTTGGGAATGATGTGCGCATGATGCTGGCCGATGATCTGCCGGATGGCCTGGAGTTCTTTGGATTCCGTGAAGTCCGGTCCCAGCCTCCATACGATCTTGCCGTCGCGCGCCACGATGGCCAGAAGACTGGCCTGCCGGCTGCTGATGATGACGTTCTTCGGCGCGAACCGCTGGTCACCTTCATCGAACCAGTGATTGGGCCCCACATACGTCGCCGAATTGATATGCAGCCAGTCGAAACTGCCGCGCTGCCCATTGAATCCCGGCGCGGCCTTGATGACTTTTCTGGCGGCTTCCGAGAAGCCGAGCTCGTCGATGTGGTCACTCGCCAGCCATTCCCAGACGATGTCGCCGTTCTTTGAAATCTCGATGAGACGGTCGTCCTCGAGCACCACATCGGCGACCGCCGGCCGGCTGTGATTCGTATGGGTCAGCAGCAGTATCGTTCCCACGTCCGGCGCCGGCCGCGCCTCGGGCGAATAGTAGCCTGCCGGCAGATCCTCACGCTGCCAGTCGTGGTGCTGGCGAGCGGACCAGATCATGCGGCCGTCGCGGGTCTGGACCTGCAGGTTGTGATCGAACCGCCACAATACGCGACCGTCGAAATCTCTTTGCACGAGTTCGAGCGATTCCTGGCGCGGCGGGTTCGAGCCGTTGGCCGCCATGGCGATTCCGTTCGGAAAAACCCGAGCGGGCCCTCCGGCAGAGTTGACGAAGCCCTCCCACTGCTTGACCACCCTTCCGTTCATGTCGATGACAACCACCGCCTGCGTCCCGAGCGGCGAAAGGACCGTGTAGCCATTCCAGGTCTGGCTCGGATCGTAGATCGTCGTCCCCGTCGGATAAACCGATTGGGCCGCGGCCACCAGGCCGCAAACAGACAGGAAGACGAACGCAACGCATGCTCTCGAATGAAGGGTCATAAGGCCTCACAAGTGTTGTTTTGCGCGGCCATCATATTCACCGGCGGCGCGTAACGCAATTGGCGAAGACTTCGAAAGATCGCGATGGACCTTATCCGGAGTTGCGCTCTGGAGTCCATTGGCGCTCACAAAGCTTTTACACACCTTTTACCCGCGGCTGACGCCCGCCCCCCCGCGGGATGTTAATTTCAGCGCGAAAGGAGCTTCTTGTATGAAAGCGACTCTCGCGATTCTCCTGGGGGCTGGAGTATTTGCCGGAAGTGTTCTTGCGTTGGCGCAACGGCCGGCGACGGCCGGAATTCCTGTCAGGGAAGTTTCCATCTTTAAAGACGGGCACGCGTTTCTCCTCCATCAGGGCGCAATGCCGGTGGATGCAAGCGGCGTCATCACGATGGACTATCTGCCTTCGCCGCTTCTCGGCACGTTCTGGGCGTATTCCGCGGATCCTGGCGTCGGTATTTCAAGCATGACGGCGGGACAGGGGCGCGTCGCCGCAGAACGGCCGGCGCTCAATCTGGCCGATCTTCTGCAGGCCAATGTCGGCGCGGAAGTCCTCGTGACGGAAAAGCCCGGGGCCGCGCGCGAAGCCGCGTCGTATCCCGCAACGATTCTCGGCGTGCCTCAGCGCAGCGCGCTCGATGAGGAATCCAGCTCACGTCAGAATTTCGAAGCCCCTGCATCCGTTCGTGGCGACGTGATCCTGTTGCGCACGAGCGAAGGCGTCAAGGCCACTCCGCTGGACCGCATTCAGGATGTTCTCTTCAAGTCGACGCCCAGGACGACCATCGCCCGCGAGGAATCTCGCAATCTGCTGACCCTGACGCTGGACTGGAAGAATCGACCGGCGACGGAGACCGCCGAGGTCGGACTGGTATACCTGCAGAAAGGGCTGCGCTGGATTCCCAATTATCGCGTGACAATCGATGGCAAAGGATCGGCCAATGTGAAGCTGCAGGCCACCATCATCAACGAGATCACCGACCTCACGGACGTGACGGCAAACCTGATTGTCGGCGTCCCGTCGTTTGCGTTCAAAGACATACTGGATCCGCTTTCCCTGCAGCAGTCCGTCGCGCTTTCGAGCTACTTCCAGACGAACGACCGCACTGCGGCGTCGAATGCGCTGGTGAGTCAGGTCGGATTCGGCGCGCGCGCCGCCACGCCGCCCGCGGTGGACCTGGGACCGGTCGACGCCGGACAGAACGAGGATCTCTTCCTGTTCACGCTTCGACACCTGGCGCTGCGGAAGGGACAGCGCATGAACGCGCCGGTGGCGGAATACAGCTTCCAGTACAAGGATGTCTACACGCTCGCGCTCCCGTTCGGACCACCGGAAGAGATTCAGGCCATGTCCGGCGCCCGCGGCAACATGCCCGCGGATCAGCAGGCGGAGCTGGCGCGCCTGCTGGGAACTCCGAAACCAGCGCACAAGATCCGCATCCGGAACACCGCGAACGCGCCGTTGACCACAGCGACGGCCCTGATCATGGAGAATGACCGGATTCTTTCCCAGGGCATGATGACCTACACACCGGCCGGAGGAAGCGTGGATCTGGAATCGACCAGCGCGGTCGACATCCAGGTGACGAAAAGCGAAACAGAAGCAGGCCGCGCCCCAAACGTCATGCGCATCAACAATCAGACGCTTTCACGTGTGGACATGAGCGGTTCAGTGCGCCTGACGAATTACCGCAAGGACGCCGTCGAAGTGGAGGTGGTTCGGGACGTCCTCGGCGAGGCGACCGAAGCGGACCATGGCGGACTAATTCAGAAACTGAACACGCTGGAAAACGACCGCCCTTCCTGGTGGCGATACTACAACTGGCCCAACTGGTGGAACCAGGCGAATGGCGTTGGCCGGATCGTGTGGCAGGTGACTATCCCACCGGGAGGCTCCGTGGACTTGAAGTACACCTGGCGCTACCTGTGGGCATGATGACCTCGCGATGGACGTAAAGATTATTCAGGCTGTGACTACCTTGGTGTTCCTTGCAGTCACGAGTTGCGCGCCGGCTTCAGGTCACAAGGTCGTAGCCGCGGTTCCGGGAAGCGCACAGGGCAAAACGTCGATTCAGTTCAGCGTCCGCGAGTTTCTCAACTCGTGGCTGGTTGACAGAAACGTCGAATTGGCCCTACAGAGTTTTGGCGCGGCGGCAATTCAAAACGAAATGATGCTTTCGGATTCCTGTGCCGGATACATTGCGCCATCAGAACGCGCTTCCGAACAGAGCCGGCGCGACGGTATCGCCAGATTCCTTCGTGATTTCCTGCCGGAACCGCCAGTGACCGATTTACGGCGAGCGCTGAATGCGGCGACAGCGGCCCGACTGGCATCGCAAAAGGCAAGTCGGGTGATCAACGATCCCACAACGGACTCCTATGTGCTCATGCGCGTTGGAAAGGATGAAATCAGCGGAGAGACTTCGGAAGCGACCCGCTATCTGCGCGCCAGGCTGCCAGCCAGTGTAAATGTGTTGATCGTTCCGATTGGCGCCGGGATGGTCAACTTTGTGTGGACGCCTGAAGGGTCCGGGTGGAAAGTGGCTCACGCATCTCTCGTCTGCATGTAGCGCCGAAGGCCGATTCAGAATCCTCGCTCAAAATGCTCCCTTGTGCAAAGCCTTCCCAAATTTCCAAGCTCCGGGGGCGGTCATAGGTTAGGCGGCGCGGTCCGAAACATCCCCGATGGACACACGGATCCGGGGGACGCTGACGATTGCGTAAGTGGCTGACGCGATCGTGATTTTCGCAGCGTCGAAACCGTCCAGGATGTCGCGGGTGATGGCGTCTTTCAGCGCGCGAATACCGTGATCCGCAGCGAAGAAGCGGACTCCCAATTCGAGCCAGTTGTCCGTCAGTCGTAAGAACACCCGCGGGATCATGTCGTCTTCATTGAGGAAATACCGGCGCTTCAGTTCCTCAAGCGCTTCGCGGCTCAGGTCGGTCACTTTCATCGTGCGCCGCGTCACCGCGTCGAGGACGATCTGTTCGGCGGCCCCGCGATTCGAATCGTACGTGATCGGCACACGGATCTCCTCCCAGACGTAGGGAAAGTCTCTTGTGAAGTTGAAGACCGGCTCATCAAATATCTTGTCGTTGCTGACAGTCACGATTCGCCCCGTGTATTGCCGGCCCCGCACCCACATGGCCGGTTCCGCCTGTTCATAAACGTCGGGGGGCTGGCCCATTTCCATGATCGTCGTTTGCATCAGACCCAGGGCGATCACATCCCCCCGGACTCCCCCCATGGAGATCCGGTCGCCAACATTGAATGTTCGTCCGCGCAGGATGACGAAGTAGCCGGCGAGCGCGGTCACCACCTTCTGCAGGGCGAACGCGAGGCCGGCGGTAATCAACCCGAGCGCCGTTGCCAATCGTGTGGGGTCATCGAACCAGATCGACAGCAGACCGATGACAAGGGCCAGCGCAGTCGCCAGGTGGATTCCCTGGCGCGCCCAGAACTGTGTCCGGTAGTGCCGACGTCGCAGGACGCTCACAACCACAACGTGTAGAAATCGCGCGGCGATGAACACGCACAGGACAAAGCCGAAAGAGAACAAGAGCTTGGCGCCGTTTTCGGCGTTGAATCCAACCAGCTTCACGCCGAAGATCTGCACGGCCTTGTTCGGCCCGACCAGTTCAAACCAGGAGTTCATTGCTCTCTCCTCGATCGGAACGGCCAACCCTCAACCTTGCAGGCTGCAACATCGCGCGACAGCGGGCCTTCAGGAATGAATCGCGTTCGCGCCGTTCGCCGCCTGACGGCTCCTTCGCCTTTCATGCGGCTCTTTCGCCCAACGAACCGAAGGTTCGTCTGTATTCTTCTTGCACCTGCTCCAGGTCCGACCGGGCTTCCATGACCTGTTCGCAGTCCGCAACCAGCCTCACCGCTTCGCGCTGGAGCAGCGGCCGAAGCCGGCTGGAGCTTTCACCCGTTGCGAGCTGCGCCAGCGTCCGCAGAAGATGCTGCGACACGAGAAGGCTGTTGCGCGCCGCGCTCCGCGCGGGGGCCAGCGTGGATTCCACCAGTTCCGAAAGGGTCGGCCGGCAGTCTACGAGGCGAAGCGCCCCATCGTTGTCGAAATGTTTCGATGGAGGCATGTCGCGCGAAGACAGCAGCGCCAGGGCTTCACCCAAACGGTCCACGCACGCCATCGCCGTAAAGGGATCGTTGATGGCTGGCGACATGGCCCGGACCATGATCAGGACGATCTGCTGGATTCCAAAACTCACGTCCTGCAGGTAGGTCCGGTAATTTCCAAGGGCAAACGCTCCCCGGATCCTCTGGGCGATGTCTTTCTCTTCGTCTCCAAAACACATGTACCGGGCGATTTGTGCTCCGGTATAGATAAACGCTCCAGGCGGTTGCAGGCTTTCCACACACAGATCCGCTTCCGTCGCCAGCTTCACCAGCGCTCCGGTGTCAATCATCTGCAGGTAGCCGCTGGAGCGGGCCTGAACCAGCTTCGATCGAGTGGGGAATTCAGCCGGCAGGTTCCCCTCATCGCCGATGCGCCGGTCGAGAGAATCGCGCTGCGGCAGCAGACGCTCCGCCGCATCGCGAAACTCCCGTGCGACCGCGGCAAGAATGTTTTCGGCCTGAATCGACTGAGTCGTATGGTGAATGAAGTAGACGAGGACAATGACGCTGCCGATGACCAGGGCAATGGCGACCAGAATGGAAATCCCCGGCACAAAGACAGGGCCGGTGTCATTTCCGTGAACAGTCCGCATAACCATCAGACAGTAGATGAACGTGGCGACAAACATGCCCAGCGTAAACTGGTTGCCTCGATCGCGCATGTAGTTGCGGAGCACGCGCGAGCCGAACTGGTTTGCAGCCAACGCCAGAACCACGACCATGATCGAAAACGCGATTCCGGCGGTCGTGATCATCGAGCCGGCAACGGCCTGAAGCAACGCCCGGGCGCCTGCGGGAGAGTGGCGATAAATCCATCCTGTGGCCCGGAGTCCTTCCAGACCGGCGACACGGTCGATGTACACAAAGATCGCCGAGCCCACCAACGCCGCCGTAATCATCAACATGGGGACGAAAAAGAAACTGGTCCGGATGAGGTCTCGGATGCGCCCGAACATTTGTGAACTGAAGAGGCAATTGAACCGCCAACCGTCCACTGTGTCTATGACCGCCCATTTCCCAGTAAGAAACGCGTGTGTCCTGACCCCCTGCCGCTTCGCGGCTCTCCCCCTTCGCAGGGGGAGAATTCTGGCTCTCCTCGTGACTCCCGCCGCGTCCGCTTTGTAGGGGCGGTCTATGACCGCCCGACGTTCCGAATGGAACCCGTTGGTATCACAAGAATTCACTCCGAAACATGGGCGGTCATAGACCGCCCCTACAAGCAGAACAAGCGGACGGGGACCCAGAACATCAGCGGGCGCCAATCTCTTCGATGGCTTTGCGGCAATACCATTTCACCGCATGGCTCATTGGAGGCTGGAGCGTGTCGAGTTCGGCGGCAGTGCGCCAGGCGATGTCGTGGTGTTCAGCGGGGGCCAGCGTCATCGTGCCGGATCGGGGCCGCGCCCAATAGATCATTCCGATGTGTTCGTGGGTATCGCTGATGCGATGAATGTCGAGAAAACGGGGTGTGATGAGCGCGCGCGTGCCGTCTTCGGTGGTGGGTGGCCGCTCGCCGAGCAGTTCCACTTCGAGTCCACTTTCCTCGCGGGCTTCGCGCAACGCCGCCTGTTCGGGATCTTCATCCAGCTCGATGTGACCTCCGAGCGGCAGCCATTTATCGAGCTTGCGATGATGTACAAGCAGCACACGGCCTTCGTGGACCACGAAGACCGCTACGGTGAAGTCTATTTTTTCATGGATATGCGCCATAGCCGCCGGCGGTATACCGGGGAAGAGCTTATCCGGCGATTAGAGACCGATGGGTTTTGAGGGCATCGAGGACCAGGCTGTCCAGCCCGGAACTGTTGCCCTCATCCACGTATGTCATGAGCTGCCGGCGCATGCGGGGATCCCAGAACGCTTTGATGTGCTCCGCTATTCCCTTGGCGCCGTTCGCCTTGTCGGGATCGGACGCGAAGTAGCTCCCGATGCTGTTGGCCATTTTGATCAGATGCTGGATTTCCACTGTCGTCTACGCCTTGACGGTTTCCCGCGCCTTCAGGAGTTCTTCCTGTTGTTCCGTGAAGTCCTTGTAGTGTTCCTGCCACTCGGACGGATGGGTCACCAGGCTGACCTGAACTGCGGTCACTTTGTATTCCGGACAGTTCGTCGCCCAGTCCGAGTTGTCGGTGGTGACGACGTTCGTGCCGGTTGCCGGATGGTGGAATGTCGTGTACACAACACCGGCCTGGATGCGCTCCGTCACGCGGACCTTCATGACGACTGTTCCGGCGCGGCTCGATACCGCCACCAGAGCGCCGTCCTTGATGCCGCGTTCCTCGGCGTCATGCGGATGCATTTCCAGCGCGTCTTCGTTGTGCCACTGGACGTTTTCCGTTCGCCGCGTCTGCGCGCCCACGTTGTACTGCGTGAGAATGCGGCCGGTGGTCAGGATCAGCGGATACTTCCGGCTGGTCCGCTCGTCGGTGGCGATGTATTCGGTGACCACGAACTTGCCTTTGCCCCGCGCGAATCCGCCGACGTGCATGGTGGGCGTACCTTCCGGCGCCTTGTCGTTGCAGGGCCACTGCACGCTGCCCAGCCGATCGATCTTCTCGAAGCTGACGCCCTTGAATGTCGGCGTCAGGCGCGCGATCTCGTCCATGATTTCCGAAGGGTGGTTGTAATGCATTGAATAGCCCATCGCGTTCGCGATCGCCACGGTGATCTCCCAGTCGGCAAAACCGTTTTTCGGCGGCATGACCTTGCGTACCAGCTGGATGCGCCGTTCCGCGTTGGTGAACGTGCCGTCCTTTTCGAGGAACGTGGACCCGGGCAGGAACACGTGCGCGAATTTCGCCGTTTCGTTCAGGAACAGGTCCTGCACCACAACGCATTCCATGGAGCGCAGGGCGGATTCAATGTGCTGCGTATTGGGGTCGGATTGCGCGAAATCTTCGCCCTGAACGTACATGCCCTTGAAGCTGCCGTCGAGCGCCGCGTCGAACATGTTGGGGATGCGCAGGCCGGGCTCGTCATCGAGAGAAACGTTCCAGTCCTTTTCAAACAATGCCCGGGTATTGGCGTCGGAAAGATGCCGGTAGCCGGGAAGCTCGTGAGGGAACGATCCCATGTCGCAGGAACCCTGCACGTTGTTCTGGCCGCGCAACGGGCTGACACCCACGCCTTCGCGTCCCAGGTTGCCGGTGGCCATGGCGATGTTGGCCATGCCCATCACCATCGTCGATCCCTGGCTGTGCTCGGTCACGCCGAGACCGTAATAGATCGCCGAGTTCGGTCCTTTCGCGTAGAGGCGCGCGGCCCCGCGGATCGCGTCGGCCGGAACGCCCGTGATCTTCTCGACTTCTTCGGGCGCGTATTTCGGCTGCGAGACGAACGCTTTCCACGCGGCATATTCGGCGGGATCGCATCGCTCGAGCGCAAACGCGTCGTTGGCGAGACCTTCAGTCACGATCACGTGGGCCAGCCCATCGATCAGCGCCACATTGGTACCCGGCTGCAGCTGCAGGTGATACTGCGCCTCGATGTGTGGCGGCGTCCGGACGAGATCGATCGCGCGTGGATCCAGCACGATCAGTTTCGCGCCTTCACGCAGGCGCCGTTTCATCTGGGAAGCGAACACCGGATGGCCGTCGGTCGGGTTCGCGCCAATGATCATGATGACGTCGGCGCTCTGAACCGAATCGAACGCCTGCGTGCCGGCGGAGGTGCCGAACGTGGTCTTCAATCCGTAGCCTGTCGGCGAATGGCAGACGCGCGCGCAGGTATCCACATTGTTGTTGCCGAAGACAGCGCGCACGAGCTTCTGCACCAGAAACGTTTCTTCATTGGTGCAGCGCGACGACGTGATCGCGCCGATCGCGCCGCGGCCGTGCTCGGCCTGAATGCGTTTGAACTCGCTGGCCACATGGCTGATGGCTTCGTCCCAGGCGACTTCCTTCCAGGGGTCGTCGATGCTCTTGCGGACCATCGGCTTCAGGATGCGATCCGGGTGCGTCGTGTATCCGATCGCGAAACGTCCCTTCACGCATGAATGACCGTGATTGGCGTGGCCATCCGCATTGGGAACCATGCGGACCACCTCACCGCCCTTGATCTCGGCTTTGAACGAGCATCCCACGCCGCAATAGGCGCACGTCGTCACGACGGCCCGATCGGGCTGACCGATCTGATAGATCGACTTCTCCATCAGGGTTGCGGTGGGACAGGCCTGAACGCACGCGCCGCACGACACACATTCGGAATCCATGAAGGGTTCCATCTGGCCGGGTGAAACCTTCGAATCAAACCCACGCCCTTCGATCGTCAGCGCAAAGGTTCCCTGGGTTTCTTCGCAGGCGCGGACGCAACGGCTGCAGACGATGCACTTCGAGGGATCGAAGGTGAAATAAGGATTGGATTCGTCCTTCTGGGCGCTCAGGTGATTGGCGCCGTCATAGCCGTATCGCACGTCGCGCAGTCCGACCATGCCCGCCATGTCCTGCAGCTCGCAATGGCCATTGGCCGGGCAGGTGAGGCAATCGAGCGGATGATCGGAAATGTAGAGTTCCATGACGCCCCGGCGCAGGTCGGCCAGCTTGGAAGACTGCGTGCGGACCTTCATGCCGTTTTCGGCCGGCGTGGTGCAGGAAGCCGGGAAGCCGCGTCGTCCTTCGACCTCGACCAGGCACAGACGGCAGGAGCCGAACGCCTCGAGGCTATCGGTTGCGCACAGCTTGGGGACGCGCGTTCCGGCCACCGCAGCGGCGTGCATAATCGATGTACCTTCAGGAACGCTCACCGGCATTCCATCGATTTCCAGGGTGACCTGACGGTCGGATACCCGTTTCGGGGTACCCAAATCACGGTCGGTAATCGATCGCATAACAGCTCTCCTTAGGGCGTTCCCGGCTACAGGGGCCGGTCAAGGACCTGACCCATGTTTCCGGCGGTATCGTTCATTTCTGCCACGGGCAGCTAGACCAGCTGCAATTCTTTCACGTCTTTGATTCCAAAGTCCTTGGGAAAATGCCTCATCGCGCTCAGCACCGGGTAGGGGATCAGCCCGCCCAGCCCGCACAGCGAACCGTTGAGCATCACGTCGCACAGATCGCGCAGAAGATGCAGGTTCGCTTCACGATGACGATCCTGAATGATCTTGTCCATCACCTCGACGCCACGCGTCGAGCCGATCCGGCAAGGAGTGCATTTGCCGCAGGATTCCTTGGCGCAGAATTCCATGGCGAAGCGAGCCATTCGGGCCATGTCGACTGTATCGTCGAAGACCACTGCGCCGCCATGCCCGATCATTGAGCGAATACCTGTAAACGCCTCATAATCCAGGGGCGTATCGAAGAGCGACTCCGGAATATAAGCGCCAAGGGGCCCCCCCACCTGGACCGCGCGGATCGGCTTTCCGGTCAGGCTCCCGCCGCCGAAATCGTACAGGAGCTGGCGGAGGGTCAGGCCGAAAGCCTTCTCCACCAGGCCGCCATATTTGATGTTGCCGGCCAGCTGGAACGGCAGCGTTCCACGGGAACGTCCCATGCCGAAATTCTTGTAGAAGGCCGCGCCTTTGTCGAAGATTATCGGCACGGACGCCAGCGAAATCACGTTGTTGAGAATCGTCGGCCGGCCGAAAAGACCTTCAACGGCGGGAAGAGGAGGCCGGTAACGGATGATTCCGCGTTTGCCCTCAAGGCTTTCGAGCAGCGCCGTTTCTTCTCCGCAAATGTAGGCGCCGGCGCCGCGGCGCAGCTCCAGATGGAACGTCTTGCCGCTCCCCAGGACGTCCGCGCCGAGATACCCGGCCTTGTAGGCGGAGTCGATTGCCGCCAGCAGCGCGCGTTCGGCGTGGGGATATTCGGATCGCAGGTAAATGAAGCCGTGACTGGCGTTAATGGACAGTCCGGCGATCGTCATTCCCTCGATCAACGTGAAGGGATCACCCTCCATCAGCATCCGGTCGGAGAAGGTTCCGGAATCGCCTTCGTCCGCATTGCAGACGATATATTTCTGGTCGGACGGCGCATCGAACGCAGTCTTCCACTTGATGCCGGTCGGAAACGCCGCGCCACCCCGGCCACGCAAGCCGGAATCCAGGACCTGCTGGATGATGTCCGCGCCTTTCATGCTGACGGCGTTGGCCAGGCCCAGGTAGCCGCCGTGCGCTTTGTAGTCCTCCAGCGAGCGCGGATCGACCACGCCCACCCGCGCAAAGGTCAGACGCTCCTGTTTCTTGAAGTAAGGAATCTCCTCGGTCGGACCGAGGGACAGCGCGTGCTTTCCCCCCTGGAGGAAGCCGGCATCAAATAAGCCGTGGACGTCTTTGGACGAAACCGGCCCATACGCCACGCGGCCCGCGGGTGTGGCCACCTCGACCAGGGGCTCAAGCCAGTACATGCCCCGGGATCCGTTGCGGATAACGCTGACCTCTTCACCACGCCGGGCCGCTTCGACCTGGATGGCCCGGGCGACAGCCTCCGCCCCCAGTGAAAGGGCGCTTGAATCTTGAGGAACGTAAACGGCAGTCTTCATCCCTTGGCCTCGGATTCCTTGAGAATTTCTTCGAACCGGTCCACGGTGACGCGGCCGAAGACATCGCCATCGACCATGACCGCGGGGGAGCAGGCGCAGTTGCCGAGGCAGTACACCGGTTCGAGAGTGACCGACCGGTCCGTCGTCGTGCCGTGGAAATCCACCCCCAGGCGTTTCTTGACGTATTCCGTCAACGCGACGCCGCCGAGAGCCTGGCAGGATTCGGCCTGACAGACGCGGACGACATGGCGTCCCGGGGCCTCCGAGCGGAAGTCATGATAGAAGGTCACCACACCGTGGACTTCCGCGCGCGTCAGGTTGAGTTCATGGGCGATGATCGGTACGGCTTCCGGCGGAACGTACCCCATGGAGTCCTGGATACCGTGCAGAATGGGTATCAGGGCCCCGGCCTTATCCTTGAGATCGTTAACGATTCTCAGTATTTCCGCCTGCTGGCGGTCTTGCTTTACGGTTGATGACATGGCGACACAAATTCCAAAAAGACAGGCATGAACTTCTCAAACGGGAGGTCCCGCGAAGCCGTAGCATAGAGCGCGCGAAGCCGTAAGCATAGAGCGAATGAACGATTTTGGGAATCCCACCTGGGCAGGATTCCCTTGAGCGGCTTGCGTTCGGTAGCGCGTTCCGAGCGGGATAACTATTGGCGAGTCATCCGCAGTTCGCCTTTTTCGCTGCCTTCCATCCAGGTTCCCACGATCGTACGATTGGCCAGGCCGACATTTTCGATCGTGCCGTCGATCACATAGTGTACCGGAGCGCCTTTGGAGTCTTTGCCGTCCGCTTCCAGGTGTACGCGCCAGTCATTGGATGCGGCTGCCGCAGGGGCTCCGGCCCCACCGCCGCCACGTCCACCCTGAGCAGCGAAGTTGTTTCCACCGGCCCCCGCGCCGGCTCCACCGCCGCCACGACCCGCGCCTCCACGGCCACCACGGCCACCAGCTCCCGCTCCGCCGCCGGCCCCGGCTCCAGGTCCCGCGCCCGGGCCGCCCGCGCCACGACCCGCGCCACCGCCGGCCCCGCGTCC